>CATWID010000015.1 GCA_958350755.1 uncultured Collinsella sp.
CATCCTCCAAGATCACCGAGAGCGAAACGGAAGTGCCAGTGGTCACAGCGCCAAACGGAGTGCGAAACTGCGGCAGGCGGCTGTTGTGTATCAATCTCATAGTACGGTCCAGTTCAATAGAATCATGGCCTGCTGGCCATGGGCTTAACGCACAGTACTTAAGTATATCGTTGCACTTTAGTTGTATAAACTACAGCCGCTCACTATCGGCGAACGGTTGTCCTAGAAAATCGTTTTACCAACCGCAGTAGATTTTTGGGACATGCCTTAAAATCTACTAAGAAGGGGGCGCCTGGTTGGGGCGCCCCCTTGTTTTGGGGATGTTGAGTTTTGGAACGTCTGTGGGCTAGCGGCGCTTGCGGGTGGCCGTTGCCTTGCGGACGGAGGTCTTCTTGGTCGGAGCCTTTTCCTCGGTCGCGGCGACGGGGGAGACCGGGGCCTTCTTGGCGGGCTCGGCCTTTGCCGTAGCCTTCTGAGCGGTCTTGACCTCAGCGGCCTTTGGTGCCGGCTTGGCCTTTACTGCAGGCTTGGCCTCGGCCTTAGCCTCTGACTTGGGAGTTGCGGCCTTTGCCGTGGACTTCTTGGCCGTCGTCGTTGCGCGCTTGCGCGTGGTGGTCTTGGCGGTCGGCTTGGCCTCGACAGCTGCCTCGGCCTTGGGCTCGGCGGCTGTCTCCTCGACCTTGACGGCAGGCTTTGCGGCAGCCTTCGGAGCGGCCTTTGTCACAGTAGCCTTGGCGGCCGTCGACTTCGTTGCCGTGGTCTTCTTGGCAGCTGTTGCCTTCTTGGCGGTCGCGGTCGTCTTCTTGGTAGCGGCCTTGGCCGGTGCCTTTGCCGCAGCCTTAGCCTCGACGGCGTCGGCCTTTACCTCGGGAGCAGCCTCGGCTTCGGCGGCCTTCTTGGCAGCTGCGGTGGTGCGCTTGCGCGAGGTCGTTGTCTTGACAGCGGTGGTCTTGGTTGCCGTCGCCTTGGCCGCTGTGGCCTTCTTAGCCGTCGTCTTACGAGTCGTGGTCTTCTTAGCTGCAGGCTTTGCAGCTGGCTTGACCTCGGACTCTGCCTCAGGAGCAGCCTCAGCCTTCACCTCAGACTCGGCCGTAACGGGCTCAGCTTCAACCGGCTTCTCTTCGGCCTTGGGCTCCTCAGCGGCCACCGGCTCAGCAACAGCCTCAGGCTCGTCGACAACAGCCACCGGGCGCTCGATCTCCGGATGCATAAAGAAGTACAGGTCCAGATACTTGTCGGCCGAGCGCGTCCAGCTAAAGTCCTGGCTCATGGCCTGCGTGACCAGCTGGTTCCAGGCATCGCGGTTGTCCCAGAACAGACGCGCCGCGCGGAACACGGCGTCGCCCATCTCGTCGCCGTTAAAGTTACTAAACGAGAATCCCGTACCCTCGCCAGTAAACTCGTTGTACGGGATCACGGTGTCCTTTAGACCGCCGGTCTCGCGCACGATGGGCAGGGTGCCATAGCGCATGGCGATGATCTGCGACAGGCCGCAGGGCTCAAACTTCGAAGGCATTAGGAACATGTCGGCGGCAGCATACATGCGCTGCGACAGCGCCGGATCGAACTCGATGCGTGCGGCCATGGTGCCGGGGTACTTGTCCTGGAAGTAGCGCAGGCCGTCCTCGTAGTCGCGGTCGCCGGTGCCCAGCACCGCCACCTGCACGCCGCCGGCCAGAATGCGGTCGAGCGCGTACATGACCAGGTCCATGCCCTTCTGGCGCGTCAGACGCGTGACCATCACCATAAGCGGGCGGTCGTCGCGCACCTCGAGCCCCAGCTCTTCCTGCAGCTTGGCCTTGCACACGGCCTTGCCGGAACGGTCCTCCACGGTGTAGTTGGCGGCAATGCGCTTGTCGGTCGCCGGGTCAAAGCCTGCCACATCAATGCCGTTCAGGATACCCTGCAGCGCATAGGAGCGTTCGCGCAGCACGCCGTCCAGACCCTCGCCAAATTCGGGCGTCTGGATCTCGTTGGCATAGGTGGGGCTCACTGTGGTGATGGCATCGGCATAGCGCAGCGCGCCCAGCATGTAGTTAATGCTGCAGGCATCGCAACGCAGCTGCGAGGCGGCCGCCGGAATATGCGCCACACCTAGGATGTCCTCCATCACGGTGTCGCTAAACTGGCCCTGGAACGCCACGTTGTGGATCGAGAACACGGTCTTGACGCGGTCATACAGCGGCAGGCCCTGGTAGAACTCGCGCAAGAACACGGGTGCCAGCGCCGTCTGCCAGTCGTTGCAGTGCAGGATGTCGCACTCAAAGCCGGCCGGCAGGTGCTGCAGGCTCTCGGTGATGGCCTTGGAGAAGAACGCAAAGCGCTCGCCGTCGTCAAAGAAGCCGTACGGATAGTCGCGCGCAAAGTAGCGCTCGTTGTCGATGAACATATAGGTGACGCCGTCGTGCTCGAGCTTCTCGAGTCCGCAGTACTCGTTGCGCCAGCCCAGACTCACGTAAAAGTCGGAGAAGTGCTCCATCTGCGCCTTGTACTCGTCCTTTATGGTGGCGTACTTGGGCACCATCACGATAACTTCGGCGCCGGCGCGCACAAGCGCCGCAGGCAGCGAGCCTGCCACGTCGCCCAGGCCACCGGTCTTTACAAACGGTGCGCACTCGGCCGAGGCAAACACGATCTGCATCTTTTTGCTGGAATCTGCCATATTGTCTCCCATGTTGCAATTCGAGAATAGCCGCCTGGCGCGAACCGGGCGGCTATTCTACATGTTACGAGCGATGTTGCGGTGCCAACGTTAACGTACGATGGTGGTGTCAGAAGTTAACGGAGCCTTGCCCAGCACCAGAATATTCTCGGGCGTGCCGCGAAGCTCGGTGTTGGTGGGAACCACGTTGTTCTTGTCCAGGATGGCGTTCTCAACGCGGGCGCCGCTCTTGATGATGCAGCTCTGGTTGATGATCGAGTTGGTCACCGAAGCGCCTTCCTCGACCACGACGCCGCGCGACAGGATCGAGTTGCGCACGGTGCCCTTGATGATGCAGCCGGCCGAGATGATCGAGTTGCACGCGTGGCTGCCGGTCGCATAGCGCGAAGGCGGCACGTCGTGAGCCTTGGTCAGGATCGGGCGCTCGGGATCGAAGAGCTGATCGGCCACGGTCTGGTCGAGCAGGTCCATGCTGCGGCGATACAGCGACTTCTCACTAAATACGCCCACAACCTCGCCCTTGTACTCGTAGCTGCACACGTCGATGTTGCCAAAGTCGCCCTGGAGTGCCTCGAGCAGGTCCAGATAGTCGGCGGCCTGGTAGTGGTCGATGATCTCGAGCAGCGTCTCGCGGTTGACGATGCAGCAGTCCATAGACGCGTTGTCGCCGTACACGACGCCGGCGCTCACGCCCGTCAGGCGGCCGTTCTCGTTAATCTCGAGTTTGGTCTCGTCATCGACGTTGCGTGTGGCCTTGCAGTACACCACGGTCATTTGGGCGCCGGAGTTCTCGTGCGCCTCGATGATGGTGTTGAGGTCCATGTTAAAGATGATGTTGGTGCCCATCATCACAACATAGGGATTCTCCGAGCGCTGGAACAGCGTCTTGTTGGAGATGATGTCGCGCAGCAGGAAGCGCATGCCGCCCTTGGTGGTGCCGTACGCGTTGCCGGGCACCATGAACAGGCCGCCCTTCTTGCGGTCCAGGCCCCAGTCCTTGCCCGAGCCCACGTGGTCGATCAGGGAGCGGTAATTGCCCGGCATGACGACGCCGACGGTCTTAATGCCGGCATTCATCATGTTGGACAGCGGAAAGTCGATCAGGCGGTAGCGGCCCAAAAACGGAACGGACGCGATGGGGCGGTCCTTGAGCAGGACGCTGCCGTAGGTCGAAGAGTAGTTAGCGGTGATATAACCGATGGCCTTGCGATTGATCATCGGATCATTCCCCCTTCCCGATAACGACGTCATTTCCAACGACGGCCGTATCCTTGGTGGTATCGACAGAGCCGAGCTTCACGCCCTCTTCGACCGTGGAGTTCTCGCCCAAAATAGCGCGGCATATGTGCGCACCGCTCTTAACGTGCGCACCCGGCAGCAGCACGGAGTCCTCGACCACGGCGCGCTCCTCGATGATGACATCGGTCGAAAGGATCGAGTGGCGAGCGGTGCCGTAGATCTTGCAGCCATTGGAGACCAGGCAGTCGTCTAGGCGGCCGTCCGGGCCAATGTAGTGCGGCGGACGCGTGGTGATGTTGGACATGATGGGGAAGTTCTTGTCGAACAGATCGAACTCGGGGTTGTTACCCAGCAGGTCCATCGAGGTCTCATGGAAGCTGGCGATGGTGCCGACGTCCTTCCAGAAGCCGTGGAACTCGTAGCTGTACAGGCGCTTGTTCTCACCGAGCAGCTTGGGGATGATGTCCTTGCCAAAGTCGTGGCTCGAGCGCTGGTCCAGAGCGTCCTCCTCGAGCGCCTCGATCAGCACGTCGGCCGAGAAGATGTAGATGCCCATGGACGCGAGGTTCGAATCGGGCTTCTCGGGCTTCTCGGTAAACTTGGTGATGCGGCCGTCTTCGGGGTCGGTGGTCAGGATGCCAAAGCGGCTGGCCTCCTCCCACGGAACGGGCATAACGCTCACCGTGAGGTCGGCGTTGTTCTCAATGTGCGTCTTGAGCATCTTGCGGTAGTCCATGCGATACAGATGATCGCCCGAAAGAATCAGGACGTACTTGGGGTCGTTGGCCTTGATGTAGTCGAGGTTCTGCGTAATGGCGTCGGCCGTGCCCGCATACCAGGCGCCGCCTGTCTGCGTCTCGTACGGCGGCAGGATCGACACGCCGCCGTCGCGGCTGTCCAGATCCCACGCCTCGCCGGAGCCCACGTAGGCATGCAGCAGGTAGGGACGGTACTGCGTCAGAACGCCCACCGTGTCGATGCCCGAGTTGGAACAGTTGGACAGCGAAAAGTCGATAATGCGGAACTTGCCACCAAAGCTAACCGCCGGCTTGGCGATCTTTTGGGTGAGTGCCCCCAATCGGCTGCCCTGTCCTCCTGCGAGGAGCATCGCGATGCATTCTTTCTTACTCATCGATTTCTCCTTCTGTCATCGATGTTCCTAACCCATTAGCGACGGGCGCGGCGCACTGTCACGCCCGTCGAGTAATGCCGTGCGGCAAAGGGAGCTCGCGCGCTTTATGCGTGCCAGATCTCGTCGCGATACTCGCGAATGGTGCGGTCGGACGAGAACCAGCCACTCGAGGCGGTGTTGAGCAGGGCCTTGCGGTTCCAGGTCTCCTGGTCGCCGTAGCTGCCCGTGAGCTTCTCCCAGGCGTCAACGTAGCTGCGGAAGTCGGCCATGACCAGGTCGGGGTCGTTGTTGTTCATGAGCTCGTTGTAGATACTCTCGAAGTTGCCCGAAAGGCCGGCAAAGGTGTTGTCCTTGAGCTCGTCCATCACGCGGCCTAGACGCTCGCGGTCGCCGTTGAGGGTATCCCACGCAAAGTAGTTGTTGGATGCCCAGAGCTGCTCGACCTCGGGAGCGGTCAGGCCAAAGATGGCCTCGTTCTCACGGCCGGCCAGGTCGGCGATCTCGATGTTGGCGCCGTCGAGGGTGCCCAGCGTAATGGCGCCGTTCATCATGAGCTTCATGTTGGACGTGCCCGAGGCCTCCTTGCCGGCCGTGGAGATCTGCTCCGAGATCTCGGCGGCGGGGTAGATGAGCTGGGCGTTGCTCACGCGGAAGTTGGGGATAAAGCAGACCTTCATGACCTCATTGACGCGGGCATCGTTGTTGATGACGTCGGCCACGGAGTTAATGAGGCGGATGGTCTCCTTGGCAAAGGTGTAGCTCGAGGCGGCCTTGCCGCTAAAGATGAAGGTCGTCGGCGTCACGTGGAAGTTGGGATCGGCGATGCGACGGTTGTAGATGTCCATCACCTTCATGATATTCATGAGCTGGCGCTTGTAGGCATGGAAGCGCTTAACCTGAACATCGAAGACGGTGTTGGGGTCAATGACCAGACCGGTCTCGGCCTTAACGTAGGCGGCCAGGCGCTCCTTGTTAGCGCGCTTGGAGGCACCCACGGCCTTCAGGAACTCGGTGTCGTTCTGGAACTCTTTGAGCTTCTCCAGCTCAAAGGCGTCCTTGAGCCAGCCGTCGCCAATGGCCTCGGTCACGAGCTTGGCGTAGGTGGGGTTGGCCTCGGCAAAGAAGCGACGGTGCGAGATGCCGTTGGTCTTGTTGTTGAACTTCTCGGGCGTCAGGGCATAGAAGTCCTTGAGCACGATGTTCTTGATGATGTCGGAGTGGATCTTTGCCACGCCGTTGACGCTGTGGCTGCAGATCACAGACAGGTTGGCCATGCGAATCTCGCCGTCCCACAGGATGGCGGTCTGGCGCAGACGCTCCTGCCAGCCCTCCTTCGTGGTGTCGAACGACTCGTGCCAACGACGGCTGATCTCGTCGATGATCTGGTACACACGGGGGAGGAGCTTGGAGAACGTGCCGATGGGCCACTTCTCCAGAGCCTCGGGCAGGATGGTGTGGTTGGTGTAGCTCACGACCTGCGTCACGATGTTCCAGGCGTCGTCCCACTCGAGCTTCTTCTCGTCGATGAGGATGCGCATGAGCTCGGGGCCGCACATGGCGGGGTGCGTGTCGTTGGTGTGGATGGCCACAAACTGCGGCAGCAGTTCCCAGTTCGCGCCGTGCTCCTTCTCAAAGGTGTCGAGCAGGCTGTAGATACCGGCCGAGACAAACAGGTACTCCTGCTTCAGGCGCAGCAGACGGCCGTGCTCGCCGGCGTCGTTGGGGTAGAGGATGGCGCTGATGGCCTCGGCCTCGGCGCGCTCGGCGTCGGCCAGGGCGTAGTCACCGCGGTTGAAGGCCTCCAGATCGAAGTGCTCCTCGACCGGCTCGGCAGCCCAGACGCGCAGCTTGTTGACGGTCTCGCCGGCATAGCCCACCACGGGGATGTCGTAAGGCACGGCCAGGATGTCCTGCGTGTCCACCGTGCGGTAGAACGTGCGGCCGTTCTCCTCAAAGCCCTCGACGCGGCCGCCAAACTTGATGGTCACGGCCTTGTCCTGACGACGGACCTCCCAGGGATAGCCGTGGGTGAGCCACTCGTCGGTGGCCTCGACCTGGCTGCCGTTGACGATCTCCTGTTTAAACAGGCCGTAACGGTAGCGCATGCCGTTGCCGTAGCCGGCAATGCCCTCGGCTGCCATGGAATCCAGGAAGCATGCGGCCAGACGACCCAGGCCACCGTTGCCCAGCGCCGGATCGGGCTCCTGGTTCTCGATGACGGACAGGTCAAACCCCATGTCGTCGAGCGCCTCGGCGACCATATCGCGCACGCCAAAGTTGAGCAGGTAGTTGTCGAGCAGGCGGCCGATCAAAAACTCGATTGAGAAGTAGTACACGCGCTTTTTGCCCTCGGCGGTCACTCGGGCGTCGCTCTTGGTGGCAACAGTGCGCGCCTTCTCGGCCACGAGCTTGGCCAGGGCGTTAAAGCGGTCGAGGTCGCTGGCGGCCTCGACGCTCTTGCCGCTGATGCTCATGACGGCATCGCGATAGAGCTCGGTAAACTCCTGCTTGTTGTCGAAGATCTTATTCATACGTTCCTTTCCCCCGGGGATGTTTCTCCCGGAACGGTTATGACTTTTATCCTACGCCCCTGCGGCGCGGGTAACTGCAGTGGTAACGACTTTGTTACGCATCCTTGCCAGACGCCTTAACAGTGCCTGTCTTGGCCTTGGGGGCAGCCTTTTTGGCGGTTGTCTTCTTGGCCGTAGCGGGCTTGGTTGCCTTGGCCCTCGCCTTAGCCGGAGCCTTCTTGGCAGCCGCAGGCTTAGGCTTCACCGAAGACATGCGCTTTTTGGGCGCAGCCTTGGGCTCCTCAACCACTGGCGGTTTATAGCTGCTGGGGCCGCGGCGCTTAAGCACCACACCTGCCAGGCCGGGAACCTTGATCTCGATGGAGTCCATCTGCCCGTTCCAAGGATAGGGCTCGCTCGAGCAGGTGTAGGGTTCCTCGCCGGCATAGCCGCTGCCGCCAAACTCGGGACGGTCGGAGTCGAAGATGACCTCCCAGTCACCCTCGCGCGGCACGCCCACGCGGAAGCTCTCGTAGCTCGCCGGGTCAAAGTTGATCAGGATCACCAGGTCGTCATCGACGTCCTCGCCCTGGCGCACAAAGCTCATGATGGACTGCTTGGAGTTGTCCGCGTCGATCCAGGTAAAGCCGTCGTCGTTGTAGCCGCGCTCGTACAGGGCGGGCTCGGCGGTGTACAGGTGGTTGAGCGCCTTGATAAACGCCTGATGATGACGGTGCGTCTCGTACTCCTCGGTTAGGAACCACTGGATAGACTCGTAGTAGCGCCACTCAATAAACTGGCCGATCTCGTTGCCCATAAAGTTAAGCTTGGCGCCGGGGTGCGTCATCTGGTAGAAAGCCAGCGTGCGCAGGCCGGCAAACTGGCGCCACCAGTCGCCCGGCATGCGGCCGATGAGCGAGCACTTGCCGTGGACGACCTCGTCGTGGCTCAGCGGGCAAATAAAGTTCTCGGTAAAGGCGTACATGATGGAGAACGTGAGCAGCCCGTGGTTGCCGGGGCGCCACGGAAAATCGGTCTGCATGTAATGCAGGGTGTCGTTCATCCAGCCCATGTCCCACTTGTAGTGGAAGCCCAGGCCGCCGTCCTGCGGCGGATAGGTCACGAGCGGCCACGCGGTGGACTCCTCGGCCATCATCATCACGTCGGGGAAGTGGGCCTCCACGGCGCAGTTGACCTGGCGAATAAACGCGCTGGCGTCCAGGTCCTCCTCGGTACCGTACTTGTTGAACTTCTTTTGGCCGGGATCGTCGATGCCAAAGTTGAGGTACAGCATGCTGGACACGCCGTCCATGCGAATGCCGTCAACATGGAAGTTCTCGAGCCAGTACAGCACGTTGGAGACCAGGAAGGAGCGGATCTCGCCACGGGCGAAGTCGAACTTGTGCGTGCCCCAGTTGGGGTGAATCTCGTGCTCAAACAGCATATGGCCGTTAAAGGTGGCAAGGCCGTGGGCGTCGGCGCAAAAACCGCCGGGCACCCAGTCCATGATCACGCCAATGCCCGCCTCGTGGCATGCATCGATAAAGTGCATGAGTTGCTGCGGGTTGCCATAACGCGACGTGGCGGCATAGTAGCCGGTCGTCTGGTAGCCCCAGGAGCCATCGAAGGGATGCTCCATGAGCGGCATGACCTCGATATGCGTGTAGCCCATGTCGCGCACGTAGTCCACGAGCTCCACCGACAGGTCGTCGTAGGTATAGAACTCGCCGCGCTGCGCGGGGAAGGGATCCATGGGGCCAGGATAGTTGCCGTACTCGTCCGGATCGCCCTGCGGCGCATCGCCGTGGCGCTTCCACGAGCCAATATGCACCTCGTAGATGTTTAGCGGCTGCGACATGTGGTTGTGGCCGGCGCGGCGCTTGAGCCATGCGGCGTCGTTCCACTTATAGCCGTCGAGGGTCCACAGCACGCTCGCTGTTCCCGGAGGGCACTCGGCCTTAAAGGCATACGGATCGGCCTTATAGAGCTTCTCGCCCTCGTTGGTCTCGATGAGATACTTATAGAGCTGGCCCTGCTCGGCACCAGGAATAAAGCCTTCCCAAATAGCGCTCGTATGCACGGGCACCAGCGGGTTGGCTTCCTCATTCCAGTCGTTAAATTCGCCAATGACATGGACGCTCTTTACGTCGGGCGCCCAAACGCAAAAGCGCCAACCGCGCGTACGGTTCTGCGTGTCGGGGTGCGCGCCCATCTTTTCCCAGCTGCGCTCCCACATGCCAATGCCAAACAGGTAGACATCGTCCTTAGAGAGCTCCGGTGCGTGCGGGGCGGCTTTACGGGTAGCAGGCTTTTTGGTTGCTGGCTTTAGCTTTGTATCGCTCACGTTTGATCCCATCATGACGCGGCAGCGTGTTGCCTTGGTGACTAGATGCGAAAGGTCCAAGGCTGCACGAATCGAGGGGACGGCGATAGTTCTATGATTCGTTCCACCTCGCGTGCTCGGTGGAACTTTCGGCACGAAATACGATAACACCTGTTCGTTACTTTTATGGAGAAAAGTGGATTTGCGGCGGCGTTTAATCGGCGAGCGCCATGTTTATACCACTGGCAGAATTGCGATGGTAAAACTCTTGACAGTTTTACCAAATAGGGTTTCTAGACTAGTAGATTAACGTTTGGTAAAACGTTTTTAGCAGGTTGTTTACCATTTGACATCGAAAGGTATGTTTATGTCCCAGACCGCCGCTCACAATGTCGCTTTTATTTTCGATTGCGACGGCACACTGGTTAATAGCACCCCCGTTTGGGCCTATGCCCAGCCCGAGTTATTGCACCGCCACGGTATTGACGTGACGGTCGACGATTTTGCCCAGTTTGAGCATTTGTCAAACGAGGACGAGTGCCAGGCCTACCACGACACGTGGGGCATTGGTGCCAATGGCGAGGAACTGTATCGCGAGCTGAGCAATATTCTGATTGATGGGTACTCCAAGGTGCCGCCGCGCGACGGCCTGCTTGCATTTTTGGAGCAGGCGAAGGAGGCCGGTATTGCCATGTGCGTTGCCACGTCCACGCCGGCCGAGCTGGTGCAGTCTGCGCTCGCTGGTGCCGGGCTCGATGCCTACATGGAGTTTGTTACCACGACGGGCGAGGCGGGACGCTCCAAACAGTTCCCCGACGTATACGAGCTGGCGCTGCGCCGCCTGGAGGAGCGTCATGGGCACAAGTTTGCGCGCGCCTGGGTGTTTGAGGACGCCGTTTTTGGCCTAAAGAGCTCTGGGGTCGCTGGCTTTAAGCGTGTGGGCATTTATGACCCGCACGGCCGCATGAAGCGCGACGATGTGCGCGCCAACTGCGATATCTTTATCGACAGCTACGAGGACCTGGATCTGGCCCGCGTGCTTTCGTTTGAGGGATAGGCGAGGGCTGTGGCTTGTAAGGTATTAGTGGTCTGTGGTTCGCCCGTGGTGGCGAGCGCGGATCTGCTACGTCAACTAGCGGGGGAGTGCGGCCACATTGTTGCCGTGGACCGCGGGCTCGACGCGCTGCTTGGCGCGGGACTGGGCTGCGACGTATATGTAGGGGATGCCGATACGGTGAGCGATACAGGTCGCGCGCTGGTCGATGCTGCCACCGACTTTGAAGTTGAGCGCCACGACCCCTACAAGGACTATACCGATCTGGCGTTGGCGCTCGATTCGGTCCGCCGTCGCTGGCCGGGTGCCGAAGTGGTCACGACTTGCGCCACCGGTGGCCGTCCCGATATGGCCCTTTCCGTTCTGGGGCTGCTCGCGGGCTACGAGGATGCCCCCGTCTGGATCGCCGAGAACAAGGTGGTCGCCCGCATCCTTCGCGCAGGCGAGTCGTGGACCATCGAAGGCGCCGAAGGCAAGACGTTCTCCATCATCGCCATTGCCCCTAACACTGAGGTAAACGAACACGGCCTAGAATGGGAACTAAATCACGCCCCGCTGGGCTTGTTGGCCGACACCGGCATCAGCAACGTCGTTAGGTCAAAAGCCACGATCCAAGTCCACACCGGCACCGCTATCGCTTACCTATATCAATAGGTATTTAGAATCTGACCCAAAAAAGTCCTTGCACGCCGTGCCAACTTCCCCTATAGTGTCTCCTCGTCACGGGGGCGTAGCTCAGCTGGGAGAGCGCTTGACTGGCAGTCAAGAGGTCAGGGGTTCGATCCCCCTCGTCTCCACCATCGTGAATGTAATGGCCTTCGGAATTCCGAAGGCCTTTTTTCATGCCAAAATACCTCGCGCCACATACCCCACCTACGCCAACAAAAAGTTGCACAATTTATTTCCCATCTCTGTACATAGTTTGTTAGACAAACGCGATTATCAGTGTAGATCGCCGTTCCATTTGGGCTTCAGGAACGCCCCTAATCAGCTGTTAGCATCCCATTAACCTGCATCAATGTGAATAACACCCCAAAACAACCCCCTTGAACACGCTAAATGAACGAAATGTTGTCCGCTATTAGCCTAATCAGTTTCGCTATCAGCTTGTGCTAGGATACCTAACGTTACATGAGTTCAACTGTGCTCGCGGCTCCAGCAAGTCGCAAAACGCAGGGTCGATCAGCATCCGGCCGTAACGGCGGTGCCAGAAACACCACGAGCTCCAATAATGATGTCATGCAACGTTATTTATCTGCATTGAGTTAATTTCAGGATGCATTTAATAGTTTGTATGCCAAAACGTAGTAGCCCTTTAGCTGTTTGCGTGCGGTCTAGTTTTGTACCCGCTTGACTGGCTCGCACGCAGATAGCTGGAGATGCGGTCATTTTGCGATACACGTCCGCGTCTCTTGCAACTGCTTTTATACATACCGTTCACGGTGGGGCAGAGCCACGTGCTTGTCTAACTGGGCTCAGGGTTTGAATATGGAGCGCCTTCGCGCACAAGCGCCCTGGCGAAGCCATACCCAAACCCCGTGAGCCACACGTAAGACAGCAAGGGGGTGGTGCTCGTGTGGTATGTAATCCAGGTCATTAACGGTCGCGAAGACGTAATGCGCGAGCGCATTGAGCGTATGGTGCCGGCTGGCGCCATACAGGAGCTCTTTTATCCCCAATTTCAAACCGAGATCAAGGTACACGGCGAATGGGTCAATACGACCAAGCCGCTGTTCCCCGGTTATCTTATCTGCGACACGGCAGATCCCCGTACCGTGCAACAGTATCTGCTTCGCATGGACGACTTTGCCCGGGTGCTATCCCAGGACGGTCAGTTTGTGCCGCTGGCAAAAGAAGAGGTCCAGCTCATTGGCGGCTTTACGCATAGGGGAGACCGCGTAGTGCCCATGAGTGAGGCCCTAAAAGATGGCGACCAAGTCGTAGTAACGGCTGGTCCGCTGCTGGGCCACGAAGGCCTTATCAAAACCATTAACAGACGCAAGAGCACTGCTTATTTGGAGCTCGATCTGTGCGGCCGACGCGTAACTACGCGCGTTGGCCTTGCCGTGTTATCGGCCGAGCAGCGCGTAATGCGAAACCTTAAAAAGGCGATCGCCTAGCTGCTGGCGATCGCTGCAAAGAACAGGGAGGATCCCCGTCTCGGGGACGAAATCTTGGAAGACAACGTGTTGGATAAAACTCAATTTGCAACGGATGCGCCTGCGGGGGCAGCGCTCATTGCTCAGGCCATGGACCGACGCGAGCGCGCCGGCCGCTACAAGGCCATGCAGTCCATCATGGACTGGGACCGTTCTCGCCTGGCCTATAGGGCCGTGAAGCGCGCGTTCGACATCGTTTTCAGCGGTGCCGCGCTCGTCGCCATCGCAATCCCCAGCCTAATTCTCGCCGCGGCCATCCGGTTGGAGAGCGAGGGCAGCCCCTTCTACAGCCAGATTCGCGTGGGCCAGACCCGCTCCGACGGCAGCCTGACCACGTTCCGCATGTGGAAGTTCCGCTCCATGTACAAGGACGCCGACGAACGCCTCGCTGAGCTCAAGGGGCAAAACGAGATCGCCGGGGCCATGTTCAAGATGAAGGAGGACCCCCGCGTTACCAAGATCGGCAGGTTCATCCGCAAGCACTCCATCGACGAGTTCCCGCAGTTCCTCAATGTGTTCCTGGGCCAGATGTCCGTCGTCGGCCCGCGCCCGCCGCTGCCGAACGAGGTGTCGGAGTACACGGAATACGACTTGCAGCGTCTTGCCGTGAAGCCTGGCATCACCGGCTGGTGGCAAGTCACTGAGCGTAACTCGACTGGATTCGACGGGATGGTCCGACGCGATCTGGAATATATAGCCAAACGAGGCATTTTCTTCGATTTCAAAATAATCCTACTCACAGTGATTGAGGTTGTTAGCGGAAATGGCGCTTGCTAAAGAGACTATAGGGAATTACGAAGGCACCGGTTCAACGGTTGATCTTCCCGGACGAGTCGAAGTCCTGGGCGCCCCCGTCGACCCCTGGACGATGGAGCAGACCGTCGAGGCGACCAATGCCCTCATCAAGGAGGGGCGCTTCGCTCATTTGATCGGCGTGAACGCCGACAAGTTGCTTCAGATGCGTGACGATCCCGAGATGGATGCGTGCGTGCGCCGCTGCGAGATCGTAAACGCCGATGGCGCGTCCATGGTCATGGCCGCCAAGAAGCTGGGCGTGGACTTGCCCGAGCGCGTGGCCGGCATCGACCTCATGTGGGAGCTGTGTGGGCTGGCCGAGCGTGAGGGGCACAGCGTCTACCTGCTAGGCGCCAAAGCCGAAGTGGTCGCAAAGACCGCCGAGGTACTGTCCGAGAGGTATCCCAATATGGTCCTTGCGGGCTACCGTGACGGCTACTTCGGCGAAGACGAGTTCGATGCCGTGGTCGCCGAGGTTGAGCAGGCCGAGCCCGACATCGTGTTCGTGGGCATCACCTCGCCCAAGAAGGAACGCCTGATCGAGCGTTTCCGCGAGCTGGGCGCCAAGGGCGCTTTCGTGGGCGTGGGGGGTTCGTTCGACGTGGTCTCCGGCAACATCCCGCGCGCCCCGATGTGGATGCAGCGCGCGAACCTGGAGTGGCTCTTCCGCATGATGCAGGAGCCCAAGCGCCTGGTGAAGCGCTACGTGGTCGGCAACACCCGTTTCTACATGCTTCTCCGCAAGGAGTCAAAGAGGAGCAAGGCCAATGACTAAGAAGAAAGTAATGCTCGTCTTCGGCACCCGCCCGGAGGCAATTAAGATGTGCCCGCTCGTCAACGAGCTGAAGGCGCGCACGGATGATTTCGAGACTGTGGTGACCGTGACCGGCCAGCACCGCGAGATGCTCGACCAGGTGCTGCGCGTCTTCGACGTGACTCCCGACCACGACCTTGCGATCATGAAGCCGGGCCAGACGCTGTTCGACGTGACGTGCGACGTGCTGCTCAAGCTCAGGGCCGTCCTCGAGGGCGAGAGGCCCGATGTCGTCCTGGTCCACGGAGACACCACGACCAGCTTCGCCGCGGCGCTCGCGTGCTTTTACCTTCAGATTCCCGTGGGCCACGTCGAGGCCGGCCTGCGCACGCACGACATCTACAGCCCCTGGCCGGAGGAGTTCAACCGCCAGGCGGTCGACATCGTGAGCGAGTACTACTTCGCCCCCACTGAGGCCAGCAAGCAGAACCTGCTGGACGAGGGCAAGCCGGAGTCGAAGATCTGGGTCACCGGGAACACCGGCATCGACGCCCTGCGCACCACCGTGCGCGGGGGCTACTCGCACCCCGAGCTCGACTGGGCGGAGGGCTCCCGTCTCATCCTCATCACGGCGCACCGCCGCGAGAACCTGGGCGAGCCCATGCACCGCATGTTCCGCGCCATCCGCCGCGTGATGGAGGAGCACCCCGACACCAAGGCGATCTACCCCATCCACATGAACCCACTCGTCCGCAAGGCGGCGCACGAGGAGCTCGACGGCTTCGACAGGCTCCACATCATCGACCCGCTCGAGGTTCTCGACTTCCACAACTTCATGGCCGCGAGCCACCTCATCCTCACCGACTCGGGCGGCATCCAGGAGGAGGCGCCGAGCCTGGGCAAGCCGGTGCTCGTCATGCGCGATACCACCGAACGTCCCGAGGGTGTGGCGGCCGGCACGCTGAAGCTCGTGGGCACCGAGGAGGACGTCATTTACCGTGAGTTCAGCCGCCTGCTCTCTGACGAGTCTGAGTACGAGGCCATGAGCCACGCCTCCAACCCCTACGGAGACGGGCATGCGAGCGAGCGGATTGCGGACGTGCTGGCAGGCCGGTCGCGATGATTCGGGTCCTGCACATCATTCAACAGCTAGGGCCCGGAAGGGGCGGGGTGAGGACCTTCGTCTCCACGATGCTCGATTGCCCGGCTCCCGATATCGAGCAGAGCGTGCTGTCGGTGGGAAGAGTCGAAGGGGACAGGTTCGGAGAGCGATTCTTCGGTCCTTTAATCGATAGCTACAGCCCGCTATTGGTTGGCACTCTGGGTGCGAAGCGCCTTGGCGCTTTTCTGTCGAAGCACCGTTTCGACATCGTTCAGATTCACACGAACAATGCGCTCGGCTTCGTCTTCGCCTCTGAGGCCAAAAAGACCGGAGTTCCCTCGCGCATCGTGCACTGCCATAACAGCGCGCTTGGCAGCACCTCGCGTTTGAAGAATATGGTCAACGTGGCCATGATAGAGAGGTTTCTCCCGTCGGCGAGTGAGCGCTGGGCATGCAGCGAGGTCGCAGGTGAATATCTCTTTCAGGGCGCTGGCTATGCCTTGGTGCACAACGGGGTCGATTCCGATAAATTCCGATTCTCGTCCTCTGACCGGGCTGCCGTTAGACATCGGCTTGGGATCCCGGGCGATGCCACCGTCATAGGGTTTGTTGGGGCGGGTATTCCTGCAAAAAACACACTGCGCGCCCTCGATATCTTCAATCAGCTGCGCTCCAGTGAGGCCGATTCCTGCCTTCTGCTCTTCGGCCAAGCCGAGGAACTTCCCCTTGCGAAGGAGAGGGCGGCTGAATTGGGGGCTGGGCGAATCGGCGGTTTTCATCGGTACTGTTGACGATATCTGGAGGTACTACAGCGCCATGGACGCGCTGCTCGCCCCCTCTTTCCACGAGGGGCTCCCGATTGCCTTCATTGAGGCCCAGGCAAATGGACTGCCCATCCTCAGCTCTGACGCGGTTACCCAGGAGGCCGATCTGACGGGCCTTCTCCAGCGAGCAGGGCTTTCGCTTTCCGACAAGGAGTGGGCCGATTTGCTGGAAGCCTGCGCCGGCAAAAGGGAAATTACCGCCAAGGTCGACTACGTTCCGTTTCTCGATAAAGCGGGTTACACCACGCGGTCGCTCTACAAGCAGCTCTCTGATCGCTATAGATATATGACTAAAGGGGCGTAATATGCCGACTGAATATTTATCCATGCAAGAGGTGAAAGATGCCGAACTACGTCTCCTTCGCATTTTCGACTCCTACTGCCGAGAGAACAATCTACGATACTCAATGGGCTCCGGAACTCTGCTCGGTGCGGTTAGGCACAAGGGGTTCATTCCCTGGGATGACGATATCGATGTCGTTATGCCTGTTGAGGATTATAGGAAATTTCTAAAAAGTTTCGGTTCACGTGCTGGAGCAGAGTTATCACATGTCAAGCTTGCCAGCCAGCTGAACTCTAAAGTTTCTGCTGCGATTCCTTTTGAAAAACTGGTTGATACCAGCATTGAAGTAAAGTCTGCATTCATTGCAGAGGGAATCCGCGAATATGTGTGGATCGATATCTTTCCGATTGTTTCTTTCGAAAGTGAAGCCGAAGCCAGCAAGGCCTGGGATGCAGCAGTTCGATATAAGTACCTGTTCCAAGCATCAAGATGGAGCTCGGGACAGCCAGGAGTTGCTGGCTGCTTCAAAACCGTCTTCGGCACGCTTGCCAGGCACACCCCTCTGCAACAGTGGGCTCTCGGTAAGCTAAGAACGATGACGGATAACGGTTGCTTTTCGACTATCGGCACTGCTGCCAATCTAGCTTGGGCGGTCAGTCAGTCGCTGGAGGTTTTCCCAGCAAGCCTGTTTAGCAACTTGGTTGAATACGAATTCGAAAATGAACAGTTCTTTGGCTTTGAGGATGCGGACCGCTATCTCTCGATAATGTACGGGGACTATATGTCACTTCCGCCTGCCGACAAACGTATTGCGCATGAGTTGAAGGCCTGGCGTGTCAGCGCTTCCAACAACTTCGACCCTACGAGCAGCGGAAGCACCGATGAATAGGATTGCTAAGGCTCTTAAATGGGGCGCCTCCGCCCTACGGGTGCTAAGGGTGCGCATTGTGGCCGGAAATCGGCTCAAGATCGCCTCAGGCAAACCATTGTACCTGGGCAAGGGCACACGGTTGATTTTGGGCGAGGGCGCCTCCCTCAGCATCGGTGCGGGCGTTTATTTGAGCCCTGAATGCATCGTACAGGTCAATAAAGGCGCAACTTTAGTACTGGAAGACGGCGTCTACATGAACGAGGGCTGCCGAGTGACGGTAGTCGAATCCGCCCGCATCGGTGCAGACACGCTCCTTGGTCCTAATGTCCAGATTTATGACCACGACCACGAATTCGATCGCAGGGGGGGTTAGCTCGAAGTTACTCCACGCGCCGGTTTCGATCGGTCATCGTTGTTGGCTTTGCGCTAATACGGTCGTTACGCGCGGCTGCACGATTGCGTGTTGCTCTCTTGTTTCAGCGAACTCTGTTGTCACGCGCGACCTTAACGAAGCGGGCGCTCTGTACGCCGGGGCGCCCGCTCGGTTGATTAAGAGATACGACTAGAAGGCCTATTTAAACGTGGATCAAAATCTGAAATTAACCCTAATCGTGCCCGTGTACAACGTTAGACGCTATCTTAAACGGTGTGTCCGCTCCATTCTGGAACAGTCGTACTCGGTGTTCGAGGTACTGCTCATCGACGACGGGTCGACCGACGGGTCGGGCGAGCTGTGTGATCGACTCTCCTTTGAGAACGATCGCGTGCGAACAGTGCATAAGGAGAACGCAGGGCTTGGTTTCGCGCGTAACACGGGACTCGATAATCTGCTTCCAGAGACCACACATGTTATGTTCGTTGATTCCGACGACTGGCTCGAGTCCGACATGGTCGAGACGTTCGCCCGCGCCATCGAGGACACAGGAGCGGATTGTGTTCTGGGTGGGTTCACCAAGCGCGACGGAGAGGGAAACCCTCAGTTCGAGTTTAAGCTCGAGGATGCCGTGTGGGAAGGTGAAAGACTGGCGAAGAGGCTCGTCCCCCGCGTGTGCGGCAGCGCGCCCGAGGCGTCCGACTCGATTCCAATGTCGGCATGTTCGTCTATATTCGCAAAGTCGAACATAGACGAACATGCTCTGCGCTTTCCCTCAGAGCGCGAGGTAATCAGCGAAGACTTCGTCTTTAAATACAGGTACCTCCGGACTTGCAACAAGGTGGTGACGACGAGTTGCGTGGGATATTCGTACCGCACGAATCTCTCCTCACTCACCACTTCTTATAGACCGGATCGCTTCGACGCTTGTCTGTTCTTCTACGACTACGCCCTTCGACTTGTGGCAGGCTCGCCTTCGGAGGCGGAATGCGTTTTGAGGTTAAAAAAGACCCTGTTTATCAATATGAAGATGTGCATTTCGCAGGAAGTGCCTCGCGTAAGCGGTAAGAGCCGCCGCGATGCCTGCCGTGCCATACGCACTATGGCGGTCGACGAACGTCTGCTGAAAGTGATTAATGACTACCCATGCGAGAGACTCGGCTTTAAGCAGAAGGCCTTCGTGCAGTTGCTAAGGCACCAGGCCGTAAACGTTCTCTACATGGCTGCGGTTCAGGGGGTCATCTAGATTGGAGACGCAAACATGGCTTTGAGAGACGTGGTGAGGAAGGTTTACAACAAGCTCCTCGTGAATAACGAGGGGTATTTGAAGTACCTACGTTCATGCGGCGTCACTATTGGTGAGGACGTCACGTTCCATTGCCCCGGCGACACGCGCGTCGACATCACCGACCCGCATCTTCTGACAATCGGCGACCACGTTAACCTCACGGGGCCCATTACTATCCTTACCCATGACTACGGCTGGTCAGTAGTCAAGGGCAAGACGGGCGAAATTCTGGGCAACGAGAAACCGGTCACCATCGGCAACAACGTCTTCGTCGGGTGGGGCGCCACCATCCTTTGCGGCACGACTATCGAGGACAACGTGATTATCGGCGCCCATGCTGTGGTGAGCGGTCATGTCGAGGGCAATTCTGTTTGGGGGGGGGTGCCCGCTCGGCGAATCTGCTCATTGGAACACTATCGGGAGAAGAGAGCCGCAGCGCAGGTCGAGGAAGCCAAGGAATACGTGCGGAGATTCCGTTCAAGGTGGGGCCGCAATCCCAAGCCCGAGGAGATTCGTGAGTACTTCCCGCTATTCGCAGACCCCGAGCATCTCTGCGGTGTGCATGAGTCGCAGGCGAGCTTGATGGGGACGTGGGATGAGAGCCTAAAGTGGATGAAGAGCGCTAAACAATACAAGGATTACAACGACTTCATCGATGACTGTAAATAAAGCACGATCATCCCGCGCTTTCAGAAAGGATGAAATGTCAATAGATAAATCGGTGCGGAAAATGAGTGTCCGTCTGACCGTCGATGAATTCGCATTCATCGTCAGCATGGGCATCGCGCTTAACACTCAGGTAGCGGGTTACGACATCCCGAATGTTGTCGTATACGGGATATCCGTTTTTTGGATCGTCGTTGCTTTATCAAGGACCGTTTCTACTAGCGGCCCTCTCAACCGAGGGCTTAAGCCACTTGGAATAAGGTTCGCACTGCCAAAAATGCTGATTCTGCTGTATTCCTACTTTCTATTTGTTACGGGCCTATCATCCTCGGGGCACCCAGGGGGTTTCAATCAGTTCATTGCTGTTGCACTCCCAATCGCGTCTGTTTATCTTTATGGCAAAAAGACCATCGATCTTGTCTTTTATTCATGCCTCGTCTCGTTTCTTTTTGTTGTTCCGTATACGTGCATGATTGCGGGTATTGGTTGTCTAGTCGCACCCATTGAAGCTATGTTTAATTCTTTGGCGTTCAACCCATTCGAAACGCATCAGTTTACCTTCACTGCTGCCTTCTTGTCGGTTTATTACCTCTTGATCGATTGCGAACGGGGGAGGGGAATCAAAACAATTGCGTCTCTTACAATGTGCTTCATGGGTTTTAAGCGAATTGTCCTTCTTGCGATCGTCGTGGTTGTTGTGGCCCACGTTATTCATAGTCATTTAGGGAAGAAAGCCGGGGCGCAGATTTACTCGGCTGGTTTGTTTTTGCTGGCAGTCTGCTGTTTCGTCTTTGTCGTGCTGTTGTATAACGGCTTCATCTCTAGCTGGATGTCGGGTCACTCTCTAAATGTAATGGGTAGAAACTACTATTGGCAGGTCACCGTTGACAATAGTGTGTTTAGCCCTCTCTATATCGGTGCGGGTGTCAACTCGCTTACGCATTTGTTTACGACAACTTATTCTTACCTGCATGTCGGTGGAGTCCATTGCGACATCCTTAAGTATTACTATGAAATTGGTTTTTTCGGATTTCTTTGCTGGCTCGGATATTTTCTTGTCTATCTCCCGGCTTGGATTCACAAGGTGTGCGACGAGGAAACCTTCAACGCGTATGTTCTGATCACCTTATTCATGTTCGTCCTATTTTTTACGGACAACGTCGATATTTATTACGGGTCGCAGCTCTTGTTCGCCGCAATCCCCATGGTTGTATGGTTGAAATCACGCTCCTCTTTAGAAGAGGGGGGCGAAAATGGGACGGTATAAATATCTGTTAAAAAACGTTGGGCTTCTCACAATCAGTAATTTTGCTACCAAATTGCTGAGTTTTTTCCTGGTTCCGTTATATACAAGCGTCCTAACGACTGGAGAGTACGGTACCTATGACGTCTTCTATACAACTGTCGGGGTTCTACTGCCAATTGTTACTTTAAATATTCAAGAGGGCGTGCTTAGATTCTCTTTGGATAGGGACTATGACAAAGATGGCGTTGCGACGGTTGGATTCAGGTGCACCCTCTTAGGAACCGCTCTCGTAATGGTGGGGCTGTTAATCGTTAACCGGACTGCCCTATTTGAGCTCACTCCTTTGTATTCTTTTTACTTTCTATTGATGTTCGCGTCGCAGGCCTTTTCAGGACTATTGCTCTTTTATGCGCGTGGAGTTGATAAAATTGCCGATTTATCCATCTCTGGTGTCCTCGGATCGTTCATTACGATTCTGCTTAACGTCGTCTTGCTCGTTCCCCTTAACATGGGGCTTGATGGCTATTTTCTTGCAAATATCCTTGGCCCACTTAGTCAATTTATTTTCCTTGTTATCAAGACGGGAATCCTAAAACATATACGGCTCTTTTCTGCATATAAAGTAGAGACTAAAGAGCTTATTGTCTATTCGCTCCCACTTGCTGCCAACAGCATTGCCTGGTGGGTGACAAGTGTCTCTGACCGCTACGTTGTCATATTCTTCTGTGGCTTGGCGGCAAATGGTATCTACTCAGTCGCCTCCAAGATTCCTTCGATTCTGAGCATCTTACAAAATATCTTCAGTCAAGCCTGGACCCTCTCGGTCGTAAAAGACTACGACCCTGATGACAGCAATGGGTTCTTTGCCCAGACGTATTCAATATACAACTGTATGCTCACCATTGTCTGTTCTGCGATCATCGTTTTAGATAAGGTGTTTGCCCGCTTTCTTTATGCGAACGATTTTTTCGTTGCTTGGCAGTACGTCCCCTGGCTGACGATTGCGATTATCTTCGGCGCTCTCTCAAACTATCTCGGCGGTTTTTTCACCGCTGTGAAAGACACCAAGAGCTTTGCAACATCTTCTGCTGCCGGAGCTATCACCAATCTTGTGCTGAACCTCATTTTCGTTCCTTTCTTTGGTCCTATGGCAGCCGCTATTTCCACAACTATTTGCTATGTGGAAGTTTGGATTCTCAGACTCGTTCGTGCCAAGTGCTACGTGAGGATCCGCATCAATCTCGTGCGCGATGTCGCTACTTACGCTCTTTTGATAGCTCAGTCCCTCACCCTTCTTTTAATTACTGATGAGATAGGTATGTATGCGCTCTTGTTCGCACTTTTTATCGCCGTCCTAGTTCTCTACGCGAAGGACCTTGCCGATGTGATGAAGAAGTTGTTTTCGATAAAAGGAGTTAGGTGATGGTAATGCCTTTAACTGAAGTCATAAAAAATACGGCTAAGCCAATTTGGTTTAGTATTAAAGATATTCCCGAGGCACCGAAACGGCTCGACGGAGTTCGACTTTCTCGCAAGGCTGAGATCGATTATCGAAAAGTAGTTCTTATATGCAACATGGGCCGTGGCTACTTATGCAATCCGAAATATATTTCCGAGGCGTTGAATAGACTTTATCCTGGTAAATTCGACCTCGTTCTTCTATTGAACGAACCTCAAGACGATATTCCTTCTTACGTTCGCCAAGTTGCCTACGGGAGCCATCAAGCTCGTTACGAGTTGTCGACTGCAAGATTCTGGATAGACAATTGCCGTCGATCGAAGTACGTTCCAAAAAGGAAAGATCAAATCTACATTCAGACCTGGCATGCTTATCTTTCGCCTAAACGCGTTGAGGGGGACGTTGCCGAGCACCTTCCCTATGAATATGTTCGCGATGCCAAGCGAGATGGAAATGATACGGACCTGATGTTCGCAGACAATCGCCTCTATGAGGATGTCTATCGGAGGGCGTTTTGGTACAGCGGGCCTATTGTTAGGTGCGGTAATCCCAGGAACAGGCCTTTGGTTCTAGGTGATGACATAGCTCGAAGAAAAGTCCGTAATATTCTGGGAATTCCTGAGGATGAATTACTTTGCGTCTATGCTCCCACTTTCAGGCGTAACGAAGAGATGGATGCCTACCGCTTTAACTATGATGCTTTAATTCATGCGCTAAGCGAAAGGTTCGGACGTAAGTTTACATTTGCTTATCGCTTGCATCCGAATATTGCAAAATTGCACAGGCCCGATTTCTTGCAAAAGTATACAGATGCCAGCTTCTACAAAGACGCCCAGGAGCTTCTTTCAGCTACGGATGTGCTTCTGACCGATTACTCATCTATCATGGAGGATTTTATGCTTACGGGCAGGCCTGGATTCATTTATGCCCCTGATGTTGCTTCTTATAGCGATGACAGAGGCTTCTATTACTCCCTGCAGGATCGCCCTTTCCCCGTTGCTCAAAATGAGGAGGAGCTGCTTTCGGAAATCCTGAGATATAGCGAAGACGAGCACAAGCGTGATGTTGAGCGATTTTCAAAGATGACCGGTCTAGAGGACGACGGGCGCGGCGACGAGGCGATTGCCAAAATCATCAATTCCTTGGCTATCCCGGGTGTGACCGTTGAAGAGGTGATTGGTCGTGGTTAAGATCAACAAGTCCATTATCCTTGCTGCCGGCAAGTCGTCCCAGTTTTTCCCGCCGCTGTACGACAAGCCCAAGGGGCTTTTCGAATATAAGGGCGAGGTACTCATCGAGCGGCAAATCCGCCAGCTTCGCGAAGCTGGCGTCGAGGACATCACAGTGGTTGTGGGCTACGAGAAGGAGCAATTCTTCTATCTCGAGGACAGGTTCGGCGTCGACCTGGTGGTGAGCACCCGCTGGGCAGACGAGTCGAACCTCTCGAGCCTGGACATCGTTCGCGACCGCCTGGGCGGCTCCTTCCTGTGCTGCGCCGACCACTGGTACGCTGAGAACCCGTTCGTCGGCTTCGGCGGCGGGGACCGCTCCGTGCGCATGGCGCGCGAGCAGGAAGACGCCACGCGCGAGCTCGTCGCGGACGTCTGCGACGACGGGCGGCTGGCGAACCTCCGCTGCGGAGCCCCCTCGGGCACTTGCATGGTGGGCGCGGCATATATCGCGCCCGAGTGGGCGGAGCGGTTCTTCGGGCTCTACGACCGCGAGCGCGGGTACATCGGCGTCAAGGGCCTCCTGTGGGAGCAGTTCTGGGGCCGGCATGCCGACGAGCTGCCGCTCTTCGCCGTCGACGCCCCCGAGGGCATGCTCGAGTTCGACAGCATGGAGGAGCTCGGCGAGGACGGCGTGCTCGCGAACGTGAGCCCCGCCGCAATCGCCAACATCTGCCGCCTGCTCTCGTGCGCGCCCGAGGAAATAACCCACATCAAGCCGCTGAACGCGGGCCTGACGAACGTCTCGTTCTCGTTCCACCTCAGGCACCAGAAGTACGTCTACAGGCACCCGGGCGTGAGCTCTTCCGCCCTGGTCGACCGCGACGCCGAGGTGGTGGCCGAGCGCACGGCTATGGAGCTGGGCATCGACCCCTCCGTCATCGACATCAGCCCCGAGGGCTGGAAGCTCTCGCGCTTCGTGCCCTCGTCGCGGTCCTTCGACTACGAGGACCCCGCGGACCTCGCGGCGGGCGTGGGGCAAATCCGCGCGTTCCACGAGAGCGGCGCCTCCTGCGCGCTCGCGGTCGACCTCCTCTCCGAGGGCGACCGCCTGCTCGAGCTCGCCTCCCCGAGGAAGGGCGAGGCCGTGGGGCGCCTCGCCGGCCTGAGGCGCCGCCTGGGCCGGGTTTGGCACCACGTGGAGCTCGACGAGTGGCCGAAGGTGCTCTGCCACAACGACACGTACGCGGTCAACTGGATCGTCGGCGACGGGGGCCTGTGCATGATCGACTGGGAGTACGCTGGCATGAACGACCCGATGAACGACCTGGCGACCATGGTGGTGCGCGACGGGCTCTCGCGCGAGAAGGGCGACGAGATCCTGGCGCTGTACTTCGGTCGCGAGCCGAGCCCCGGGGAGAGGCGCCACGCCTACGGCGTGTTCGCGCTGTGCTCCTGGTACTGGGTGTGCTGGTGCCTGTTCAAGGACACGCTGGGCGAGGACGGCTTCTTCATGCTGCGGAGCTGGCGCGCCCTCAACCTCTACCTCCCGCTTGCACTCGAGATGTATGGAGATAATTAGAGATGAACGTAGCGATAATACTAGCAGGCGGCCGCGGCACCCGGGTGGGCGCCGACGTGCCCAAGCAGTTCATAGAGGTCCTGGGGCGCCCCGTGCTGTCCTACACCATCGAGAGGTTCCAGAACCACCCCGAGGTCGACGCGATAGAGGTGGTCTGCCGCAAGGGCTACGAGGACGAGCTGCGCGCCATCTGCGACGCCGGCGGCTTCGACAAGGTCCGTTGGGTGGCCGAGGGCGGCAGGGAGTTCCAGGACTCCGTCATCAGCGGCCTCAGGAACCTCGAGGGCGAGATCTCCGACGACGACCAGGTGCTCGTCCACTACGGCGCCAGCCCGTTCGTCTCCGACGAGGTCATCTCCGACGCGATACGCGTCTGCGGGCTGCACGGCAACGCCAGCCCCGCGCACAGCCAGGTGTACCTGACCGCGACCCCGGGCGACGGCGAGGGAACGAGCGGGTTCGTGGACCGCGACGAGGTTATGTGCCTGAACTCCCCGCAGGCGCTGCGCTACGGATACGCCAAGTGGGTCTACGAGGAGGGCGCCCGCCGCGGGCTTCTGGAGAAGGTGGAACCGCACACCACGAGCCTGATGTTCGCGATGGGGGAGCGCGTATGGTTCTCCAAGGGCTCGACCGCGAACATCAAGATCACGACGGCCGAGGATCTGAGGCTGTTCAAAGGATGGATTCTGGCTGCGGATGATCTGGAGTGATTCCCTTCCTTGCCCGTCTTGGCCAGTATGTGCAGATTTTATTGAGCGTACGATTTCAATGGGTTTTCTTGAAGCTTTAAAATTCATGACCTTAAAACAAAGGAGTAAGTGTGTACTACGTTAACGAGAGGCTCGTGAACCTTCATCGCATCTTTGACCAGAACAAGCGCGAGGGTTACCTCAGACTTGATCTGAACGAGAACCCCGAGGGACTATCTCAAGAGTTCATCGACGGGGTTCTTTCGGGGGTGACGCCTGAAATGGTAGCCCAGTACCCGGAGACACTTGAGTTTACTGAATTCCTTGCTGGAAGACTTGGTACGGACATCGAGCATCTGTCGCTTGTTAACGGGTCTTCCGAGGGTATTCGCAACATCATTGAGGCCTTCACTGCACCTAGCGGTGAGATCGTTTGTGTATCGCCCTCTTATGCGATGTTCGAAGTGTACTCGAAGATGTATGGGCGCAATTTTGTGCCGGTTCCTTACAGGGATGACCTAACCATCACGGTTGATGATGTGATTTCCAAAATCAGCGATGACACGCAGCTGCTAATTCTTGTTAATCCGAATAACCCCATGGGCAATGCTTGGAGCGAGACCGAGATGACGCGCTTTTTCGAGGAAGCGGAACTCCGTCAGATTACCGTCCTCGTTGACGAGGCATACCATTATTTCTGCCCCGAGACTTCCATTAATTACGCCCTTACCCATGAACATGTATTTGTAACTCGTACTTTCTCGAAGCTATTCTCGCTTGCTGGAGCTCGTTTAGGCTATGTAGCAGGATGGCCTGAGGGAGTTGCCCTCGTACAGAAGCTGAATACTCCCCACAATGTAAATATGTTTGCCATGCTCTTTGCAAAGAAAATCATGGAAACCGAAGGCTTGCTCGATTCCATGATCGAGAATCAGCTTGCTGGCAAACGGTGGCTCGTTGAGCAACTTGACAGTAATGGCTATGAATATCGAAGCAGCGAAGGCAATTTTATGTTCATTAAGCCGTTTGGCGATGCTTCTGAAATCGTTCGCCGCATGAAGGCCGAGAAGGGCATCCTCATTAAAGAGTATGACGGTATTGGCGCTTTCGGCAGCTGCCTGAGGGTTACCACTGGTCCTAAGCTTTCGATGGAGCGATTTATGGAAGCGCTGATTGAGCTGGATAAGGCCTAAACATGACTAAGGTCATAACCTACGGCACCTACGACCATCTTCATCGCGGGCATGTCCGCCTGTTGGAGCGCGCCAAGGCCATGGGCGACTATCTAATTGTTGGCGTTACGTCGGATGACTTTGACAAGCAACGCGGCAAAATTAACGTTCAACAGCCACTTGAAGAGCGCATTGCAGCAGTGCGTTCAACCGGACTTGCAGACAAGATCGTCGTCGAAGAGTACGAAGGCCAGAAAATCGACGACATCAAGCGCTATGGAGTCGATATTTTTACTGTTGGTTCGGATTGGGAGGGCCAATTCGACTATCTAAATGAGTACTGCAAGGTTGTGTACCTCGAGCGCACCAGTGGTGTCTCTTCTACGGAAATCCGAAGTTCGGTTAAACTTCGCTGCGGTTTAGTTGGATATACCGACTATATGAATCGCGTTTATGCTGAGTGCGGTTTGGTAAATGGTCTCGAGGTTGCCGGCATTTGTGTTGAAGATCGCAGTTTGCTAGATGAGGGCCCACTCGGAGCCAAGCTTGTAACGGATGATTACGGTAAGTTACTGAATGCGGTCGACATTGTGTATATTCACTCGCATCCTGATCGGCATTATGCACAAGTGAAACGAGCCTTAAATGCCGGCAAGCATGTGATGTGCGAAGCGCCTATCGCAAAGAGCGCTAAGGAATGCAGCGAGCTTTTCGCATTAGCCGACGAGCGAGGCCTTGTACTGATGGACTCGCTGCGCACGGCATATTCAACCGCCTACGCACGCATGCTGTTGTTGGTTACCGGTGGACGTATTGGCGAGGTAGTTTCAGTCGATGCCACTATAACCAATCTTAAGACCAATCGCGCCCCTTTTGATACGCGTCGCGACACTGCTTGGAGCAGCATGACGGCATGGGGCCCTACGGCCTTATTGCCAATCTTCCAGATACTAGGTACTAAACCTAACTCGGTACGCATTTCGTCCTTGTGCGAGAAAAACGACAAGACGTTTGATGAGTTCTCGAGGCTTGACGTTGAGTTTCCAAACGCCGTGGCAACAGCAAAGGTTGGCTCAGGCGCTAAGTCCGAGGGCAGTCTAGTTGTATCCGGCACAAAGGGCTACATATATGTTCCTGCGCCCTGGTGGAAGACTGATTATTTCGAAATCCGCTACGAGGACCCAGCCGATAACAGGCGTTATTTCTATCAACTAGACGGGGAAGGTATTCGCTTTGAATGGGTTTCTTTCCTAAGAATGATCGCTGATGTCGAGAAGGGCACCACAGGTAAAGAAGCACTTCGCCGCGAAGGCGGTATTGATCGCGATGTCACCAAAGCCACCTGTGAAGTTATAGGCGCATTCGAACGCGGCGAGAGCGTAAAGTATCTAGAAGTTGCATGATAGCTTTCGCCTTTAGTAATTATTTTACTGATTAAAATAATACAGAGCACAATGACGTTCGTTGGCATTTTCCATAATGTCATGCGATGGCAGATAGTGTCGATGACCTGAACCTAATTCAAGATGCTTCAGCTGTCATTCAGTAGGGGTGTCTCGGCAAAAGCTGAGGCACCCCTACCTCTATTGAAAGATCTCTTCCTATCATTCTATGCTCTATGATATTTCCGATTTATCATCGCCTAGTCATCAACTGGGAAAGCGGTCATTCCCCCTTCTAGAAGGTATCCCATAGTTCGCCGCAAGCGCTGCATAACTCTTGTCATAGTGAAAGGACTGATTCGACAGCGATAGTTCACGAGTATCTGCACTGTTTTTAACGTAACTAACAATCTGAATTTCCTTATATCAAGAGCAAAATCTATTGGCAGGTCCATCAGTTTTTCAGCAGAGACGGTAGTGTCGCGAAAGTTGGTGTAGCGCCCGATCAGAAGCGAGTCGGCTCGGCGTCCTGGAACCTGGAACACGGTTGATATCCTATGCCGCCTCGATCCTGTCCGCAAGCTCGAGGCCCGATTCGATCATCTTCCTGGCCTCCGCCTCCAGCCGCGCCCAGTCGACCGTCCCGTCGATCCCGCGCGTGCGGCCCTCGTCGTAGAGCCCGCCCATCTTTGCCTCCGAGAAGTACCTCGACTCCTGCCACATCTCGTCCTGCTCGCACATGACCGCGCCGGCCAGACGCGCCAGCGATGCCGTCGAGGGGAACGCCTGCACCACCCTCGATCTGCGCTTTATCTCGCGGTTCGTCCGTTCCTGGACGTTGTTGGCGCGCAGGCGCTTCCAGTGCGACGGCGGAAAGTCGAGCTATGCCAGGGCGTCCGGCTCGGCCTCCTCGAGGATCGCCGCCACCCTCGGGCAGCACCCTTCCAGCATGTCGCACACCGCGTGGTACATGGCGGTCACGGTGGCGGCGCCGCGCCCGCGGAACACCTGCGAGACGATCCTGCCCACGCGGCGCCTCGGCCGCCGGGAGCCCGCCTCACGCATGCAGCCGCGCATGAGGTGGACGGCGCAGCGCTGCCATGCGGCGCCCTGGAAGACCTCGCCGAGCGCGCGGACGAGACCCGGGTGGGCGTCCGAGACGACGAGCTCCACGCCGCCAACGCCGCGGTCGCGGAGCTTCCTGAGGAAGGCGGGCCACGAGACGTATGACTCGGTGTCCACCACGTCGACGCCCAGGACGCGCCTCCAGCCGTCCGCATCGCAGCCGATGGCGGTGACCACGGCGGTGGAGGCGACGCGCCCCTCGCGGCGGCACTTGACGTAGGTCGCATCGAGCCAGACGTAGGGCACCGGCGAGCCGTCGAGGGGCCTTGCGCGGAGCTCCTCGATGTCTGCGTCCAGGCTCGAGGCGATGGCGCTCACCTGGTCCTTCGAGAGTCTGGAGACGCCCATCTTCTCGGCCACCCTCTGCACCTTGCGGGTGCTCGTGCCGGTGGCGTACATCTCGGCGACGGCGGCGACGAGGGCGCGGTCCACGCGCTGGTAGCGCTCGAGCGCGTCGTCCGGGAAGAAGCTGCCGGTGCGGAGCTTCGGGATGCGCAGCGTCAGCGTGCCGACGCAGGTGGCGAGGACCCTCTCCCGGTAGCCGTTTCGGCTGTTCGCCCCGCCACCGCACAGCTGGTCGGCCTCGGCGTCCATCACGGCGTTCACGACCTGCTTGGCGAGCCTGCGAAGCAGCTCCTGCATGTCGATGGCGCCGTCGTCGAAACGGGGCATGACGAGCATGTCCGGCGTCGGGTCTGATAAGATTTCCATAGCGGTCATCGTCCTTTCCTAGAACCTGTTGTTGTGGTGATTTCAGATTCTAGGACGAAGGCCGTTCTTCGTTAAACGGGCGCTGGGGTGCCGCCCTTACACCAACATTTCCGACGCGATCAGAATAAGGATGACAGCATGATTTCGAGAATGTTCGCGGGAGATACGAGGAGATTTAGTAATTCTCTTCTATAGCCTTTGCATCAGATTTAACATCGGATGATTAATTCTGATTCGCGCGATCAGCGAGGTTGAATAGGGGTCTTTGTGGTTAAGAACTTCTTTGTCACTTGCGGAGTATGTGGATGCGTGCATCGTGTGCGCGTCCAGGCTGGATTTGTTAATGACTATCCGGTTAGATACTTGTGTCCGCAGTGCCGGAACCGCATCGACGGAGCGGTTCACCTTGACCCGAGCTGCGCTTTGATTGATTTTAATCTCGACCCTGGCACGGTAGCCTCCATGGGTGGAGATTTAGATTGCGCCAGAGTTATGGTGGAGTTATCTGGTGAGCTTCCGTCATATAAATTATCTGTAGAAAATTGTGCCTGCATGACAAGCCCCTTTATCAGAGCCTCTGGGCTGATTCCGTTTGATGAACTCAGCGAGTACGTGAGCGATATGGTTTATTGTCTTCATTATTACCGCGAAGACTGGCCTACCCTGAGGACCGCTCTTCAACTGTATTGCGATGGGCATGACGATTATGCGGATAAGGTTCTTTCGGAATTCGAGCGCAAACTGTTAGGCGAGGACAATCGACACTTTTCCTTGCTGAGCCGAATCGCGAGAATGTCTTGGCTCGGTCTCCCCATGATTGCAGGGAGCGACGCGCATGAGCGCGCTGTTGAATGCGAAAAACTCGTTTCTGGTCTAGAGGCAGAGGCGCTTTCCGGCCTAGCAGGTTACTACCTTAAAACCAATATGACTGCCAAGTCGCTGCTTGCTGAAATCAACGAAGTTCTTGATTCCGTAGCCGAATCTTATCCGGTTCTCCTCAACGGTTTTACTTTTCTTATGGCGGGAGACGCCTATGACTTGGAAAAGTACGGTACGTTCTGCTGCACTCCTAGTGATATTGAGAAGCTTTATTGTCGGGAATATGAGCTTATTGGCAGCCTGCTTGTTCTGTTTATCGGGCTCGACAACATCGAATGTAACGGGGCGTTCGATGTCATGCCCAAAGGCGTAGACCTAGGTGCAAAGTCGTTCGACAAACTTTCTGTAGCCCCTAAGGCAAAGCGATTCAACGCTGTCGGTACGGGCTCATTTACTGGCCTTATCAAGCAGTGTTGGAATCCCGTTCTGCGCAATGCATTTAGTCATAATCGGACGGATTTCGACTGCGCGACTCAAGTCATTCGCACTTTGCGTGAGGATGGGACCAACGATTCTCGAGGCAACACCTATTTGCTTGAAATGGTTCGCGATTGCATTTTGATGGCTCGGGAAATTATGGTATTTCGTAGTGTCTTATTCCATTTCATTGGAAGTGGGCTGTGGTAACGATTGGGCTTAACGCTGATGTGCATGCACGGCGTAAATCGTGGTGCACATGTGCGTCAATCATCGAGCTGTGGGTGTGAAAGCGATATGCCAGCGACGGTCATCTCTGGCCATCTCCGCGTTTGCACTCGCAAGGCAAGGATTAAGGTGCGCCGCCTTAATTGGCATTGGAGCGTCGACGATCGCGTCTATAAATTTTGATGAACAGTGATATGGACTCATTGTTATAGCCAGGAGCCAAACATGGAAGCACCCGCCGTTCTCTATCATTATGCAAGCCTAGATACGCTGGCCTTGATTCTGCATAATCGAACTATCAGGTTCAGCCGGTTAGATAAGGTTGACGACCCACAAGAACAGCGTTCAGCAGACTCTCAAAATCTTGGAAAAATGAAACTCGTCAGTTGTTGGACCTCTTCTGATGAGGAGAGCATCCCCATGTGGCGCGAGTATGCTGGAGCTGAATGTGGAGTAAGAATCCAGATGAAGAGCTATCCGTTTAAGCAGTATTCTGTTTCAAATGAGAGCCTCCATATGTTATCAAGTGAAGCGGTTTTGAACGCCCCTGGTGGTTCATTTGATGGCCTTCATCTGCCCCTCGAGGACTTTTGGGAT
>CATWID010000016.1 GCA_958350755.1 uncultured Collinsella sp.
CCCCACCTGTGACCAGACTCGCCGTCATCACTAAGCGGTAGTTCGCATAGGATTGGCCATTCCGCTCCACCTGCGTGTTGACCTTAACGGTAAAGGGCAGGTTAAACGTGGTGTCGCCATTCTGTGTTCGGAACTTGTCGTTCTCCTTCGTCGAGTCAGTAAAGGTGATCGCATTGCCAGCGACGTTGACCGCGGCAAGCTTACTCTCCGTCACTGTCACGTACTCGGAGATTTTGCCCGTCACATTCTCATACGAGCCATTTGTCCCGCTGCGGCGTTGCAGCGTGAGCGTGTACACAACTGAATCGGCATTCTTGATTGTCTCGGTGGCGTTGTTGAGCCCACCCAGTTCATACGTGGCACCCAGACCAATCGTGCCATTCGCGATCGGACGTAGGTCGTCCACGTTAATACCAAGCTGCGACTTATCTGGCGCAGAAAGCGTAATGGTCGTATCACCCGTGTCCATGCGATAGTATCCAACGTTGCCGCGCTTCGTCATCGCCAGGCTCGAGGTGGCAAGACCAGAATCGCGCGTCGAAAGCTTGGCGGTATAGGACATCTTGGTACAGGCGTCCTCGCCAGACTGCTTGGACAGGGAGATAACCTTGTTGCAGCCGTCCGGCGTAAGGCGAATCTCTTCCACTACCGTACGCACGGTAAAGGATCCGCCCGTTGCACGCTTGCGGATTCCGGCAAGGTCATGGTCGAGCGTGAGCCTCAGTGAGTCATCACCCGTATCCGTCACAATCTGTGTAAACGCAGGCGTTGAAGCGTCACACGTCACCCAATCGCTGCCATTCCACCTGTAGTTCTGATTGCCGACGGCAACATAGAACTTCGCAATTGCCGAGGTTCCGCTCGGGAAACTGCTTACTCCCATTAGGTTGTTGTTGGCGCCATAGCGACACAGCGATGTGTCGAGCTGATAGAACAGATGGTCGCTCTCTGTATAGTATTGGCTCGGGCTAAACGTAACCGTATCCATGACATCGAGAGAAAGAACGTAGGCGGCACCGTCCTCCGACTTCGAAACCGGAATGCACGCCCCATCTTTTTTGTCGACTACATTCTGCTCATAATTGGACAAGATGCTGTATGTCGATGCCGTACCGTTTTGATTATCGTCGTTGCTATCGGTGCGCAAAACGTGATGCAGATTCCAAGATATGCGGCCACCCGAAGAATTCGAGTCAATAGACGAAGCCGTAAAACCGTTGATATTAGCTTGCGTCACGCCGTCGCCCGACTTGGGCACGTTGACAACTAGGTAGACGCTCTCCGATGCACGCTTCTCTCTGCCGGTATCCTTCTCCTTAGGTACCTTTAGCGTATAGCGACTGTTGCTGGGAACGTCAGCACCCGCAACCTTAAACAGCGTCCACTTGCCATCGAGTTTCGCTTTAGCGGTCGCCTCTGCCTCGTTATCACACACGGTCCATGTGCCGGCGCCATCCTGTGTGGCCGACACATCCAAAATCTCGCTCAGCCATCGCTCCTGATATGGATTGCCCGCAGAATCCTTAAAGCCATCGTTTCCGCTCAGCGAAACACTCGTGGCGCCGCCTTCGCCCACCGTATAGTGATATTCCCTGCCACCGGCCTTGCCATCAACGTTCGCATCGATGAGCGTAAGCTGGGTGCCCTGGGGCAACCTTCCGTCGGCACCATTGAAGAGGATACTCTTGCCGAGCCCCTTCATCGAGCCGCCAGCAGCCATATAGCTGTCCCAGCCAAAGTCGACTTCCTTCCCATTGGCAGAATTGTATGTCCAGGTAAGCAGACCCGTCATCGGCTCGCCAAAGCTCGTAAGCACGTGTGCATCTTTTCCAAGGTTAGCGTAGTCGCTTTCTTTAAATTTAGTGCCGTAATCATACGTTGCAGTGAAATCGATCTCGAGCTTGCGCTTAACGATGATCGGCACCTGAACGTTGTAGCTCTGACCCGCCTCGGTAAAGGTAACGGTCAGGAGCGTAAAGCGGCCCTTGCCGTTGTCCCAATCGGAGCTTGGGCTAAACGACATACTGTTCGTGCCATTGTTCACTACGCGAAGCGTGGGATTGTTCGACGCGTCATCGTCTCTAACGAACACACCATCCTTGAGTTGGAAAACCTCTGCTTTGGCCGTCACGTGCGGATTGGTGCCATTCTCGTTATTCAATCTGCAAGCGTCGGAGAAGCCGCCGTTCGTGACGATGTTTAGATAGCTCTTGACCGTCGTGTTGTCGTTGCCAGAGATCACCAAAACAGGGAAATCCGTTGTGGCTTGGTTGTTGCTTGTATCATTATTCGAATTGAACTTACTGGCCACGGATGAGGCATCGTAGCTCGACTTATTTTGATAGGCGCCGTTGTCATTAATGCCGCCGATATTCGTGTAGGTGTAGCGATCGGCAACACCGGTGCCTGCCTCGCTCTGGACGGTCGCCGCGGTGTCGATGGTGGCGCCGTCGCCAAACAGGTAGCGATCGGTGGTGTCGTTGTCGGAGGCACGCACCGCCAGCGTGCTTACGGGGCTCGCGGTCACATACGGGCTCGCTGCCGTGGTGGCGGTATTGTCCGCGCCGTAGAGCGTGATCCCCTTGTCAGGTGCTTCCAGTGTGTCGTTATAGTCACCAAACGCGATATACGACTTCATGTTTACGGCGGCCGTATTGGTCGTGTAAACCATCGGTGGCAGGTCACTTGTGGTCTTGCCGTTGCCGGGCTTTACATCCACGCCCGCTGCGGAGAGGCTGTACTTATTTGTTCCTGTGTCAACCTCGCCCAAAAGCACGCCCTGCTTAGCGTCCTTTTTGTAGGTGTTGCCATCCATAAGCACGTTTACCAGATGGAACTGGCCACGCCCATCGCCCATAATGCCGCCGTTGGACTTTTCGCTAAACGTGGTGTTGGATACCTTTGTGTTGGTGACATTGATGATGACGGAGCCACTGTTAGACGCGTTATTCGCGCCAAGCAGACCGCCGCTCCAGTTACCCTTAATCGTAGCGTTCTCGATCGCGATGTTGTTGCAGGCTATATTCACATTGCTGAAGAAGTAGCCGATAAGCCCTCCCGAGCATTTGCCGGTGCCGGCGATGCTGACATTCTTGACATTGCAGTCCTCGAACCAGTACTTGTTGGGGCTACCGCTACTCGTAACCTCACCAATCAGGCCGCCCGCATTGTAGATCTTCGTGTTCGTTCCGGTCTTATCGCCGATGACAGCGTTCTCGGTGCCGCCCCTGCCATCAATGCGCACGTTGCTCATAGAAATAACGCCGCCACGGGCGCGTCCGACCACGCCGCCGGCGCCCATATGGTCATCGGAGTTCGATCCGGTGGCTAGCACGTTTACCCCAGAGATGACTGCCGTGCTCGACGGGACTACCTCGGTGGTGCCGATTTTGGTGTTGACCGAGATATCGCTTCTTTCGACATAGCCGAGCACGCCGCCCACGTAGGGCACTGTCCCTGTGGCAGTTATGGTCGAGTTTTTGCCAACGGTCCTTTCACTCACCCCTGTGCCTGCGGTTGTCCACACACCGCACGCCGACGCGGCCGTACCCACATAGCCACCGACATTCTTCTCGCCCGTGACATTAAGGCCGGTGTACGAGCAATCACAGAGCTGCACCGGAGAGGACGTTCCACTGTAATTCACAATCGAACCGTTGGCGCCATCGGTGCTGCGCGACATAAGGCCAGCACTTCCAATGAGGCCACCAGCCGTGCAGCCTCCGGCTACGGTACTGTTAGAAATGCCGACGTTTTTGAACACGCCATAGGTGACCTTGTCATAAACTCCCTGGTTTGCAGTTGAGCCCGCAAGGCAGCCGACTCCCACCGAGCCGCTGTTTGTATTGCTCGTCGACGTGGACTGCCCCACCCCGTTCGGAGTTACATAGGTAAGCGAAATGTTGCAGCTCTCGAAGTTGAGATTGCATACGTTTGCATTGCCGCTCTCTTCAATGCTTCCTTTATTGAATTGATTCGAGTAGAACTTGATGGTACTGAACAAGCCACCTACGCCTGCAATGTTGTAGTCATCATCGACATACTCGCGCGTGTTGTTCTTAACCTTAATCGTCGCGCCATTGCCGTTGACGGTGGCGATGCCCGGAGTAATGAAATCTTTATCATTAACCTTCTTGTCGGTCGCGCATGCGTTTGAGTAATAGCGGCCCGAAAGACCCAAGAACCCCGAGCCATAATTCCTCATGTCATAGGTCACGCCTTGCTTAAACTGCAGATCCATGCCGCAAACGCCCATCGCACACACATAGCCCGTGCGCCAATCGGTCGCGTATTTCTTCACCAAATAGGGCGAATTAATATCTTGTCCGTCTTCGCCGTTTAATGGGCCTTGGTATTCCTGGTTGCCTGGCGCCTTAAGGTCGTCATTGATCGAGATCGCGAAATCGCCCTTTGCTGCTTCAGCAGGATTTCCAACCGCAGCATACTGCGCATTGCGAACCTTGCCATACCGTTCATTTCCGAACTTGTATCCCGTCGAGGAGGTGGGGTCGCGAACGCTATTGCCCTCATACGCATGTGATCCGCGATACGTGCCATTGCCATCAGTCGAGTCGGTATGAGCAGCACCGGCACCCGCGCCGCTGTTAATAATGGCAGACAGCACGAGCAGGCCCTGTCGATCTTTGACTGTAGTTTTAGGAGCCTTGTTGTTTTGCTGGCCGGCATCCCAGCTGAATTTCACGTACGTATCGGTCGTGGTTACGCAGCCGGTGTCATTCACATCAAGCTTGTTGATCTTGTAGTTAGAGTCTCCGTTCTCAACGTCGCAGCCCTCGCTAAAGGCATAGCCATCAATCACACGACCAACGTAGGGGTTGTCGTACAGCTGGGAGTTGGCACCGCCTTTCGCAGCGGGCAGGAACTTTTCCTTTGTGCCGCCACGCCATGAATCGCCCGTATGGCGGAAAATCACGCCGCCGCCCGCAATGGCGCCGACGTAGCCGCCAATGGGAACAAGATGCGGCTTAGTTCCGCCACCAGCAACCGTAAACCCGGTTGTAGGGCTATCGGCCGTCGTCCCATTAACGACCACGCCATCAATAATGTTATCGCCGCCAAGAATGCAGCCGATAACGCCGCCGAAAAACGCCGTCGGAACACCATCCGCATCCTTGGCAGAATAAGTAATAGTCGCTTGTGCATCCACATAGCGAATGTTCAGGTTGCGCACCACGCTGCCATAGCTGTAAGGAATAAGACCGCGTAATGAGCCAGTATTGTTTTTGATTACAATCGTTGCAGCCGTGCCGTTCACGTCGCCAACGATGACGCCGCGGAACGGGTATGCCGAGGTGCCGAATCCGGCGAACGCCGAGCCATCGAGCTCAATTGTGTTATCCGCATCCGACTTGGGCTCAATGCTGTAATACGCACTTTGCAGATACCGACGCATTGTATCGTCGGAAAGCACATCATTGGAGTCGGTCGCATCGTCGACCTTCTTCTCCCACTTCTTCTTGGTGTCGTTCGTCTGCTTATAGACATAGGTAACTTCATTATCGACGCTGCCCCCGTTTCGACGTTGGCAAAGCGCCGATTGGTCCTTTACGATAGTAACTTCCCAGCCGTCAAGAGCGGTGCCGTTGTTGATGTAGTTCGCCGCCGCATTGAACTCCGATGCCGAGGTAATCGCGTACGGGTCGCCATAGGTGCCGCAACCCGTCGTGAAGTTAGGAATGCGCTGGTTGACTTTGATTTCGTGGTACTGAACGCCGTTCTCGGTGGCTTTTCCCTTGGCTACATAGGGAAGATAATTGCTGAACCGTTGAGCTTCAACGTTTGCCTTCTCGTCATTATCCGTCTCTACCAAGCCTTCATCGGTGCCATACGTCGCCTCATCGTAATACCAAAGCTGCTTGCCAGTGTATTCCTTGCCTTGGGCATCGATTTCGCTTCCGTACGTCACATTACCGGCCATGGCATCGGCCTTGGTAAAGGTATAGTCCGCAGTACCCGTGGTTGTATAGCCAAAGCTCTCCAGCAGGCTCGCGTGGGTGAAAATCGTATTGCCCTTCTGGCTAGGCAGGCTTATTTGCTCAAACTTTGCTGTGACCTGATCAGAATTCTTGTCATAGCCCAGATAGCCGAACAAACTTGAAGCCGCGGTTTTATTGACGCCAGAATTGTCAGCATATTTAGACGTCGTTACATTTTTGACATCCAAATTGACGTACCTTGTTATGGCGTTTATCAGCAGCGGCGCATACTGCTTGTCCATCGCTCCATCGACCTGCAGGCCGTTGAGCTTCAGTGTGTCAATTGTAATCGCTGCCTTCTTATCGCCAGATGCTCCGTAGGCACAACGAAGTACGAGCGCACCCGATACGCTCTTGGGGTCAAGTCCTTTTGCGTCATCATTTTTAGCTCTGCCCACTGTTCCCGAAAGCGTTACGCTGCTAACGGTGAGGCTCCTGTTGCCAATCGTTCGAATAAGACCGCAATGCATATTCTCATGCTGAGTAGCCGAGTCGTTGCTTTTATTGCCTTGCTGCTCATCTTTTATTTTCGAATAGCAAAAGATGATCTCTACGTTTTGGATGGTCACATTGTTGTCGCTAACATTTGAGGGATAGTAGCTATAGCCCGTCAAATCGATAGTGACCGGATTGCCGCTCTTGGGGCCGATTACGTTATTGGTAAAAATCTTCTCTTTGTCACCGGTAAGATACGTACATGTCGAACTTGGGGCGTATTTCCTCGCCGCCCACAAAACAAGGTGCTCGGGCGTATTCATTACAGACGCATTGAGGTCTTTCACCCGAGTCAAAGCCCTGTCCAGATTGTAGTAATAGCGAACAGACCCGTTCGTTTTGTGATCCTCGCCCTCGCCGAAAACCGTTCGATTTCGATAGCTATTGTCCTTGGCGGGATCCCCGCTCATGTCTAACGTATCAGCCTGGGTATGAAGCGAAACGATCGCATTGCAGCCGTTATCCATCAACTTGCTTCCGGGCTTCACGCCATTAGCGACCCATTCATCAAACGTCGTTACCTTTGGAGCGACAATGGACGCCCCGCCCACAGCATAAGCGGTTTCCCAACTGGCCTTGTCTTCCAGATATAGGCCAGTGTAGGAGATTTCGGCGCCAAAGCTGTTGGCCGAATCGGACGTACTGCCTCGAGCAATAAGAGCGCCAAGCGTAGTGGCGCTATCGGTATTGAAAGAAGCGCCCGCCAAATTGACAGCGTAGTCATTGATGATCCAATGACCGCTCGTGGCATATACAAGACCGCCGACCTCAACTGAGCCATTCGCAGTCACAGTAGTTTCATTCGTCTTAAGAGCGTAGGGCCTATCGTCGGAACTCGCAGAGGAATCGCCAATGGTAACGATGGCGTTGCCCCAGCTGTAGCCCAGAAGGCCGCCGGCGCCATGGTACTTGTCGCCGTTCTTGCCCACGGCCATATCGAACGAGTCGTATGCGAGCCCCATAATGTTGACGTTCTTGACAGCCGAACTGACTATCTCCTTTTTGACATTATAGGTACTCTGAACAATACAGCCGATAAGGCCGCCGACTTGGGCGATCTTGCCATCGGCACAGTCACCAGTATTGATTGAGCCGCCAACTTCGAGGCTGGTCACATTGAATGTCGAAGTTACATCACCCACATAACCGATGGCGCCGCCGATGCGGGTGTTGCCCTTGAGCGTATTGCCTGTAGCAATAGCCGTTTGTGCCTTGCTATTGCCACCGAAATCAACGCTTGCAGCCGCCGATACACTACCCGCAATACCACCGATGTTCGCATCGTTACCGAACGTATCATCACACGTGATCTTTGTCTCGCACGCTACGCCCGACAACGTCAGTTTCTCGTCGGCGGTGCCCGTAATTGACGCCGCAAGCGAACCGGCATCGACGCTGAGGCCGTTATCGAATTTCATGAAGCCACCGATGGTGAGGTTGCTCACCTTCGCGGCACCGCCAATGGCATTGAACAAGCCCAGACGACCATGGCGGTAAATCTTACCGTTGCCGTCACTCGCATCGCCGGCGGCAAGCGTCTTCCCGTCGCGCGTGCCATACGGCTCGCCGACGGCAAGGGTTACTTTATGATTATTGCCGTTGAACGTTCCCGAAAACGATACGCCGTTGTTCAGGCTGTCAAGGCCAAGACCCCCAATGCCCGTGCCCGACAAATCGACATCGCAGTTCAGGTTGATTACCGTTTGGCTCCCAAGAAGGTCAGCCATGTTTGAGGTCGGGCCAAACACGCCGTTATACAAGCCGCCGGTCTGAATCGACAATGCTAGGACAACAAAATCCTGTATGTCGTCGATGTCGAGCGTGTGGTCCTGGTTCCACTTGTCGCTGTCGGCGCCATTTACATAACCAACCTGCCAACTATAGTTGGCCGATGAAGGGCCTTCAGGCTTATGCGTAGTTTCGTTGAGCTGAATCAGGTTCCATTTTAGCTTCGATCCGTCGAGCCTTACGACCTCCCCATAGCCCTTAGAGGCATCTTGGGCTCCGCCAAGATCATCAATCTTGGGTGCATCCTTACACCGCTTGTATATCCAGTAGTCTTTTTCATTGGAATTCGTCGGCTCGCTGTCGCTGCCCGTGCCGCGAGCGAACACAAGCGACGGATAATCGGAACGCACCATGGCTATTTGCGCGGTAGCATCCCCCGCGCCAAAATGCATGTTGGAAAAATCGGTTTCGCCCCCAAGGCGTATCGTGGCCGTCCAGCACTCCGCGGCAATGCCAGCGCCCTTGGCGATACTGCCCTCATTGCTCACGGTAATCCCGTTGACATCCGCGACGCTGTTTTTGTCGATGCAGCCGACCGCTCCGCCAAAGCCGTTGCTCGTTGAAGCGACCTGGGTGCAGTTGACCGTAGCATTATTAATTTCAAGCGCGGCGGGCATAGCGGACGTACCAAGCCATCCAACAATGCCGCCAGCAAAATATGGGCTCTTAACGAGCGAAAACTTAGTCGTCACGCCTTCAACTTTCAGAAGGCTTAGAGGACTCGTCTCTTCGGTCGAATTCGCAGCGCCGCTCACAAAGCCAATAAGGCCGCCGAAGGCAGCATTACTGGCGTCGTCCCCAAACGTGCCCTTGAATGAGCCGTCCTTGAATGACACAGAAACGCTTGGATCGTCCAGCGCCAGCACGCCGAAAACCGAGCCGGCTCCGTCAACCGCGCCCTTTACATGCGCCGCGCCCGCAAGCGTAACGCCATTACCCGTATCGATTTGGTTATTGCCAGTAAACTCAACCGACTGCATAAAGCTGACCTTGCCTATAAAGCCGCCGGAGATTTTGCTATTCGAATCGCCAATACGCTCAGGACACGCCACCTTTGCGCCCTCGGATTGCGAAAGGCTCAGGTTGGTCGCTTGTCCGATGAAACCGCCGCTGGCGGAGGTGCTCTTGACGGCGAGCGCGTGTAGGTCGAGAGCCTCCGTGACGTTGACCATGGCACCCGTGCTCGAGCCAACGAGTCCTACAACGCCACCGGCGGAGCCGTTCGTAGACTGGACGGTGGCGGTGGGAACGTTTGCCAGAGTGCCAATGCTCAGGGTCGCACCGTCCTTGACTTCGCCTACGAGCAGGCCAGCGTTGCCAGAGCTCGTTTTGACGGCTCCGCCTGAGGTCAGATCGTTGGGGAATGTGACGGACTCAACCGTCAAGCTCCCGCTCTCGACCGTGTTGGCAATCAAGCCAATGTTGCCCGTCGCATTCGCGTTGAGATTCTTTCGAGAATCGGTGAGGCTATAGGTAACGTTCGCAGCAAGGTTGCCCGTCGTCGCACCCAGGAGGGGTGCCGTCAAGGCGGAAGTCGTATCCTTCACATCAACGTTCACGGGTTCCACGATGTCAACCGACGCGTTAAGCGTCTTGCTCTCTTCGCTGTTTTCCGCACCGCTGACCTTCGAAGCGACCATCGGCGCGCTATAGCTAGTCGCGCCCACCCACTTCATCTTGACCATATTGTTTTGGTCGGTCAGCTTGAGGCTATTAAAAACCGTCCGATCAGTCGTGAGCTCGACGGGACTATCAACGCCATTCAGCGACCTATAGATCCTGCCTTCAAACGGATGCTCATCGCTGCCAAAGCCCTGGAAAGACATGCCGTTATTAGCCGACTCGGTGAGCTTCGCATCGCCCGTGATGATAACCTTGATCTGCGCATCATAGTAAAGCGAAGCGTCGGCGTTAGACAGGGCGGCGAACGCCTCCGACGACTTGACATTGAGGCTTTTGATTCCACTGTTATCTTCTTTGAGCTCGATGCCTTCCGCACCATTAGCCTCGAGCAGCTCGACAAGCTTTTTCAAATCCGTGATCGTCGCAACCGCCTGGGCCTCAGCGTCCTCCGAAGTCGCATCATCGGCATCTTGCTCGGCGTCGTCAGCGGCGGCATCGTCAGCGGCATCGTCGCCTTCCGTCTGGTCGCCCGTGGAATCGGAACCCATGGCGCTATCGGTGGTATCGCCTGCTGCAGCGTCATCCTTCACCGCGTCATCCCCAGCACTGTCGCTGTCGGCGCCGGCATCACTCGACCCAGACCCGATCGTGACATCGCCGTTGGTCTCGCCGCTCTCGGCAGTATCCAACGCCTTCGCAGATGCGGCAGCAATCTCGTTCGAGATGTTCTGCCAGCCTGCCGCCACAGCAGCCACCGTGGGCGAGCATGCTTGGAGCACCATGACCACCGTCATGAACTCTGCGAATATGCGCTTTGCCGTTCTCATCGATTCCGTACCTCTTATCCTAAAACTCCGCTTCCAGAGTTATCGAGTCTCCGTCGCGCCCGTCAGAGTAGTTCCGCTCACGCTAATGTCCAGGTCGCCCCAGCCACCGGGCGTTTTGCCGTCCGCTCGGTAAAAGTTGACGACCATCGAACCCGGCTCCATGGTGAACGTAGCCTTGCGAGCTGCAGCATCCACCGTCGCGCTATGGTTGGTCTCAAAGAACGGGTCGATCTCCACGTTCTCCCCCCACGTGAGCGTGACGTTTGCCAGTGCGCCCGTAACCGTCACGCGGTAGTTGTATGCAGCGTAATCAGCAAACTTGCCAGCCTCATCGACCAGCGCGCCCTCAACCGCAGCGGTCTTGACCTCGGCCCTCTTTGACGGCACGACTTTCGCCGCCAGACAGGCTAGCTCGGTGCCGGGGCTCTTCTCCGATACGACCGTGGCCTTAATCACAAAGTATGCTTGTCCCAACTTAGCCTCGGGGAAGGTCACGGTGTAGTCGTTCTTGGTAGGTTGATTCTCCGGAAGCGTGACGCTGCTACCGGGCTGGGGCGCATAGCTCCACGTGGCGCCATCGAGCCCGTGCCCCTCGACCGTCAAGGTGTATGTCACATTTTTGTCGTTGCAGAAGTTGCTGTTGCCCAGCAAGTAGTTGTAGATGCTAAAGGTAAAGTTGCACTGCCCGTTGTTGGGATACACCGTAACGGAGCGCTGGGCACGGGCGAGCTCGTCGGGGCTAGGCGCACTCATATAGCCCGTGAGCAAATCGCTTGCAAATAGGCTCTGCGCAGTGCCCGTTGCGGCGACGGACTTTAGAAATCCGTTGGCGGTGTAGGCGGAATAGGTAAAGTAGCCACCCGTCACGAGCGCCACGGCGCAAATAAGTGCGATTGCCGCCACAACCAGCTTGTTCTTGACTAGGCTCTTGCTTTTTGCCAGCTGCTCGCGCTCGGCATCCTGCTGTTTCTCTTGCTTCTCCATGTGCGCCCCCTCTCCTACTTGCCGCTCGTGTTGCGCGCGATCAGGTAAATCACGTCGGTCTCTTTGGCGCTCTCGTCCCACGAAAGCTTGATGATAAAGTTAAGCGTGTCATTGCCAGTCGAGTTGTCGAGTGTCTTAGCGTTGAGGTCGCCTTTGCCGAATTTCTTGTATCGGTAGAGCGGGCGCGCGTTGCGCTGGACGTTTTGATAGTCCTTGAATGTAGGGTCGCTTGCGCCCTCGCCCGGCACGGCTGCCAGACCGTCGTTCTCCTTGTTGATATATTCGAAGCTCGTCAGCAGGTTCTCTCCGGTTGCTTTCCAGCTATAAGATTTGCCGTCTGCGGTACCGCTCACGTCGGGCGTCTGGAGCGCAGACGTGTTCTCGGCTCTGTACAGCTCAATAGTGAGACCCGTAATGTTGGTCGTATTCGCGAGTTGCAGCTCAAAACCGTCACCGCCCGTCTGCACGCAAAACGGGCGCTTGAGCGTCACCGTGTTGCCGGTCTTGGTATCGCCGTATTCGGGGTTGTAGCTCAGGTCGACCTGCTCTGTTGCCGTAGCGTTGGGGCCCAGCACTTTGAGCTCCGCCGGCTCCTTGATCTTGCCAACGGTGGAGCCGCGATTGGCATCGACGAACCATCCGAGCGTCAATCCCAGCAACACGAGAAGCACGGCCACCAGACCCACGATGGCCAGGGATTCGCGACGGTGGTCGCTCACCCAAGCCTTGATGCGCTCGATGCGGCCAGCCGGACGCGCTTCGCCGTGCGAGCCGAACCCGTTGCCGCCGGGGTTTGCCGCTCCTTCGTTGTGTTTGATATCGCCCTGCTCGCGGGCATTAAGCTGCTCGTCCATTTATTTATCCGCCTCCTTGGCGGTGAAGCGCACGCGAATGTACTTGACGTTCTTGCCGATAATCTCGTCGGCGTTGTTGTAGTAGCTGGCGCAGGTTTCCACATCCGCAGAGGACATGCCGGCTCCGACAGGCGGAACCGCGCTAGGCACCTGACCTGGCACGCTCGTGCTATCGGCGCGGAAATAGCGCGCGTGGTTATTGTTGATGTCGCCGACGAGGGTTGTGTATCCCCCCTCGTCGCCTGTGTTAGCGAAAAGGTTGCCACCGTAGCCGGCGTTGCCCGTGCGAACATAGCTCTTGAACTGTTCCGGCCAAATCCAGTAGAGGGTTTTGGTGACGGTTTCGGTCGTGCTATTTGAGTCCGCAGCGTAAAAGCTCGACTTTGGGATGGTAAAGCTCTGCGTAATGACGGTGACGCTGGCCCCGTCCTGGGTCACCGTGGTGGTCGTGGGGACCAGCGGATTCGAGTAAAAGCCAGAGGCATCTTTGCCCTGAAAAACCAGGATATGACCGCGCACCAAATCTTTAAGCGAGTTGATGATCTCTTCGTTTTTCGATGCATCCGCAGCAGTGCCGCCCGTGCCCGCAACGCTCGTCTGAACAGAAATTTCCCAGGTCATCTCCACCGTGATATCGTGCAGGTCATTGCAGAGCGGCCTGACGTTGAGCTGGAGCTGGCCGGCCGACCCCGGAGAGAGACTGCCATCGGCACTCATGTTATTGAGGTTGAAAAGATTGTTCACGGCAAGGCTTGTACTGTCCGACGCGTAGTTGTCCTGGGCGTCGTACTTGCCCGCCGTGCCGCCCTGCGTTCCCGAGAGCACAAACCGCGGACCCTTCGCCCCGATCGTACTCCCCGTGGCACTCACTCGGTTATTCGCGGCAAACCAGGCCAGGCATGCAAAGATGGCAACGATGGCGGCCAGCACAAACAGACCGCTCACCAGGAAATCCTTCCAGAAATCCTTGAGGGTCCGCATGTGCTCGTCGGCAGCTTGGCGGTACTCGGCCGCCGTCTTGTGCTGCTGGAGCTCGCTATGTCGGTCCATGCCACTCATCGCTTGCGTTTGCCCTGCTAGTGGGCGTGCCATCCTTTCCGCTTGGTCGCGATCAATCCGTTGCTCGTAGGCATAGAATTCAGGCAGAATACAACACCATACGATAAGGTAAAAGAATAGCATTGACCTGCGGTTTGCTCCACAGCGCAAGCCTTAATGATGTCTTAAAAGTCAAATCCTTGGTGCAAGGGGGTCAGGTTACTTCGCAGCAACATGGTGCACACAAACCTAACCCCCCTTGCACCAATCCATAGCGCCGGGCGGAGAACACACGGCGTGCCGCCCCTTAACACCCCAACGCGCGCACGGGTATCACGTAGATACCGTCCTCGACCTCGCGGGCGTACTCACCCACCCCCACAATCACGGCCATAAACTCCGGTTCGCGTGTGCGTGAACGAGGATTTCCACAGACCTTCTTGCGAACGCGCTTGAGGCTCTCAACGCCGGCGCTCGCCTTATCTTCGCTCACCTTAATCTCAAAGGCGGCCCACCGTCCATCGGCTAGCTGCACGATGGCATCGCATTCAAGGCCCGAATCGTCGCGATAATAGCGCACGGGCGTGCTATCCAGCAGGTCGAGCGAACGTGCGTAGACCGAAAGATCGCGTATGACCAAATTCTCAAACACCAGACCAAATGTCTGCCAGTCGGCAAGCAGCGCCTGCAAGGACATACCTAGCAAGGCGCAAGCAAGGCTCGGATCTGCCAGATAGCGCTTGGGCTTGACGGTAAAGCGTCGTTTGTCGCGCGCGGCGGGAACCCAACCGGGGACCTCCTCGAGAATGAACATGCCTTTGAGGGCATCCAGGTACCTGCGCACCTTGGTCTCGTCGGCAAACGCTGCGGGTTCCCCCTCGGCACCGAACATATCCATAAGAATCGTTTTATACGTGGTCGCCTGTCCCAGATTGCGCGCGATCGATGCGGAGACTCGACGAGCAATATCGGGGTCGAGACCAACCGCCGGGAAGCTGCTCGAAAACGTAGTGTTGAGATATTCGCGAGCGATGAGCTGGGCGTCAGCCGAAACCATATCGATCGCCTCGGGCCAGCCGCCGCGGCAGGCGGCTTCGACAAGCCCCGGTGTATCGCCATTGCACCGACAGGGCTCAAAACGATGCTCAAACAAGCCCGCCAGGCTCACCTTGCCGCTGGACTCACCTGTCTCGGCAAGCGTCATGGGGTACATGCGGACGCGGCCGATGCGGCCGGCTCCACTATGCGCGGGTGCCTCCGTCTTTGAGCCAAACGCAGGCGTGGCGGAACCCGTGAGGATATAGGCGCCGCGCGTGCCCCGGGTGCGGTCAACCTCGTGTCTAACGTAGTCCCAAATCTGGGGAACTCGCTGCCACTCATCGATAATATGCGGACGGTCTCCCAGCAACATCATCGCCGGGTCGGCACGCGCGAGGTCGAGATTCTCGTCGACATACGAGGCGGACGCCCCGTGCTCAAGCGCGGCCCACGTCTTGCCGCACCACTTGGTGCCCGCAATCTCGACCGCGCCAAAGACGCGAAGGTAGCGTTCGATTTGCGCATCCACGATACGCGGGATGTATCCGTCCCGATGTAGCCTTTCGCCCGCCATGAGCCACCCCCGCAGATTTCCAGTTCCTGCTTTCTGGTTCTTCTATTCCACTGTAGCAAATTCGGATTTTCGGGTGGTCGCGATTCGGATTTTCATGTTCATATAATTCGGATTTTCCTGTTCTACGATTCGGATTTTCGGATGCATAAGATTCGGATTTTCTGAATCCGCTGGTCAGGAGCACCTCTTATCGACAAAAAGGCGGGGAGCACCGATACGGCACTCCCCGCCCGCTCAATACGCGATAGCTTTCTTGCTTAGAGCTCGTTGGCCGCGTGATATGCCGTGCGAATGGCGCTCGCGATGTCGGCGGTGCGCTCGCCCGAGCAGTCGCCCACGCAGGTCACGGGCACCGTCACGCCGTCCAGGTCAAACGCGTTGGCCTTGGAGCCCACGGCCATCACCACGTAATCGCAGGCGATCTTCACCGGCTCCTCGGCGCCATCCTCGGTGGTGCGAACAGCCTCCACGCCCTCGTCGGTAATGGCGGTCAGGCGGGTCTTCACGTGCTGCTCCACATTGTGCTCGGCAAAGTCGCTCATAATCAGCGGCAGAATGGTCTCGGACTCGCCCGCGGCAATCTTGTCGAGCATCTCCACGATCGCCACCTCGCAGCCGTGCTGCAGCAGGTACTCGGCAGTCTCGGTGCCCACCAGGCCACCGCCAATGACGGCGACGCGCCCGCTGAGCTCCACCTTGCCGGCCAGCACGTCCCAGCTCGAGACGACCTTCTCCGAGTCGGCGCCCGGAACGGGGATGACCACGTCGTGCGCGCCCACGGCCACAATCGCGGCGTCGGCGGCGTTGAGGTCCTCAGCGGTAGCGGCATGGTTGAGCTCAACCTTCACGCCCAGGCCAGGCAGAATCTTCTCGTAGTACTCGACCGAGCGCATGATCTCGTCCTTGCGCGGGGGCGCAGCCGCCAGCACAATCTGGCCGCCCAGATGATCGCTCGCCTCGTAGACGGTCACGTCGTAGCCGCGCTTGGCCGCCACGCGCGCGGCCTCCAGGCCGGCAATGCCGCCGCCCACCACGGCGATCTTCTTGTCGCCCTCGCCCGGCTTAATGGCGATGGTCGCCTCGTCGCCGTTCTCGGCATTGAGCACGCACGAGATGTACTTGCGGTTTTGAATCGCGTCGACGCAGCCCTTGTTGCAGTTGAGGCACTCGCGGATGGGCTCACCCGTGGCGGCCTTCAGCGCAATGTCGGGGTCGCACATGAGCGAGCGGCCATAGGCGATGATGTCGGCCGAGCCGTCTTCCAGAATCTTCTCGCCGGCCTCGACCGAGACAACGCGGCCGACGGTTGCCACCGGCACGGAGACCAGGGCTTTGACGCGCTCGGCCACGGGCAGCGTCCAGTTGTAGGGCATGGCGCCCATGGGCGGAATGGTGTCGCCCATGTTGCCGGTGTGGTTGGCCTGCGCGACCTGGATCATATCGATGCCCGCGCCCTCGAGCAGCTTGGCAAACTCGCAAGCCTCATCGGGCTGCAGGCCGCCCTTGCCGCGCGGCGTGCCGTCGGGGTTCTCCATAATCACAGGGAGCTTGTACTCCACCATCAGCTCCGGTGCGGCGTCCTTAATGGCGGCGACGACCTCGAGCGCGTAGCGGACGCGGTTCTCGAACGAGCCACCGTACTCGTCGGTACGCTGGTTGAGGATGGCCGAGCACAGCGAACCCACCAGACGGTCGCCGTGGACCTCGATGGCGTCGATCCCGGCCTGCTGTGCGCGGGCGGCCGAGGCGGCGATGGCTTCCTTGATCTGGGTGAGCTGCTCCACGCTGGCCTCGTTCACAAAGTGCTGCATGTCGTGGTGCAGCTTGGCGTAGGCCTGCTTGCGGATCTCGTTGGACTCGGCCATCTTGGCGGCAAAGGTCTCCTCGTCGCCGGCGGCCTTTGCCTCCTGCGCAGCTTTCGCAGCGGCCATGGAGCCCATGACCATGCGGCCGACGCCGGGGACGTCGTACTCGGGGTGGAACAGCTGCAGCGCGACCTTGGCGCCGTGCTTGTGGACGGCGTCGGCCAGGGCCTTAAACGTGGGGATCTGAGCGTCGGTCGCCAGCTTGGGCGTGGGGCTTGCGGTCATAACGGGAGCGACGTCGCCGATGACGATGTAGCTCACGCCGCCACGGGCCAGGCGCTCGTAAAAAGCCAAGCTGCGCTCGCCGATGGAACCGTCGCGCTCCTCGTAGCCGGTGGTCAGCGGCGGGAACATAATGCGGTTCTTGAGCTCAAGGGGGCCAACCGTAATGGGCTGGAGCAGCTTGGATGCAGGTGCGGTCATGGACATTCCTCTCTTGTAGGCGCGGCGGCGATGGTGCCGCGTAGTTGTCTAGAGGATATGGCATGGGAGCACAGTGGCGCAACGGAAATCGGCAGACAGCAGGTAACGGCAGGTGGATGGGGCGGGGCGGCCCGTCGGTTTGTCTCAATCTGTAACAGTTGCTCGGCAAAACCGGGTCTTACTGTTACAGATTGAGACAAACGGGACCCGCCTGCTAGAAAATCTCAATCTATAACAACAACTCGGCAAAATCCGTCCCTCGTGTTACAGATTTAGACAAACACGACCCAGCCCACCGGTATATCTCGATCTGTAACACCTAGCCGCCCAAATCGGGTCTAGATGTTACAGATCGAGATTTTGTTTGAGAGGCTGAGAATTGGACCGAAAAACACGGTCCCGGAATAACAAAAAAGCTCGCCGGCTAGGCCGACGAGCTGCAAGTTCTTGGTCGCGGGGGCAGGATTTGAACCTACGACCTCCGGGTTATGAGCCCGGCGAGCTACCAGACTGCTCCACCCCGCAATGTCTGGGCGCCTCATGTGCGCAAGAAAGAATATTACGTGGGAGTTCGGTAAACGGCAAGGAAAATCTCGTAGAGCATAATTCCTTCATATTTAAACCTCTCAGCCCTTATCACCGTAAACGAATCACAGCCGAGCGCCGTCGATGGCACGTATACAATGGTGCGCGTCCTTTTATGCCGACACCGGGAGTAGACATGCTGCTCGCTATCGATATGGGAAACACGCAGACGGCCATGGGCCTGTTTGACGGAGACGAGCTGGTGCAGTCGTGGCGCATGCCCACCGACCGCTCCTATACCGCCGACGAGATCCACGTGCGCCTGATGGGTTTCTTTAAGATGTACGGCCTCTCGCTCGATGCGGTCGATGCGATCGCCTTTGCGGGCGTGGTGCCGCAGCTCTCGCGCGAGTGGCACGCCGTGGCCGACCGCATCGCGGCGGATGCCATCGTCATTGGGCCGCAGACGGCCTCCGTGACCAAGCTGCGCGCGGCGCGCCCCCAGGCCGTAGGTGCCGACCGCGTCGCCAACGCCGTCGCAGCTGAAACTTTCTACGGCGCGCCGGCAATCGTGGTGGACTTTGGCACCGCGACCAATATCGATGTCATCGATGAGGACGGTTATTACATTGGCGGAGCGATTGCGCCGGGCATCCGCATTTCGATGGACGCGCTCGCCGCCCGAGCCGCCAAGCTCGCCAGCGTTCCGCTCGAGGCGCCCGAGCATGCCATCGGCCGCGATACCGAGGAGTGCATCAAGGTGGGCGCCGTGATGGGCGCCGCCGCCATGGCCGAGGGCCTGATCGCGCGCATGAAGCGCGAGCTGGGCCGCGAGGATGCCACCGTTATCGCCACAGGCGGTCTCGCCGGCATTGTCGCCGATTCGACCGATGCCTTCGACGTGGTCGACGGGCAACTCACCATCAAGGGCATCTGCGAAATCTACCACCGCATGCAGGAGCTGGGATAGAGTAAACGCCAGGTCGCAGCAACCAGCCGCCAAGCCTATTCCTCAAAATCGAATAATATTCAGTTTTGAGGAATAGGCTTTCTGCTACGCCTCGCCGCACAACCACCTCGCCAGGTCCACGATCTGCACTCCGTCGCGATCCGTGGCCTCGTGATGCGTGCGGGCAAGAATCATCTTGGGATACGCATCGCCAATGCTCAGCAGTGGCGAAATCTCGCGTTCAAACGTCTTATCCGAGCTGATGTCGTCGCTCACCTGAATGTAGAGCTTCTCGCTTCGCTTGATTGCTACAAAGTTTATTTCCTTTTTATAGAGCACACCGACGTATACCTCGTATCCGCGGCGCAGCAGCTCGATGGCCACCATGTTCTCGTATACGCGTCCCCAATCCATATCACGTGTACCAAGCAGTGCGTATTTGAACGCGTGGTCTGCCAGGTAATACTTCTCGCCGCTCTTAAGGTATTTTTTGCCGCGAATGTCGTACCGACGAACTTTATAGAAGGCAAACGCATCGCACAGGTGCCCCATGTACGTGCCGACCGTCTTGTTCGTAATCTTTAGCCCATCCGCATTCAAAACATCTGTAATGTTGCGTGCCGACGTTATGTTGGAGACGTTGTCCATCATGTAATCGGCAATGCGCAGCAGTGCCGATTCGTTTCTCACGTTATGCCGCTGCACGATATCCCTCACGATGAGCGTTTTGAAGACATTGGAGAGATATTGGTAGCGCTGCTCCTGCAGTGGATAAGGGTAAGAGCCGGACATACCGCCGATTCTCGCGTACCCATCGAAGTCGCGATCGACCTCGCCCTCGTCGCCATAGAGGCGATACTCCTCAAACGAGAATGGGAAAACCTCGATCTCGAACGTGCGCCCCGTAAAGAGCGTCGACAGATCGCTCGACAGCAAAAAGGCGTTCGATCCGGTGATGAAGATGTCGTACTGCTCGGATGCATGGAGGCTGTTGATCGCGCGTTCAAAGCCGTCGCACATCTGAACCTCGTCGATAAGCAGGAAGTTTTGCTTGTCGGACACTCGATGCTCTTTCACATAGGCGAGCAGGGCATGATATTCGAGCAGGCCCTCGAACTCGTCGAGGTTGTAATTGATATGGATGACATTCGAATTGGACAGATTTGCCTCCACGTAATCGCGGAGGGCCTCGAGCAATTTTGACTTACCGCTACGGCGAATACCCGTTATGACCTTGATGTCCGGTACGCCAATAAGGCTCGTCAACGTGTCCATATATGACGTTCTATTGATGAGTTTCATTGGTGCCTCCCTGCGGTCTTCTATCGCTATTCCTCAAAAACGAAAATTATTCAGTTTTGAGGAATAGGCTCTGCAACGAATATACCTCGTTAAAGGCCGAGCTGGCTTAATTCTATTCCTCAAAAACGAAAGATTTTCAGTTTTGAGGAATAGAATTGCGATGCCACCCTGTAGTCGCGTAAAGACCCTCCCCGTCACAGCCGAGAAGGGTCTTGTTGCCATCGTTATCTTTGAGTGCGGGCGCCTCGCGCTACAGACCGCGAATGCGCACGGCCTCAGGCGGAAACTCCTGCTCGCCGGCGTCGGCCTTAATGGTCGCGCGGCCCCAGATGTCCAGGCCCGCAAACACGCCGACCGCGAGCGGCAGGCCGTTGGGCGACACCGCCGCGACCTGACGACCCAGCAGTGGCACCATATCGAAGTACTCACCCAGCACGGGAGCCAGCGGACCGGCAGCGCCCTGTGGTGTGTTGGCAGCAACCGCCCAGGCGTCAACGCGAGCGAGCACCGCCGCGGCCAGTGCCTCGACCAGTACCTCGTCGGCCATATCCACGCCGAGCTCGCCCAGTGCCGCACGCTCGACATCCACCGTCACCGCGGCAAACATGCCCGCAGCACCGGCACCGCCGTTGACGGCGACGCGCGCGAGCGACGTCTCAAACGCAGGCGCGCCGCACACGATGTCACTCGGCCACTGGATGCCCACTTTGCCGGCAAGCCCCAGGCCCGGCGTTGCGGCCGTGCCCGCGAGCGCGTCCATCATGCCCATTGCAGCTACAAATGGCAGGCCGTGGAAGGCGTGCATGTTCACATCGGGGCGCACGACCAGCGAAAACGTCAGCGATGCATCGCCCGCGCTCCACGCGCACCAGCCCGCAGACATGCCCTCGCGGCCCGCGTCACGCGCCGCGTCGAGCTCGGTACCGGCGGCAACAGCATTCATCTCGATCATCTACATACGCCCCAATTCGCCCACGATATGGCCCACGCGGTCCTCGGGCTCCTTGACCTCGACGCCGTTGTAGCGGAAGAACCGTGCCGGATCGTGCATCAGATCCTCGAGCGGCACCAGCACAAAGTCGCGCTCGCCGATCAGCGGATGCGGCAGGCGCAGCTTCTTGCCGCCGTGGGTCTCGCCGTCCATCCACAGCAGGTCCAGGTCGATGGTGCGCGGGCCGTTTGCCTTGGCCTTTTTGGAGCGGTCGCGGCCCAGCTCGGCCTCGATCTTCATGAGCTCGTCAAGCAGCACCAGCGGAGCCAGCTCGGTCTTGATCTCGATGACGGCGTTGGCAAACGCGTCCTGGCGCGTCTCGTAGGCCGGCTCGCTCTCGTAGATGCGCGAGCAGTTGGACACACAGGTGAGCGGGATCTCGGCAATCATGTCGCGCGCAGCGCGGATGTTGTCGCAGCGATGCCCCAGGTTGGAACCCACGGCCACAAACGTGCGGCGCGGCTGCGGCTTGGCAACGGCCCAGTAACCGTTCAGGAACTGCGCAAAGCCAGTGACGTCGTGCACGCGCACGATGTTTGCACCGGCCTGGATAGCGCCCAGGCACACGCCAAACGTGGCGGCATCGCGCGCGGCGGCCTCGGTCACGCCCGAGACGGCGCCCACAAAGCGTTTGCGCGACACGGCACACATGAGCGGGTAGCCCAGCGACGCCATCTTGGCGGTCTCGCGCTGGATGACGATGTCCTCGTTGGCCGTCTTGCCAAAGCCCGGGCCGGGATCGATGCAGATGCGGTCGCGCGACACGCCGGCATGGATGAGCGTGCGGGCCTGGTCGGATAGAAAGCCCATGACGCGGCGCATGATGGGCGCAGAATCGGGCAGGGTAAAGCGGCGGAGCTGCGAGGTGGGCACATAGGCTTCCTCACGGCGGGCACTGCGGCGCATCATGGCGGCCAGGTGGTCGCTGGGCTCTGGTGCGGCTTCGGTAGCGGCGGGCACGGTCTCGGGCGCAGCGGCGGCAGGGGCAGCCTGCTCGGCAGTCGGCGTCTCTGGCTCGTCAACAGGCTCGGGCGCGGGCTCCGGTTCGCCAAACGGCAGCGAGGGCTGTACCACACCGCCCGGAAGCTTGGCCTCAACCTTGGACTCGCCCAGCAACTTGCCGCGACGGCGACGGGCCGGCTTCTCGGCCTCGCGCGCGGCCTCGGCAGCCGCTTCGCGTGCCTTCTCGGCAACAAACGCCGCAGCTGAGGTATCGAGCTGCACCGTCGCGTGCGTGCGTGCTGGTGTGGCGACCTCGCCGGCGTGCATCACGATGACGCCGCAGGTGCTCGTCTTAACGAACTCAACCATCTTGGGATCGGTGAAGCCCGTCACGTCGTTGACAATCGAAGCACCGCAGCGCACCGCCGCCTTGGCAACCGCCACATGACGCGTATCGATCGAGACGATGGCCCCCTCTTTGGCGAGCGCGCGCACAACGGGCAGCACGCGGCGCGCCTCCTCGTCGGGGTTGACCGGGGTAAAACCGGGGCGTGTGGACTCGCCGCCCACGTCGATGATGTCGGCGCCGGCGTCGAGCATCGCCAGGCCGTACTCGATGGCGGCATCCGGGTCGAAGTGCTCCCCGCCGTCGCTAAACGAATCGGGCGTCACGTTGAGGACGCCCATGATGCGCGGACGGTCAAAGCTGAGCTCGTACTTTCCGCACCGCCATGTCTTGCTGTCGTTCGCCATGAACATCCTCCTAAAATGCCCACGCCGCCGCGCTCGGGCGCTGGCGGCGGGGTCGTTTTGCAATCAGTCTTTCTATTGTATCCGCGCGCGCGGGCTAGAACGCAAACGCAGCCGCGATGTCGCAAGAAATCAGCAGGTCGGCATTTGCATCCTGGTCGGTGGGCGCCAAATTGCAAATGGCCAGCGTATCGCCAGTAAAGTAACGCGTGAGGCCCGCCGCCGGATACACTACGAGCGAGGTCCCACCCACGACGAGGGCGTCGGCCGCGGCGATAGCGGCAACGGCGCCGGTAAGCACACGCTCATCGAGCGGCTCCTCGTAGAGGACCACATCGGGCTTGATGCGACCGCCGCACGCGGGGCACACGGGCACGCCCGCGGTATCCTCGTGCTCGCGCGCGCAAATCCATTCGGCGCTGTAAACCGCGCCGCACGACTGGCAAATGTTGCGATGGACCGATCCGTGCAGCTCAAACACACGCTGCGAGCCCGCCATCTGATGCAAGCCGTCGATGTTTTGCGTCACCACGGCGTCGAGCTTGCCGGCACGCTCCAGCTCGGCCAGCTTGGTGTGGCAGCGGTTGGGCTTAGCGTTAAGCGCGATCATCTTGGTGCGGTAAAAGTCGAAGAACTCGGCCGGATGCGTCTCGTAAAAGCTATGCGAGAGCATAGTCTCGGGCGGATAGGAAAACCGCTGGTGATACAGACCGTCCACGCTGCGGAAATCGGGAATGCCGCTTGCCGTGGAGACGCCCGCACCGCCAAAGAAGACCACGTGACTATGGGTTTCGAACAGCTCCGCCAGCGCGGCAGAGGCCTGTTTGGGATCCGATATTGCCTGCGTCATATATGTCCTCCGTCCGTGTCTCCGGGACGGCGGCGTTCGCACTATCACTCGCGGACTCCGCCCCGCTCTAGTTGCGTTAATCTTAAGCCTGCCAACCCCGTCGAAAGGACACCATGCCTCAGACTTACACTTTCGCCTCGTGGAACGTTAACGGCCTGCGCGCCGTGCTCAAAAAGGACCCGAGCTTTACCCAGATCGCACAGGAACTCGATGTCGATATCCTAGCGCTGCAGGAAACCAAGCTGCAGGAGGGCCAGGTCGATATCGACCTGGCCGGCTATCACCAAACCTGGAGCTACGCCGAGCGCAAGGGCTACTCGGGCACCGCGGTCTTTAGCCGCCAGGAACCGCTGCGCGTGCTGCGCGCCGATGCACTGCTGCCCTACGCCGGCGAGGGCGAGGCGGCCGAGCTCGTCGCCCAAGCCGCAACCGAGGGCCGCGTCTGCGCGCTCGAGTTCGACAAGTTTTGGTTCGTGGACGTCTATACGCCCAACGCCCAAAACGAGCTCGCGCGCATCGACGTGCGCATGGCCTGGGACGATGCCTATCGCGGCTTTTTGAGCGCGCTTGAGCGCGAAACCGGCAAGCCCGTCGTAACCTGCGGCGACTTTAACGTGGCACACGAGGAGATCGACCTTAAGAACCCCAAGTCCAACCGCGGCAACGCAGGCTTTTCGGACGAGGAGCGTGGCAAGTTTACCGAGCTGCTCAACGCCGGTTTTACCGACACTTGGCGCGCAGCCAATCCGGACGTCGAGGGCGTCTACAGCTGGTGGAGCTACCGCTTTAATGCCCGCAAGAACAACGCAGGTTGGCGCATTGATTACTTCCTGGTGAGCGACGCAATCGCCGGCAACGTACGCGACACCGGCATCCGCGGCGACATCTTTGGCAGCGACCACTGCCCCGTCACGCTCGCCCTGGAGCTCTAGCCCAACTGATCTCCCAAAGGCGGAGAAAGGCGGGTCGTTTTCGTCTTGCGAGCGTGTTCGCGCAACCCGCCCGCCACGAAACCTGCCCATCTACTACGTTTAGGCCGCCATCCTCAACCACAGCGAACAACGCAAAAAGAAAACCGCAGGTAGAAAGCCTGCGGTTTTTCATAAAACGCGGTTGTGCTTGGGGGTGTCGGGCTAAACGTAGTAGATGGGCCAGTTTCGTGGCGAGCGCCGTCAACTGATTCCCTGGGGACGTCTGGGGACGGAAGAAAACGGATCAATTGACCCTCTGAGGGCTATGATGCCCGTCATATCAACCGGCCATTTCAAAACTACGCCGGTTTACGGGGCTAAATCGCAAACCCCCAACCATACGCAATTCCGAAATAATAAAACCGCAGGTAAACGGCTTGCTCTATTTCGAAAAAAGCCGGTATGGTCTGCCTGTGCCAATCTAGCCCCGTAAACCGGCATAGTTTTGAAATGGCACTTCGGCAGCATTGATTCCCGCCCCGGCGCAACCAGCCCTACAGCCCGTATTTCACGACGACGCGGTTGATGCGGCGACACCAGGGCTTGTACAGAGCGGCCAAGAACACGCAGGTCGCGAGGCCATGCGTGATGTCGAACGGCACCGCCGTAGCAAGACGCGCTATGGCGCCCGCCCACGTGAGCGGTTGAACAAAACCGATGATGTCATACGCGTTTATCACAACGCCGTAGAGCAAGCCCGAGGCAAAGCCGTACGCCATCAGCGCCGGCATGCGCACGGTTCCATCCGCACGGTCGAACGCGCCCGCATGCGCCAGCGCGCCGCCAACATAGCCAACCAGACCCCAGGCATACATCTGCCACGGCGTCCACATGCCCTGTCCAAAAAAGAAATTGCTGGTCAGCGCCGCCAGCGCGCCAACCATAAAACCATTGCGGCGACCAAGCGTCGCCCCCGCGATAATGGCGATGGCGCTCACCGGTTTAAAGTCGGGAATGGGGCCAAACAAGATACGCCCCGCCGCGGCCAACGCCGCCAGCACCAGCGTGGGCATGATCTGGCGCAGGCCCGGACGTGATGTCTCATAGCCCGCAAAGAACAGTGCGAGCACGAGCGCCACTACAACCAGCATGGCAAGCGCCGCCTGCTCAATGCCCACCAGCAACGCCGCAGTCATCACTGCCGGCACCGCCAGCAGCAGCGGGATCTCCAGTTTTGCAAGCAAGCGCGAGAAACGACAGTCCGTCATCCCATCACGCCCTATAGAACACGTTGTCGGCAAAGAAGTCGGCCGGGGGCTCCATGCAGGCAATCTCGCCGTCAAACATCATGGCGACGTCGTCGGACACCTGCTCGGCAAAGTCTAAGTCGTGCGTGGCAATGACGACGGTGCCACCGGCCTTCGCATGGTCACGCAGGGCGCGGGCGATGATGCGGCGGCTCTCCAGGTCCAAGCCCTTCGTGGGCTCGTCAAGCAGCAGCAGCTCGGGGCCAATCAGCAGCAGCTTTGCCAGCGCGAGCAGCTGGCGCTGTCCGCCCGAGAGGTCGTAGGGGTGGCGCGTCTCCAGGCCGTCCAATCCCAGTTGCGCCGCACGCTCCCGCGCCAAGTTCTCGTCATATCCGCAGGTCGAGGCCCATTCCATCAGCTCATCGCGAACCGTCTCGGCGACCAGCAGGGCCTTGGGATTCTGTGGCAGCAGCGCCGCCGAAGTCGTCCCACGCACTATGCGGCCACGCTGCAGCTTAGCCGTCTTGGCCAGCACCGAGAGCATCGTCGACTTGCCGCATCCGTTGCCGCCCACGATCGCATGCACCGCACCGGCCGAAAACGTCACGTCGAGCCCGCGCAGCACCCAACCGCCAACGCGATCGTAGCGAAACCAGCCTTCCGACAGGGTGGTAGCCGACCCGCCGTGCATTTTTTGGAGTATTCTGCCTCCATCCGTACGCGGGAAGGCTTCCGAGCCGTTCTCGAGTGACGTTTGCGCCACAAATTCGGACGATTTGTCCAATTCCGAACTTTTTTTCGCGCTCGATACGTCCCCGAGCGGCTCCAGAGAGCCCAAATTGTCCTCACGCCTGCTGAATACTCCGTTTTTTGCACATCGGATGGCACCCCACCCCAACATGTCATCGGAAAACAGCGATTCTCGGCGTCCCAAAGAAGCCATATCTGCCACTTCGCGCACGCGACCGCCCTCCATCCGGTACGCACACGTCGCATACTCGAGCATCGGCCGCGGTTGATGCGTAGCCACAACAACCGTGCAGCCCAGCTCACGGTTCACGCGAAACAGCGCGTGCAGAAAATTCTTCTCGGCAACGGGATCGAGCTGAGACGTGGGCTCGTCGAGCAGCAGCACACGCGGACGCAGCGCCAGGACGGCGGCAAGCGACAGCAGCTGCTTGCGGCCACCCGAAAGCGTATCGGTATCGCGATGAAGCCAATCCTCCAGACCAAAGAAATAACTGGTCTCAGCAACACGGCGGCGCATCTCGTCGCGCGACACACCCAGATTCTCTAGGCCAAACGTCATCTCGTGCCACACGGTCTCGCACACAATCTGGTTCTCGGGATCCTGGAACACGTAGCCCATGCGCTCCGCAGACGCGCGCACGTCCATGTCGGCAACGCTCTCGCCCAGCACGCGCGCATCGCCAGTGCGCTCGCCCGCCGGAGCGATCTCGGGCTTGAGCAACGACAGCAGCGTCGACTTACCCGATCCGGTACCGCCAACAAGCAGCGCAAATGCACCTTGGGGGACAGACCAGTCGAGCCCCTCGAGCACCGCAGCATCAGCCCCGGGGTAGGTAAAGCTCAGGCTCCGCACCTCAATCGCCGGCATATCCGGGTCGCACGCCGCGCCCGACACCGGGCCACTATCCAACCGAGCCATCAGCCGAACCTCTTCTCGTCAATCGCATGCAGCACGCAGGGCAGCACCATCCAGGCAGCGTACACGACATAGCCCAGCCACGGCGCGGGCACCGAAAGCTGCGGGTAAAACGAATACTGCGTTGTCGCGGTCCATGCCACCGCCACCGCGGCGGCACCAAACACTGCAAGTCCAACCAGCGCGGCAGCGTCGCCGCGCCCCAGCCGATACCGCGCATACGTCGTACGACGCGACGCAGCACCCCATCCGCGCGAGCGCATGGCGTCCGCGCGCTCCAGCGAATCCTCCATGCCCCAGCCCATCAACACGCTCGATGCCCGCAGGCGCGAATGCACGGGGTCGGCCGGCGCGCGACCCGGCACATCAATCGCGTCCTGCACCGCCAGCACCGTGCGGCCGCGACGCAAAAACTGTGGGATAAGCCGCATGCACATCGAGATCATGAGCGCGATCACCGGCGCGGCGTTGCCCAAAAGCGCAAGCACCTTGTCGTAGCTAAGCATCGACGCCGCGGCCTCAAACCACAGCACGCTCGCCACAAACAACCCACCCATGCACAGGCCGTAAACCATGCTCTCTAGATACACCGCACGCATGCCAATACGGAACAGCTCCGTCGAACCCGAAGCACTAAACAGCGGGTTGACCAGCGAAATGATCAAAATCACCGGCAGCTGCCAGCGAAGCGCGCCCAACGTGCGGGCAGCCCCGCGCGTCGCAAATCCGTACGCCAACCCGCCCGCGAGCGACAGCGCGATCAGCACCGGTTGCATCGAGAACATGGTGAGCCCCAACGTCAGCACCGTGTAGAGCGCCGGCACCGCCGGATGCGACATCGAAAACGCCGCGACGGGCTCGTTGCCCGATTCCTCTCGCATGATATCCACGGGCACCCCCATTCCCTCGCTCAAACGTCAACGCCGCAGCGCCGCCACCATACACAACCAGCGCAAACACCGCGTCAACGGCACCGACATCGGCGGCAATGCGTCAATCGTTACGCGCTCATCATATGCCTGCGGTATCATATTGCGCCGTGTATCGTTTCCAAACACACGTCTCTATAACGTAACAGGAGATCACATGGACGCAACCGCAATTATCCTCGCCGCCGGCGAGGGCACCCGCATGAAGTCGAACCACTGCAAGGTTTCGCACAAGATCCTGGGCAAGCCCATGGTTCAGTGGATCGTCGACGCCACCATCAAGGCCGGCTGCAGCCGCGTCGTGGTCGTCATCGGCAGCCACGCCGACGAGATGCGCGCCCTCATCGACGGCGCCTACGCTAACAGCGCCACCAAGGTCGAGTGCGTCGAGCAGACCGAGCGCCTGGGCACCGGCCATGCCGTCAAGGTCGCGCTCGAGGCCTGCGGCATCACGCAAGGCCCCGTCATCGTACTCAACGGCGACCTGCCGCTCATCACCGCCGACACCGTCGCCAAGTTCGCGCAGACCGTCGCTACCGGAGAGCTCGCCTGCACCGTCATGACCATGACCCCGCCCGACCCCTTCGGCTACGGCCGCATCAAGCTGGGCGCCGACGGCCAGATCGAGCGCATCATCGAGCAGAAGGACTGCACGCCCGAGCAGGCCGCCACGCTGCTGGAGTGCAACGCCGGCTGCTACGCCTTCGACGGCGCGCAGCTTGCCGCCCACATTAATGAGATCGGCAACGACAACGCGCAGTCCGAGTACTATCTGCCCGACATGCTCGAAATCCTCAAGGGTCACGGCCAGGCGGTCTCCATCTTCCACTGTGACGACTACCGCGACGGCCTGGGCGTCAACAGCCGCATCCAGCTCGCGCAGCTCACCGCCATCGCGCGCGACCGCATCAACGAGCACTGGATGGCCGAGGGCGTTACCTTCATCGACCCCACGCAGGCCTGGATCGGCCCCGATGCTACCATCGGCCGCGACACCGTCGTGTGGCCGCAGACGCATCTGATCGGCCACGTCACCGTGGGCGAGGAGTGCCAGCTCGGCCCCAACAGTCGCCTCACCGACACCACCGTCGGCAGCGGCTGCGTCATCGATGAGACCATCGCCATCGAGTCCGTCATCGAGAACGGCGTCGACTGCGGCCCGCGCGCCTACCTGCGCCCGGGCACCCACATGCTCGACGGCTCCAAAGCCGGCACGCACGTGGAGATCAAGAAGTCCACGATCGGCGAGGGCTCCAAGGTGCCGCACCTGTCCTACATCGGCGACACCACCATGGGCTCCGGCGTCAACGTGGGCGCGGGCTCCATCACCTGCAACTACGACGGCGTTCACAAGCACAAGACCGTCATCGGAAAGGACGCCTTCATCGGCTCCGACACCATGATGGTCGCGCCCGCTCAGATCGGCGACGGTGCACTCGTGGCCGCCGGCTCCGTCATCACCGAGCCGGTCCCGGCAGACGCGCTCGGTCTGGGCCGCGCCCGTCAGGTAAATATTGAGGGCTGGGCTGCCGATTATCGCCGCCGCCTGCACGAGGACGACGAGGTATAACGTTTTACCAAGCACAAAAGGAGCTGTTCCATGGGGACGGCTCCTTTTTCTATCGTGACCTGCGCGACCGGATGAGTGGTCGGTTCGTGTCCGTTGACGGTAAAGACGTTATCAAGACCCGATCAACCCCGCCGCACGGTTACAATGCAACAAGGCATCTATATGGCATTCGATGTATAAAGGAGAAGGGTAATGCCGATTAATGATCCCGAGAAGTCGGAGAATATGCGCAAGTCCATCCGCGTGTATTCCGGTTCCTCCAACCGTCCCCTCGCTCAGAAGATTGCTGAGTACCTTGGGGTCGAGCTTTCGGGCCTTACGCTAAAGCAGTTCGCCAATGGTGAGATTTACGCCCGCTACGACGAGACCGTCCGCGGCGCCGACGTCTTCCTGATTCAGTCCGTGGCCGGCGGCAACGTCAACGACATGCTCATGGAGCTGCTCATCGCCACCGACGCTGCCAAGCGCGCATCCGCCCGCTCCATCACCGCCGTTATCACCCACTACGGCTATGCCCGCCAGGACCGCAAGGCCGGCCCGCGCGAGCCCATCACCGCCCGCCTCGTCGCCAACCTGCTCGAGCGCGCCGGCGTCAACCGCATCATCACCCTCGACCTGCACCAGGGCCAGATCCAGGGCTTCTTCGATATCCCGGTTAACCACCTGTCCGCACTGCCGCTGTTTGGCCAGTACTACAACGACATGCACTTCGACACCGACAACCTGGTTGTCGTCTCCCCCGATGTGGGCCGCGCCAAGGCCGCCAAGAAGCTGTCCGACATGCTCGGCTGCGACCTGGCCATCGCCCACAAGGGCCGTCCGCGCCACAACGCCGCCGAGGTCATGGGCATCATCGGTGACATCAAGGGCAAGACCTGCATCATCAATGACGACATGATCGACACCGCTGGCACCCTGTGCGCCAACGTCAAGGAGCTCAAGGCCATGGGCGCCGGCGACATCTACGTGTGCGCCACCCACGGCATCTTCTCCGGCCCGGCCATCGAGCGCCTGAACGACGCCCCCATCGTCGAGTGCGTCGTCACCGACGCCATCCCCGTCGAGGTCGGCGGCAAGATCAAGACCATCTCGGTCGCCGAGGAGTTCGCTCAGGCCATTTCCGCCGTTTACCACGAGGAGCCCGTCTCCACGCTCGTCGGCGGCGACTTCGCGCTGTAATCCAACGCACATCGCATCATCTTTGATGTTTCAAGGGGGGTCGGAAGTTCGCTTCCGACCCCCCTTTCTATTCCTCGCCAACCCGCCTTGGACAGTTAGTTCAAATTTGTATTTTTCTGAGCGCTCACACGGGTCACTTGATACGCCAAAAGCCCTCTTGTCGGCATAATATTGGCCAATCTCTCTTCTAGCGGACGTCTTCACTATGTCATTTGCTCCATTTTGCCCACTGAACCCTTCAGCAATGGCAAAATGCCCCGGTCGTTTTATACAAATCTGAACTAACTGTCCAGCACCCATCTCGGTCCATACCTTCAAGGCCAAACCAACGCCCCGCGCTCCGTTTTTCAAGGCCCCTCGCACAATCGCGCTACCGTCCGCGGCACACGACGCTCCTTTGAGCGAAAAGAACGGCACAGCCATATCATTTCGCCAACGGCTGAGTACTTTATAGCTATGACCGCCGTGATCTCACATTTCTCCGCCCTCCGCGCAATTCGCCGCGCTCGACGGGCGTACTCTGCGCTTCCCTGGAGCGCCATCAACGCCGAACAACAAGCACAAGCCCTTGCGGGCTGCGTTCCCAATAAAGACGCCATAGACTTTGCGGCTCTTTCGATGCTTGATGCCTGGAACGAAGACGACTCCGAGCGCTTAGACCTCCTTGTTGCGGATGGTAACAACAGACGCCCCGACGAACGCCTTCTCCAGCACTCCATCACCGCCCCGCTTCCCGCAGGGGCAATCATGCACATCGAAGCCGACATCTACGCAACGTCTCCCGCCATGACAGCCATGTTGTACTCTAGGAATGAGCCCGTAGCCAAGGTCCTGATGCTTCTCATGGAGCTACTCGGCTCTTACTCCCTCCCGCCCGAGGCAACCTATCCCATCGCCCATGACGACACGTGGCCCAAGGCCGATAGCTTCAAAGTGCTGGACGATCTTGATTGCCAGGGCGACCAACCGGCAGCCGAAAAACAAAACGAAACCCGCTACGAGCAGGCACACTACAAATGCGAGCCTGCTACAACCATAAAAGAGCTCGAGGCAGTCGCACAGTTTGCCAAAAGCAGCTCCTACGCCTCGTTTCGCACGGCCGTCAGGCTCGCCCGAGCCGGATCCGCATCCCCAGCGGAATCCTTAATGTTCGCCGTCCTAGGCGCACCCATGCGTTTTGGCGGATTCGGATGTTGCAGCCTGCCCATGGGAGGTCTGCTGCTCAA
>CATWID010000017.1 GCA_958350755.1 uncultured Collinsella sp.
TCGATATGGCCCATACCGTCGCGATCGGCGACGGCGCCAACGACATCCCCATGATCCAGGCCGCAGGCACGGGCATCGCGTTTTGCGCCAAGCCCAAGACGCGCGAGGCCGCCCCGTTTACCATCGACGAGCGCAACCTGATGCTCGCCATGGACATCATCCTGCGCGACTAGTCGATCCGTCCAACAATTGGATCAGTCTGTCCTATAGTTTCCGAACAATTTTGTCTTAGTGTTCGGAAATATACCCTTTGAGTGCTAGACTTTGCGCCGTCGAAGGGAACATATATGGATAAGCGAGATCTTGAGCAATTGCTGAGCGATGTTGCCGGCGGAGCAGTCACCCCTGCCGACGCCCTCACGCGCATCCAGACGGCTCCGACCGCCGATTTGGGCTTTGCGCAGCTCGATCTTTCGCGCGGGGTGCGCCAGGGGGCCGGCGAGGTTGTCTACGGGGCCGGTAAAACCGCCGATCAGATTGCCGCCATTATCGAAGCACTGCGCGATGCCGGCCAGGAGCGCATCCTGGTCACGCGCCTGGATGCCGAAAAAGCCGCGCGCACCGCTGAACTTCTTGGCAACGGCATCGACCTGGGATATGTCCCGGACGCACAGCTCGCCCTCGTGGGCGGCAAGCCCTCCCCTACCGGCAACGGACGCATCGTCGTCGCCTGCGCCGGCACGAGCGACCTGCCCGTCGCCGAAGAAGCCGCGTTGACGGCCGAGTTCTATGGCAACGAGGTCGACCGCCTCTACGACGTGGGTGTCGCCGGCCTGCACCGCCTGCTTGCGCATGCCGAGGAACTTGCCCAGGCACAGGTGGTCATCGCCATTGCCGGCATGGAGGGCGCGTTGGCGAGCGTTATCGGCGGCCTGGTGAGCTGTCCGGTCATCGCCGTTCCCACCAGCGTGGGTTACGGCGCGAGCTTTGGTGGCGTAGCCGCGCTGCTCGCCATGCTCAACTCCTGTGCCAGCGGCGTTTCGGTCGTCAACATCGACAACGGCTTTGGTGCCGCCTACCAGGCAAGTCTTATCAATCATCTGAGCGCCGGCACGCCCTGCGCCCGTTAAGGAGCATTCCATGTCCAATCATCAGCACACGCTTATCATCGACGGCACCTCGGGCATCAGCGGCGATATGACCGTCGCGGCCCTGCTCGACCTAGGCGCCAGCGAGGAGCACCTGCGCGAGCAGCTCGCCACGCTGCCGGTCGACGGCTTTACGATCGCCGTCACACGCGTAAGCAAGCATGGCATCAACGCCTGCGATTTCGACGTCCAGCTTGCAGAGGAGCTCGAGAACCACGATCACGATATGGCCTGGCTCTACGGCAACGAAGCAGCTGCCGAGCACACGCACGAGCATGAGCACCACCATCATGATCATGGCGAGCACGAACACGAGCACTGCCACGAGCATGACCATGAGGGCCACGGTCATGGCCACGAGGGTCACCATCACGCCCACCACCATCACCACCGTTCTTTGGCGGACGTCACCGCCATCATAGATGGCTCGCAGCTAAGCGATGGCGCCAAGCGTCGCGCGCTCGCCATCTTTACCGCGCTCGCCGCCGCCGAGGCCAAGGCCCACGGCAAAACGCCCGAGACCGTCATGTTCCACGAGGTGGGCGCCGTCGATTCCATCGTCGACGTCTGCTCTGTCGCCATCTGCCTCGATGCCCTGGGTATTGAGGACATCGTGGTCGAGTCGCTCTCCGAGGGTCACGGTACCATCCGTTGTGCCCACGGTCTCATGCCCATTCCCGTCCCCGCTGTCGTCAACCTGTGCCAGGCGGGCAATATCGCCCTCACGCCCGCACCGGTCGCCGGCGAGCTCGTCACGCCCACGGGTGCCGCCATCATCGCCGCGCTGCGCACGTCCGAGCACCTGCCGGCCCGCTACCGCATCGAGGCCGTCGGCTACGGCGCCGGTAAGCGCCCCTACGAGGGCTGCTCCGGTACGCTCCGCTGCCTGCTCGTTCACGCGGACGCATAGCCATGGATGCCCGCAAGGCAAAAAGCCGCGCTGCCATCGTTGCGGCGTTCTCCGAGCTGCTGCGCGAAGAGGACTACGGCAAGATCACCGTCGGCGACATTATCGCTCGCGCCCATGTGGGTCGGGCCACGTTCTACGGCCTCTTCAAAAGCAAAGATGACCTACTGTCCGAACTCGTGAGCGACATCTGCACCCACGCCCTCGACGATGACGGCGCACCCCTCGACGACCCACTCGTGCAGGTCGAGCATATCCTCAACAACCTCTGGGAGCGCCGCCAGGGTGTACGAGCCCTCGTAGCCGGCGCCGGCTCACGCGTCTTCGCCGACTGCTTACGCAAGACCATCATGTCACGGGCAGCCGAAACCGTCCCTACCGACCCCACAGGTCCCGCTGGCACTATGGACCGCAGCTTCCTCCTCCATCACATAGCCTCAAGCTTCGTAGCCACCGTCCAATGGTGGGCCTGGCACAACTTCCAAGCCAACAAATCCAACGTAGCCAAAGACTACCTCTCAGCCATACAGCCCCTCTTCGGCTAAGTAAGAAGCTCATCCCAAAGCATCACCCCAACACAGAGCGCCACGCATCCCAAAGTGTCAACAACAGCTCAACGCCCCTATCAGCAACAAGCCCCTCCCATCCAAATACAGATATATGTTGGGTTGCTTGCTCGAGCGCAGCAAAGATCCCGCAGCTGGCCGCATGGGGTAACTTCCCAGCGCATTCCGCAGGACGCAAAAAGGCTCGCCGCACGAAGTGCACAGCGAGCCTTTTTGCATGTCCGAGGACGCGCTGGGAAGTTACCCCATGCGGCCAGCGGACAACTATGTAGCCTTCGACTAGAACATGCCCAAGAAGCCATGCACAAACAGCGCGGCCACAATAGCACCGACAAACGGAGCGATGCCAGGAACGAGCAGGCCGTACTTCCAGTTGTTGTCAGCCTTGTTCTTGATCGGCAGCACCTGATAGGCCATGCGAGGACCAAGGTCACGAGCCTGGTTCATGGCGAAGCCGGTGATGCCGCCCATGCCCATGCCAACAGCCCAAACGATCAGACCGACGCAGATGGCGAGCATCAGAACGTTCTCGCCGGCGCGGCTAGCGGCAGCAAGGATGGCACTGATGAACACAAAGGTGCAGATAGCCTCGCAGAAGAAGTTGCGGGCATAGTTCGTACCCTCGGTGGTGGGGTTGGTCGAGAAGATGTTGCGCTGGGCAATGGGGTCGACGACGCCCTCGGAAGCCTTGAACTCATCGGCATACATAAACCAAGCGATCACGGCACCCACAAAGCCGCCGAGCATATCGGCGAGCATGAAGGGAATGCAGTTGCCCCACGGCACCAAGCCGACGATGCACTGGGCAAGCACCATGGCGGGGTTCATGCACACGGCGCCGCCAAAGACAAACAGGCAGACCGAGATGCCAAAAGACCAGGTGGTGATGGCAAACATGTGGCCGGAGCCCTGATACTTGGTGCCCTTGAGCACGGTATCGCAGTGCACGCCCACGCCAAAGACGATCATGAGGGCCGTCGCGCCGAATTCGCAGAGGAGTTTGGTAAGCATAAAACCTTATCTTTCTTGTCGGTTATAAACGATTCGTTTAAGCCACGCGCTAGTGCTGCGCAACGACAACGCCCAGGCCATCGGGAATGACGGCAACCTTGGCATCGGCACCCTTCATCTCAAAGGCGAGCTTGAGCGCCTCCTCGATAGTGTTGACCGGTGTCATGTGCATATCCTTGAGCATCTGGTGATCGCACAGGTCGGTGACCATGATCACAGGGTGATGTGCCAGGATGCGGGCAAAGATCTGGCTCGTCCACTGGTCGGGCAGGGTCTCGTCCTTAGGACGGTCGATGCAGGCGCGCTCAAACTCCGCCGGATCGTTGTCGGCGATATTGTGATAGAAGCCCTCGCCACCGTGACCGTCGGCACAACCGGCGACGTCGATGATCACGCCGCCCTCGGGAAGCGTGGCCTCGGCAGCGCACATGCCCTTCACGGCCTGATAGATGTTCTGATCGAGGGGGTAGCCACCGTTGGTGGTGATGGCAATATCGCACTCGACGGGCTCAACGCCGGCAAGGCTCTTCACGAACTCGCAGCCGGCCTCGTGCGCCTTGTGGATGTCGCCGGCAAAGGAGCCGATGACCTCGTGCTTGCCGTTAAGCACCACATTAAGCACGAAGGCGAGGTGGGCCATCTCAGCGGCGGCAAACATGTCCTCGCTCACGTGGTTGTGGCACAGGTTGCCGGCACGCGAGTGGGAATCATTCACAAACTGACCGTTGTGGTTGTACATGATGGTCTTGTAGCTGGCAATGCCGGGCAGGACGGACTTGCGGCTACCAGAGAAACCGGCAAAGAAGTGCGGCTCAATAAAGCCCTCGGCAAGCAGCAGATCGCAATCGGCGGCAACCTTGTTGATGATGCACTCGCCACCAGAAGGCAGGGTGCCGATCTTTTTCATCATGCTGTCGTCAGTCGCGACGTGCATAACGATTTCCTCGTTGGCAACGATCTCCTCGCCATATTTGTTGACGAGTTCCTCGTGCGTCGACGGACGGTGCATACCCGTAGCAACCAGAATGCGAACGCGCGCCTCAGGCGCAGCGGAGTGGATGTGATGCAGCAGAATAGGCATCGTCACACGCGAGGGAACGGGACGCGTATGATCGGAGCTAATGATGACAATATCCTTCTTGCCAGCACAAAGCTCCTCGAGCGAAGGCGAGCCATAAGGGTTGGCAAGCGACTCCTCTACTAGCTCTTCCTGCGATTTCGTGGTCTTAAACTCGTTTTGATGACCTTCCATCACACCCGCGAAGTTCTTATCCTCGAGCTCCAGATGCAACGTCTTGTGGTCAAACGGCAGTTCACATTCAAACAATGACGAGCGCCCTCTTCCTTTCAACTGACACACTAGATAAACCGTTGGAAGGATACGCCGCTCACCGAAAAACACCACCGTCTACCGACTCATTAACACAACGTTCATATTTGACCCACAACAAAACGACCGCGATCCCAAACAGGACCGCGGCCGCCACAGTCGTAAATCGAGAAGCGCCACATGCATCTCAATCCCAATCGATAAGACGCGAGGCGCGAAGCGCCAAACGCGCCGCCGGGACAAGCCCCATCCAAAACGCGCGAAGCGCGCCATTATTCCCCCAGCCAGTAATCCACCGAAGACCGGATATCGTAGGTCCCGCCATCAGCTTACTTTTAGGCACACTCCGCAGGACGCAAGAAGCCCTCGCCGCACGAAGTGCGCAGCGAGGGCTTCTTGCATGTCCGAGGACGTGCCTAAAAGTAAGCTGATGGCGGGCCCGGACGACTACAGGGCTATCGATTACCCCGTGTTCTGCAAACCTGCCGAGACGCCGGTAACAGTCGAAAGAATCAGGCTCATGTACTCGGCCTTCTTCTCCTCGGCCATCTCGTCCTGGTTCATACGCACCTCGCGAAGGGCGCGGACCTGGGCGATGGACAGGGCGTCGACGTAGGGGTTACGCACACGAACGGCGCAGCCGAGCACGCGGCGACGCTGCAGCGGCCACTCGTCACCGACGATGGCAAGGACCCACTTACGGGTGAGCTGCATCTCGGTGAAGACCTTCTCGGACAGATCCTGGCGATCGCCCAGGTGCAGGTACATCTTGGCGATGCGCTGATCGGTCTTAGCGATCGACATCTCGATGTTGTCGATGAACGTGCGGAAGAACGGCCACTCCTGGTAGGCAGCCTTGAGCTGGTCAAGGTCGCCCAACTGCTCGCAGGCGGTGCCCAGGCCGTACCAAGCGGCCAGATTGATGCGTGCCTGGCTCCAGCTAAAGATCCACGGAATGGTACGCAGGTCGTCGAGCGACTTGGCGCCCAGACCGCGCTTGGCGGGACGCGAGCCGATTGGCAGCAGACCGACCTCGGTCAACGGCGTCACGGTCGAGAACCACGGTGTAAAGTCCTCGGTGTTCAGCAGGTCCAGATAGCGCTCATGGCTTACTGCGTTGAGCTTCTCCGCCATATCCCAGAACTTCTGCGTGGTCTCGGTGTTGGTCTTCTCGACGCTCGGGGCCGACTGCAAAAGCGTTGCGGCGGCAACGGACTCAACATGGCGCTGAGCCAGCGTGCGGTTGCCGTAACGGGCAAAGATGACCTCGCCCTGCTCGGTGAGCTTAAAGAAGCAGTTGACCGAACCCTTGGGCTGCGCCAGCACGGCCTTGTTGGCCGGACCGCCGCCACGGCCCACGGCACCGCCGCGACCGTGCATGAGCACCAGGTCGATATCGTTCTTCTCGGCCCACTTGGCAATGCGCTCCTGCGCGGAGTGCAGCGCGAGCATGGCCGTGGTAGGACCGGCATCCTTGGAGGAGTCGGAATAGCCCAGCATGACCTCCATGCGGCGGTTGGTCTGGGCAAGGCGCTTTTGCACCACGGGCAGCGCAAGCATCTGGTCGAGCACGTCGACGCAGCCCTCGAGGTCCTCGAGCTGCTCGAACAGCGGGATCACGTCGAGCTCGGGGACATCCTCCTCGTGTGCAAAGGACAGGTGGGCAAGCTCAAAGACGTCGGCCACATGCTGGGCGCTCTTGGTGAACGAGATGATGTAGCGGTGCGCCATCTTCTTGCCGTAACGCTTTTGGATGGAACCGATAGCGCGGAAGGTGTCGATGACCTCGCGCGTCATGGGCTGCAGATCGCCATGGATACCGTTCTCGTGGATATCCTTGAGGGCGCGGGCGTGCACCACGGAGTGCTGACGGAACTCCATCTCGACCATATGGAAGCCGAAGGACTCGACCTGCCAGATGATGGTCTGGACCGGGCCGTAGGCAGCACGGACGGCACCGCAGGCGGCCAGCGAGCGCTGGACGACGCGCAGGTCCTCCAGGAACTCATCGGCGCTGTGGTACATGGTGTCGGTGATGCGACGGACGGTGGCGTTGAGTCGGTCTGCCATGACGAGCATGACGGCGCGATGCGGCTCGTGCTCGGAGATCAGCTCGGCGCGTGCCGTGTACTGGGTGCTCATCTCGACCTGATGGTTCCACAGGTTGATGAGCTCGGCAGACGGCTTGCTGTAGGTGGCCTCGAGCGTGAGGTTGCGGCCGATGCGGCGGCACTTGTCCTCGAGCTTGAGCACCATATGGGTGAAATACTTGGCGGCGACCTCACGGCTCACCTTGGCGGTGACGTTGGGGTTACCGTCGCGGTCGGAACCGATCCAGCTGCCGGGATGGAAGAACGCCGGGCACAGCGGCGGCACGGTACCGGCCTTGTCGCCCAGCACCCAGTCGTCAAAACGACGATAGATGACGGGAATGACGTCGAACAGCGTGTTATCGAAGATGTCGATGATGGTATCGGCTTCCTCGACCGGCGTGGGCTTCTTGAGCGCGATGGGGCTCGTACGCACCAGGGCGTCAATCTCCTGCAGCATATGGCGCTCGTTCTCCACCAGGTCGGAGCCGCCCAGACGCGGACGCTCCTCCAGCAGGTTGGAGATACGGCGAATCTTGCCCTCGACGGCCTTACGACGGGCCTCGGTGGGATGTGCGGTAAAGACAGGGTGGAACTCGAGCTTGTCGAGCAGCTCGTTGGCGCCCTCGACACCCATCTCGTTTACCAACTGGTGATAGGCGACGGTGAGTTCGTTGGCGGGATCGACCTCGGTATCGGTCGACGCACCTGCCTCGCGCTCGCGCAGCTGCGCCACGCGGTAGTTCTCCTCCGACAGGTTTGCCAGATGGAAGAAGCTCGTAAAGGCGCGGACGATAACCTGCTGCTTATCGAGCGGCAGACTGTCGATCAGATCAACGACCTCGCGAAACGCCACGGCGGTGGGCTCGTCGGCAGTGGGCACGCCCTGCTCGTCGACGGCCTCGTCGGCAGCACGGGTGCCGGGGTTGCCGGCATTGGCCACAATCTCGGCTGTCAAAATCTTGTCGAACAGGTCCGCGATCTCGGGATCATACTCGCTAAGCACACGGCGCTCCAGGCGCAAGAACAGCGCCAGATTGTCGCGCAGCTCCTCGGGGATCTCGATCTCGGCGAGACGCTCCTTGGATTCGGCATTCGAGCCGATTCGGTTAACGAGGCGGTTGACCACGGCAGCGACGCGCGCCGCGGCTTCGGGTACAGACTGGTTGCTTAGGTTCTCAGCCACGTTTCCTCCCATTCCTCCTTCTATGCACGTAACATGCGGTATTTATTATAGGCACTCGGCAAAAACTTTCGACGCTGATTGCGCTTTACCACACAAAAGTATTTTCTGCATTGCAAGGCTTTTTGCCCCAAATGGTCGTATTTCTCGGTGGACGGCATATGCAAACGGGGGCATTCCGCATAAATGCGAAACACCCCCGTAACAATCGCTCTCAATGAGCAGGGCACGTTAGCAGGCCCGCAGCTCAAAAAGATGCGCTACAGGCGCTCGCGAACCGCCTCGACCACGTTGGCCAAATCGACGAGAACCTCGTCGTGACTCTGCATGTCGCGCACCTTGACCTTGCCGGCGGCAAGCTCGTCGCCACCCAGGACCAGGATGAGCTTGGCGCCCACCTTGTCGGCCTGCTTAAACTGGGCCTTGAGCGAACGACCCTGGTAGTCGGCCTCGGTCACGATGCCTGCGGAGCGAAGCTCCTGCGTGATGGCAAAGACGTTCTGACGCAGCTCCTTGCCGGCGTTGGCAACGTAGACGCACGGGACCTCCTCGGCACCCAGGTCGCTGCCAAAGGCCTGCAGGGCCAGCAGGGCGCGCTCAAAACCAACGGCGAAGCCAACGCCGGCCGTGGGCTTGCCACCCTCGAGCTCGACCAAGCCGTCATAGCGGCCGCCGCCGCCGATGGAGCCGACACCGGCACCGGGAGCCTCGACCTCAAAGACGGTGCGGGTGTAGTAGTCCAGGCCACGCACCAAGGTGGGGTCCTCGACATACTCGATACCCGCCGCATCCAGATAGCGCTTGACTTGCTCGTAGTGCTCGCGGCACTCGTCGCACAGGTTGTCGCCCATCAGCGGGGCATCGGCCATGATCTCGCGGCAGTGGTCGTTCTTGCAGTCGAAGGCGCGCAACGGGTTGAGCTCGGCGCGCTCGCGGCACTCGTCGCACATCTCGTCGGCGTGGTCGAGAATGAACTGCTTAACCTGCTCGCGATAGGCCGGACGGCACTGAGCATCGCCCATTGAGTTAATAAGCAGGCGGAGCTTGGAAAGATCGAAACCAAGGCGCTTGTAGAACTCCATGAGCATGATGATGCACTCGGCGTCTGCCGCCGGATCGGGAGCGCCGAGCCACTCGATACCCACCTGGTGGAACTGGCGCAGACGACCCTTCTGGGGACGCTCGCCACGGAACATGGCCTCGGCGTAGTAAGCCTTAAACGGCGTGGAGCCCTGGGGCACCAAGTTGTTCTCCACGACGGCGCGCACCACGCCAGCCGTGCCCTCGGGACGAAGCGCCAGGCGCTGCTTGGGCTTGAGCTTGGTATCGGTGCCCTCGGTAAAGACGCGCTCCAGGTTGGCGCCGCTAAACACGCGGAACATCTCCTTGCGCACGACGTCGGTCGACTGGCCGATGCCGTGGACAAACACGTCCACCTGCTCGATGGCGGGCGTCTCGATGGGCTTAAAGCCAAACGGCTCGAACACGCCGGCAGCGATCTGCTGCATCTTTTGCCAAGCGCGCATCTCAGCGCCGATAAGGTCGCGGGTTCCCTCCGCCTTCTGTGCCTGCATGGGCAAACACCTTTCTTTTGTATCGCGTCATAGGTAGTGGTCATTATACGGCACAAACACAAACAGCGGCGGTGCATCTGACCGAACGAGGGTATGGGGACTCGTTCGGCCAGATGCACCGCCGCGGTGTGCAATCTGCAATCCTTCCGCCTCTTCGGATCACAAAATCCGTTGGACGGAAAGACTTCGGGTCATCTCTTGAGCCCGTGGCTGCATGGGAAACCGAATGACGGTACGAGCATCCATTCGGCTTCCAAGGCAGCCACGGACAAAACGGGGCAAAGAGCTACGAGCGACGTCGTCCCTACTCCCCCGCCACGCTCGCGCGCAGCTTAGCCGCGATGGGCTCAGACGCCAGCAGGAACACCAGCATTGCCACCGAGCACGCCAGGCACACGATCCATGTGCTCGTAAAGGAGCCCGTGGCATCGAACAGTATTCCCGAGACGATGGCGCCCACCGTGCCGCCAACCATCTCGAGCGAGGTAATGGCGCCCGTGACCTTACCCAGGTCGGCCATGCCAAACTGCTTGGACGCGGCGATGGTAGGCGTGATGGTGCCCATGCACGTTCCAACACCAAAGCTCACAGCGGCGACAATAGGACCGAGGTCCGTCGTCGGGAAACACAGCGCCACGCAGGCGATAATGCACGCAACGGAGCCAAGGATATTGCCAAAGCGCAGGCCAAAGCGGTCATAGATCGCACCGAGCGAAATCTTGGCAATAACGACGGTGACCATGTAGGCCGAAAGTACGGTACCCGCCCACATGGGATCGTGGCCGCCCGTGACAATCTTGGCACCGTTGACGGTAACACTCGTCATGTTGGTAACCTGGTTGGGCAGGATGGCGCCATTGACCAAGCCCATAAAGAGGAAGGCGACGACAAGCAGCCAAAATGCCGGGCTCTTCTTGATACGAGACCAGCCGACGCTAACCTCGGGGGCTGCCTTCTCGTTCTTATCACCCGTGGCAGAAGCAGACGGGTCGCCTGGATTCTCGCCGAGCGGCTTAAGACCGATCTCGGAAGGCTTGGTGCGGAAGGAATAGGCCGTGATGGGCAGCGCCGCCACCATGCAGATAGCCGCGAGCACCAGGAAGGCGGAACGCCAGCCAACGCTCACGATGAGCGAGCTCACGATGGGAGACAGAATAGCGCCGCCAAAGCCCGAGCCCGAAAGTGCGATGGAGATGGCAAGGCCTCGCTTGGCCGTAAACCAGTTGGCGGTCACTAGGCTGATGAGCAGGCGGGTCGAGGCGACGGCAAAGCAGCCCGAGACGGCAAAGAGCACGTAGACCTGCCACAGCTCACCGACAAAGCTCATGCCGGCAAGAACGGCAGAGGTGGCGATTACAGTGAGGGAGCCCAAAACGCGGCCGCTTACTTTATCGGCGACATGGCCAATGACAAGCGATCCGATAACGCTCACCACCGTGGAGATCGCATTGGAGATGTTGTACTGGGCAAGCGTGATCCCGAGGTCGCTGACGATGAGCGGCTGGAACAGGCTCATGCAGTTGACGAAAATGGTGTAGCACGTGGCCATGATCACAAAGCCGGAGGCCACCACGAGCCAGCCGGGGAAGAACTTACGTTACTGAGACATGCTGTTCCTTTTTTAAACAAACGAGCAGCAAGATTGGGTGCTACCGGTGGTCGGCGATGTAGCCCAAAGCGACGGCGGCATAAGCCGCGGCGCCAAGGGGAAGCTCGGCATCGCTAAAACGTGCCTTGGGATGATGCTGAGCAAAATGCTCGTCCGTATCAGTCACGGCAGCGCCCACGGTAAAGTACGCACTCGGGATCTCGCTCGAGATCAACGCGAAGTCCTCGCTCGCCATGGCGTGGAACAGCGGCAGGAAGGCGGACTTGGGCAGCACCGCGCCCACGTAGCCAAGCGACGCCTGCGTCATATCGTCATCGAGTACGAGCGGGGGAACATCCGAGAGCGTCTCAATAGTCGCCGGCGTACGATAGGTCGTGGCAACGCCTTTGACGACCTCCGCGATGCGGGCCTTGAGGTGCTCCATGAGCTCGACATCGAAGCCACGCAGCGTTCCCTCGAGCACACAAGTGTCGGGAATGACATTTGCGGCCTGACCGCCGGCGAACTTGCCAACGGTAAGCGCGACCTCCTTGGCCGCCGGCACCTCGCGGGAGATGAGCTCCTGAAGCGCCAAATGCACATGGACGCCGGCCGTGATGGGGTCGATGCAGATCTCGGGGCTCGAGCCATGGCCGCCCTTGCCCTGAAGCGTGATGCGAAAACCGTACACGCCCGAGAGCGCCGGGCTGCCGTAGAGCACCAGGCCAAGCGGCGACTGGCTATTGACATGCATGGCAAAGGCGACCTGGGGACGCGGGTTCTGCAGCAGACCGTCGGCGATGGCGGCGCGGGCACCCTCAAAGGTTTCCTCGCCCGGCTGGAACAGCAACTTAACCGTGGCGTTGGCGTCGACAAGCGCGGACTCACGGGCCTTGAGCAGGCACGCCGCACCAAGCAGCGCCGTCGCGTGCATATCGTGTCCGCATGCGTGCATGCAGCCGTTCGTAGAGGCGAAAGGCTCACCTGACTCTTCGGCAACGGGCAGGGCATCCATGTCGCCACGGAGCATGATGACCGTACCGGCCTGTTCGTCCGTGCAGACGCCATTGCCCTGGGCCGCGGCGGCACCGGCGCCGACAAGGCCCACAACACAGGAACCATCGACGAGCGTGGCAAATGGGATTTCCATCTCGGTCAGGCGCGCTTGAATATACGCAGAGGTCTGTGGGAGGCTATTACCCAGCTCGGGCATCTGGTGTAAATCGTGTCGCCACGCAGCGAGCTCGTCTGCAAAAGCCTGAGCTTCTGCAACGAGACCGTCACCGATAGCGGCCTGCGCCGCTGCGGTGGCCTTGGGCGCTGATTGCGGTTGAAGATCGGACTGAGCTGGTGCCATAAATGCCCTCCAGTAACGTTTTTGCGGTAAGCACTTTGATAGCGTAAAGTGTAAGGTACAACTTTAAGGGCGAGGCATAAAAAATGCCGCCCCAGGAGGGCGGCGCAACAAGTTGTTTACAATTGCGGGCGCGGCTTTCGACGCAAAAAATCGAAGTGAGTCTCGCTCAAGATAATCGACAGGAAGATAAGCACAAAGCCGGCGAGCAGACGCGAGGTGAGCGCCTCCCCCATCAGCAGCACCGAAAACAACACGCCCGAAGGCGACTCCATCGAAAGGAGCAGCGAGCCCGTCGAAGCCGGGACATGCGCCAGGCCGACGTTTTGGATGAGCAGAGCCACGCATGTGCAGCCCACCGAGAGAAACGCCATCGCACTGATAAAGCTCGGCGTCCACACGGACAGAGGCGCCTGGGTTTCGAATAGCAGCGACGAGACCAGGCTTAGGATGCCATTGCCCACAAACATCCAAAACGTGATGACGTTGATGTCCATTTTGCGACCGTACTTGGCGGTCACCGCCATCTGGATGGCGAAGAAGACCGCGCCGCCCAGCGTAATGGCATCGCCGATATTGAACTCGACGCTATCGAGCGCCACCAGGCCAATGCCCGCCAAGCACAGCAGTGCCGCGCCCAAGTTATAGCGGGTGAGTTTTTCGCCGCTCAGAAAATAGCTCGCAAAGGGCACGAGGATGCAGTACGTACCCGTCAAAAACGCGTTCTTGCCCGCCGTGGTTTGCGCCAGACCGACCGTCTGCAGGACGTAGGCGGCCCACATAAGTGTGCCCATTCCAAGTCCGACGATAAGATTGCGGGCGTTGAGGTGCGCGATGATGCGCTTGTGGAAGATGACAAACATGACCAACGCCGCAGGCAGAAAGCGCACGTAGAGCAGTTCAAACACCGGAATGGCGTCGAGCGCGTCCTTCATAGTGGTAAAGGAGTAACCCCAGATAATCGCCACCGAAAGCAGTAGAACTTTCCAGAACAACGGCGAACGAGCACCGGCACCACGGGAGGTGCCGCCCGCACCCAGGTCCTCGCGAGCCACAGGGCTGTCGGGCATCATTTCGATATTGTCAGTGGCATGCTGGGGCATAGGGCATCCTCGCGCTCAATCTGGGCGTGGTGTCCGCACGCGCGTGACCGCATGCCGCCTCATGGTCAAATAAAAACGGGACGCGCCGGACCCCCGGCACGCCCCGCTACTGTAACAACAACCAAGCAGCTCATGCAATTCACTCAACTAAAGCGTCGAGCCGGAAGGCCTCGATGTTCCGTCAACGCCACGTTGTCGCGCTAAATCAATTTGGTCGACTCCAGCTTTTCGATGATCCAGTCGTTGGCTTTGATGACCGGGCGGCGGAAGACGACGCCCAGGGCCAGCGACGGAATCAGGTAGCTCGCCAAGATACCCAGCTCAATCCAATACTCCATATGGTAGGCGCCGGCCATGGCGGCATGCATGGCGTTGATGCCATGAGTGAACGGCAGGAACGGATAGATTGCCTGGAACACGGGGCCGGTCATCTCGATGGGGAACGTGCCGCCCGAACCACCGACCTGCATGACCAACAGCACGACAGCGAGCGCCTTGCCGATATCGCCAAACGACACGGTGAGCGTGTAGACGATATTGGAGAACACGAGACTCGCGACCCAGCCGGCAAGTACAAACTGCAGCGGGTTGTCGCATTGGATGCCAAAGAACAGGATGTCACCCGCGCACACGAGTGTCGCCTGCAGCAGGGCCAGACCTCCAAAGAACAGGTAGCGGCCCAGGTAGATCTCGTGCAGGCGCACGGGGATCAGCTCGTTGATGAGCTCATCGTCAACCGAGACCTTCATCATGGCCGCCAGTACAATCGAGCCGACCCATAGCGACAGAATCGTGTAGAACGGCGCCATGGCCGAACCGTAGTTGCGGATCGGATAGACCGGCTTGCGATCGAGCGCGACGGGGCCGGAAAGCGACACGGCCAAACCCTCGGGATCATTACCGATCATCGTCTTAATCGTGGCCAGATCGTCCGACATAAGGGCACCGTCGAGCTCGTCCTTGAAAGCGCTAATCTTGTCCGATGCCTCACCCAGCTGATCGGAAGCTTTGTTGACCAGCTTTGCAGCCTTGGAGAGGCCCTTTGCCAGCGAACCGGATGCGTCGGTCAGACCGTCTACGGCACTATCCAGATCGCCCGAGATACCGTCGAGCGAATCCAAAACGCCCGAAATAGTCTTCTTGAGTTCTTTGGCCTTGACCGAAAACGTAGAGTCGTAGTCAGTCTTGGCGCCCGAGATACCAGCCTTGGCATCCGCGATTGCCTGATCGACCTCGGCATGCGACTTGTTAACCTCTGCCATGCCGTCCGAAAGGGACTTTGCGGTCGCCGTCAGGTCCTTCGCATTTTTACGATACTCCGTCGCGATCCTGCCCAGCGATGTCGCCACAGACTTAAGACTGTCCTGGAGCTTTTCGTCACTCACCTGCTCGGCAAAACTGCGGAGCTGGTTAGCCACGTCATCGATATCGTTGGCACGCGATTCGAGTGCCGACGCGGCTTTGTTGAGCTGGGTCACCGTAACGTCGACATGCTGGGTCGCGGCGTCAAACGCCTTCGCAAGCTCGGTGGACACGTTGTCGAATGAGCCCGCGCTTCCGTCGATCGCGGTGTTGATGGCGTCGTTGGCTGCCTTGAGCGCTTCCTCGGAATCGCTCACACCGCTCTTTGCGTGCTCCATCAGCTGCTTCGTCGACTCATCGACCGTGCCCGTCTGCTTGAGCATGCCGCCCGCCGATGTCAGTGAATCGGACGTAGAGCTCAAAATGCCCGCGAGCGACGTCGCACTCGCCTGAACGTCCTGCAGGTCCTCGACCGAATCGCCCAGCGCAGAGGAAAGATTGGCGATAAAGTTGCTCACCTGGTCGGTGCTCATATAGTCGAGCAGGCTGGACACGGTTTTAAGACCGATGCTCGTAATGGTTTCGGTAAAGGTCTCGTTGACCTGACTCTGGACGGCGCTCGAGCCTTTCTCGGTCACGATCTGTGCGATGGCGTTGGCCTTCTGGTTCTCGTAGAACTCGATATCGGCGTGCTTCACCTCGGTCGAGAAAAGCGTCATCATGTCGGCGCTAAACGTTTTAGGGATAACGACGGCAGCGTAGTACGCGCCCGACTTAACGCCCTCAATCGCCTTATCGCGGTCGTTGAGAACGACCCAGTCGAAGTTCTCGTTGCCGCGCAGAGTGGCGGTTACGTTTTCGCCCACGTTGACCTCGACGGGAATCAGATCACTCTCGTAGCCCTCGTCGGTGTTGACCACTGCAATCTTAAGGTTGCCGGTATTGCCGTAGGGATCCCAGCTGCCGGCGATGTTAAACCATGCATAGAGACACGGAACGATGATCAGGCCCATCACGACGACCATGCCGATCACGGAGCGAGACACGTTTTGGACATCACGCTTAAACAGGTGCAGGATGTTCTTCATTTATGCCTCACCTCCTTTGGAGTGCTTGCCGAGCGGGGTGGTATCCCCGTCGTTTCCGTTTACGTTGTCAACGCCGTCGGCATCTTGAGCCTTACGATGCGCACCGATATGCGGCAGACGGCTCGTGGGCTGTTCGCTGTCCTTGGTGCCCCGCTCGCTGGCGTTGAGACCAAACATGCGACGGGCAGCAGGGATGGCAGCCGTGTGCTCGCGCATCTCGCGGCGAAGATCCTCGTCCGAAAGCGCCGAGATACGCATCTGGGTATTAAGGCTCGCACGGATGTACTCGATGTTGATGAGCCAGCCGCAGATGGCGATAACCGAAATGATCCAGATAACGAGTAGGATGATCTTGCCGTTATTGTCGATATCGAGCACCGTCGAAAGCACAAAGAGCAGAACCTGCACGCCTACCACGGCGGCAAAACCGCCCTTGATGTAGTACGGGTAGCGATGCTCAAACGCCACGGCATGATCGAGCAGCTCGCGACGGTACGAATCCGAATCGAGCATGACGCGCATGGCCGTGCGCAGCGAATAGCGCTGGCGCGGCAGGTCGTTGGACTCGCAGATCATAAGGCCCGTCGTGGAAAGCTGCTTATCAAAGAGCAGGTTGAGGTTGAGCAGCAACGGGCGCAGCTGCAGACCGATAAAGAGCGCGATGATAAGGAACACGCCCAGGATGCACAGGTTGAACAGGTAGTTGAACGAATACATGCCACCGACGGTCTCGCGCAGCAGGTTGATGCCATAGGTGAAGGGCAGCAGCGGATGCAGCCATTGGAAGAAACCTGGCATCATCTCGATGGGATACATGCCCGACGAGCCGGGGATCTGCACAATGACGAGGATGACGCCAATGGCTTTACCGATATGCTTAAAGGTGGTGGACAGCGCATAGATGATGTTGACGTAGGTGAACGAGATAGCGATGCCGCCCAGCACAAAGAGCAGCGGATTGACGCACTGAACGCCAATGACCAGGTCGCCCACCGTAACGATAATGGCCTGGAACGCGCCCAGGATCACCAGCAGCAGCCAGCGGCCAAAGTAGCCCTGACGCGCCGTAAAGCTACCGATGCCCTCGCGGTCGACCTCGAGTTTGTAGATGGCGATGAGCACGTAGCCGCCCACCCAAAGCGCCAGGTTGGTATAGAACGGGGCAATGCCCGAGCCAAAGCTCTTGACCGGATAGATCGACTTGGACGTCAGCTCAACCGGAGATGCCATGAAATCTGCCACGTCATTGACGTCGACGTCCATCAGGTCTGCCAGGTCGCCCATGGACTCAGAGGTCTGCAACGCCGCAATGTCATTGGCGGCGGTCGCGAGCTTGTCCTGAACCTTGGCAAGGGAGGCGTCGGTTTGGGACAGCGTGGTCTTTGCCTGCTTGAGCGTGGCGTCGAGCTGCGCCAGCGTGCCGCGCGCGCTCGCTATCGTGGGGGTCATGCCCGACACAATGCCGGTCAAATCGCCCGAAACGGCGGCAAAGGAGTCAAGCGCGCTCGAAGCCTTCGGCAGCGCGTTTTGACCCAGATCTGCCTGGGCCTGGCCAAGGTTGGTCGCCCCGGTCTGAATTGCGTTATTGATAGCGTCGCTGGCACCCGAGACAGCCGCGGCATCATTTGCCATGGCGCTCGACTGCGCGGACAGACTGTTCTTGATATTCTGCAGCTGGTCGTTCTGCTTCTTGAGCGCATCGATCGTCGAGGCGATCAGTGCGTCGATCTGATCCGATCCCGTCGAGGTATCGCCGGCAAGAATCTGCAGGTGGCCGATAACTGCGGTGTTGTGATCGATCGTTGCCTGGAGAGACTCGAGCGAGTTGTCGATGCGGGTGGTCGTAGATGTGACCGTGCCCGTCAACTTGCCGATGGCAGCATTCGCGGAAGCCGACGTCTTGGTTAGCGCAAGGCTGCCCTCCGAAAGTGCCTTGGAGAGCGAGGTGATGGACTTGCCAGCCGTGGTGCGAGCTTCGCCCAGCAGATCATTACCCTGAGCGATTGCCTGCGTTAGCGAAGGCGCCTGCCCCTGAAGGCCCGCCAACGCAGCATCGGCCGAAGCAATCGAGCTGCTTGTCTTATCGATGGCGGTGTTCATGTCGCCGATGGAATCACGCACTTCGCCCAGGGTATCAGACGCCTCGGACACCGAGCCCGCCAGCGAATCCTGGGTCTGGATTGCCTTGTCTTTAAGGTCGATGCCAGCATCTTTGGCAATGCCCGCGACGGTCTCGCCCACCGTGGAGACAAACTCCGAGTTGATCCGCTCCTCGATGGTGTTGGCACCGGTATCGGTGACCTTGGGCGCAATGGCGCTCTTTTTCTCGTTGACGTAATAGGTGAGCTTCGGCTGATGGTAATTGCCATCGAGCATCGAGACGAGATTGTCAGAGAAGTTCTTGGGGATCACGATGGCAGCATAGTATTCGCCACTTTCGACGCCCTCTTTGGCATCTGCCGCCGAGTCGACGAAGGTCCAGCCAAGCTGGTCGTTCTCCTTGAGCTGGTCGACCACCTTATCGCCTGCGTTGAGCTCGCCCACCAAGTCATTCTGGGTGCCTTGATCGTTGTTGGCGATGGCAATCTTGATACCCTGGGTGTTTCCGTACGGATCCCAGTTGGCCACGATGTTGTACCAGGCATACAGCGAGGGAATAACGCACACGCCCAGGGTAACCACCAGGGCGACGGGGTTCACGATCAATCGCTTGATGTCGCGTTTAAAGATTGCAAAGGAAACCTTTGCATCGGATAGTTTGCTGCCGAGACTCACGCTTGGACCATCCATCCTGTCGTTGAATCGAATCGTACTATCGACAACCATTGTACGTAGGCGCTTTAGTGCCTCGCGGCACAATGGTGCTGAGTTTTGCGGGTAGCAATATACTACGAAGATAAGTTAACGTACAGATGTACAGTATCTTTAATTTCAGCAGGTCACAAAACCACAACCCGCACAAATTAGCAAGCAGACTAGTCGTTTAAGAACGTCCCCAATGACTACTTTGGACCAAAAAACGTCGCAGGTTGAGCATAAGTCAGCGAAAACGCCCCTAAGCGAGCAAGGTGACGTGAAAGAGGAGGGAAGCGTACTTTGGTACGCGACCGACGATTGAACGTCAGATTGCCGCTTAGGGGCGTTTGCAGCGTCGAGTGGTTACGCGGTTCGTAGAACCGCGTAACCCCCTAGTTACATTAGTTCGCAAACAGCCGCAGCGAAGGCTACGGGGTCCTCGGGGAGGATGCCCTCGACGAGCAGGGCCTGGTCGTAGAGCAAGCCGGAGTACTGCTTGATCTTGTCGGCGTCGCCCGCCTTCTGGGCAGCGACGAGCTTGGCGAAGACCGGGTGCTTGGCGTTGAGCTCGAGCACGCGCTGGCTCTTAGGCATACCGTCGGGCGCGCCCTCGGGGCCCTTCTGAAGCACTTTCTCCATCTCGAGCGAAAGCGGACCCTCGGTGGTGATGCAGGCGGGAGCGTCAGTCAGACGCGCAGAGACGGCAACCTTCTCGACCTTGTCGCCGAGCGCCTCCTTCATGGCGTTAAAGAGGTCCTCGTTCTCCTTGGTGGCGTCCTCGGCCTCCTTCTTCTCGTCATCGGTCGCCAAGTCAAGATCGCCGGTCGCGACGTTCTTAAGCTCCAGGTGACGATCCTCGACCTCAGGCTCAGCGCCATCGGCAACTGCCTTCTCAGCAGCCTCGCGAGCAGCGTCATCCTCGTAGACCTTGGGCATATCGGCAGCCACGTACTCACGCATGGCCTGGAAGGTGAACTCATCCACGTCCTGCGTCAGCAGCAGTACATCGTAGCCGCGGTCGAGCACGCCCTTCACGACGGGCATCTTGGCCAGACGCTCGCGCGAATCGCCGGCGGCATAGTAGATTGCCTTCTGGCCCTCGGGCATGCCCTTGGCGTACTCGGCCAAGGTGATCATCTTCTGCTCCTTGGCAGACCAGAACAGCAGCAGGTCGGCGAGCTCGTCGGCCTTCATGCCGTAGCTCGAATAGATGCCGTACTTGAGACCACGACCAAAGTTCTCAAAGAACTTCTCGTATGCCTCGCGGTCGTTGTCGCGCATGTCCTCGAGATCGGCGGTGATCTTCTTCTCGACACGCTTGGCAATGGCCTTGAGCTGACGGTTCTGCTGCAGCGTCTCGCGCGAGATGTTGAGCGACACGTCGGCGGAATCCACGACGCCACGGACAAAGTTGTAGTAGTCGGGCAGCAGGTCGTCGCACTTCTCCATAATCAGCACGTTGGAGCTGTAGAGCGCCAGGCCCTTCTCGTAGTCCTTGCTGTACAGATCGAACGGGGCGCGGCCCGGCACAAACAGCAGGGCGTCGTACTCGAGCGTGCCCTCAGCATGGAAGCTGATGGTGCGTGCAGGATCGTCAAAGTCGTGGAACGTTGACTTGTAGAACTCGTCGTAGTCCTTCTGCTCGACATCGGAGCTGCGCTTTTTCCAGATCGGCGTCATTGAGTTGACGGTCTCGAGCTCCTGGTAGTCCTCGTACTCGGGCGTGTAGTCATCGCCAGCATCCTCGGGCTTGGGCTTCTGGCGGCTCTTGGACACCATCATCTGAATCGGGTAGCGCACATAGTTGCTGTACTGCTGAATCAGGCTCTTGAGGCCCCACTCGGTCAGGAAGCGATCGTAGGTCTCGGCCTCGCCGTCGGCGTCGAGCTTCTCGTTCTCGCGCAGCGTCAGGATGACATCGGTACCGTGCTCAGCACGCTCGCCATCCTCGATGGTGTAGCCCTCAAGACCGTCGGACTCCCAAACGTGGGCGATATCCTCGCCATAAGCGCGGCTGACGACCTTCACGTGGCTGGCGACCATAAAGGCGGAGTAGAAACCCACGCCAAACTGACCGATGATGTCGACATCGGAACCCTGCTGCTCGGCGTTCTCAGTCTTAAACTCCTCGGAGCCGGAATGGGCGATGGTGCCCAGATTGCGCTCGAGCTCCTCGGCGGTCATGCCGATACCGTTATCCGAAATGGTGATGGTACGGGCATCTTTATCAAAGGAAACACGAATAGCCAGGTCGCCCTGGTCGAGCTTGACGCTCGGGTCCTGCAGGCTCTTAAAGTTGAGCTTGTCGACGGCATCGCTCGCGTTGGAGATAAGCTCGCGCAGGAAGATTTCCTTATTGGTGTAGATGGAGTTGATCATGAGGTCGAGCAGTTTTTTGCTCTCGGTCTTAAATTGACGCATGTGCAGTCCTTTCGCGCTACCCCCGTCCGCAAAAACGGCCCGGTTGCCCGAGCCGCATTGCAGACCTGCTATGTTCAGACTTAGATTTTATAACCCATTAGCGCGCATATATACATACGGAATCGAAAAACTGTATGTCCAAACGCTCTGATGCGCCAATTGCCAAGGAGTGTCCCCGACTGCCGGCAGGAAAGGAACGTCCCTATCTGCCATCTACGCGCTTGGCCATCCAAGCATGGGGCTGGCCCTCGTCTTCGTAGTCCACCGGGGCAATCTGCGTGTAACCCGCCTTGGCATAGAGCGGCAGCACGTATTCCTGCGCATGCAGCTTAATGAGCTTGGCGCCGGCATCACGCGCGCACGTATCACTGGCCTCGACAATCTTGCTCGCCAAACCGCGACGGCGCATGCTCGGCAGCACGGCCACGCGCCCCATAATGTAGGTCTCCCCCGCCGCGACGCCTTCGTCCAAGTCGCACGCCGGCGACACCGGAGCCTCTGCGTCAGCTGCGCGCTCGAGTTCTTCGGGAAACACGCGCGAGCAACCGGCAAGCTCACCGTCTACATAGAGCGTCACATGAATGCAGTTCGGATCCTCGTCGATAGCGTCAAACTCATTCTCGTAGCCCTGCTCGTCCATAAAAACGACGCGGCGCACCAACGCCGCGTCATCAAAGCATCCCGTCTTAAGTTGGATATCCATGGCTGCCCTTTCATTCAATGCGAACGTTAGGGACAGATTTTAGCGAAAGTGAGCTCCGCGCACGCTAAACTTCGCGCGAGCCTTCGCCAGGCAGTCGTAATGACCCACGTTATGGGCATCGCTCGCGATGAAGCTGTACAGGTTCTGATCGAACAGGCGCTGTGCCGGCTTTTTCTCGCGACCAAAGCGACCGCCGGCAATAAAGTCCGCCGAAGCCTGCAGCTTGCAGCCCATATCGACCAGGCGCTCCGCCACGCTTACATCCTTTTGAACCGCACGATAGCGCTCAGGATGAGCGATGATCACCTGGTAGCCACGGCACTGCAAATCGTAAATCGTGTTCTCGTACTCTCTAAACGCATACGCATCGGCATGCGTCGAAAGCTCGAGCAGAAACTCGTTGGTCCCATCGAAATGCAAGTGATCCGCGGCATCGATACCAAGCTCAACGAGCTTTCGATGGTTGACCTCGAAGCCCATCTGGAGCGGAAAACCGTCAGCGTTATCGCGCAGCAGCTCAAAGGCATCCCACATCTTGTCGTAATCAAAATAGGGATCACGGCAGTGAGGAGTGCAAACGATTCTGGTTACACCGGCCCGCTTGGCAGCCTCGAGCATCGCCAAGCTCTCTTCGAGATCGGCGGCGCCGTCGTCTACACCCGGCAAGATATGGCAATGAATGTCACGCATAGGTCAGCCTTAATCAACTAAACGTTTGCTCGGTTGGTGAAGATGCCCTTTTTGGAAGTGCCCTGATCGTCGGAGCCCTTCTTAACCTTCTTACCGTCCTTGGTGTAGTAAGAATAGTAGTACTCGCTGGTCTCGGTCTCACAGTAATTCATGACGGTACCGATGAGCTTGACCTTCTCGGACTTCTTAAGCTGGGCGATAGCGTTGAGCGCCTCTTCGCGCTTGGTAAAGTCCTCGCGCACCACGAACAGCGCGCCGTCGGTCAAGCTGGCAATCTCGGCAGCATCGATGAAGGTGCCGACCGGAGGAGCATCGAAGATGACGTACTGGAACTTGGCGGACAGTGCCTTTACCAGCTTGGCAAAGCGATGGGAGACGATGATGTCGGCAGGATTGGGAATGTGCGGCTCGGCATCGAGGAAGTAGAAGTTCTTCTGACCCGTCTCGACAATTGCCTGGTCAATGGAGATCTGCTCGGAAAGGACCGCATAGAGTCCGCCGCGCGAACGAACGCCGAGCATATCGGAAAGGGACCTGCGGCGCATATCAGCCTCGACCAGGAGCACGGACTTGCCGCTCGTGGCAATTGCCTGAGCAAGGTTAATGGAAACCGTAGACTTGCCCTCGTTGGGAATCGAGGAGGTAACGGTGATGGTGCGAATGGGGTCGTCCACGCTCGCAAAGCGGATGTTGGCCAGAAGGGTCTTGGCGGCATTCTGTACAACGAGCTTATCGGTGTTCTTTGCCTTAGCCATGCCTATTTACCACCTTTCATAGCCGGAATTCGGCCAACAACGGGAATACCCAGGAGCTCTTCTGCCTCTTCGGCACCGCGGATGCGGGTATTGAGCATGTCTGCCAAAACGACATAGGCAACTGCGATAAAGATACCGGCGAGGAACGCGACGGCAATATACAGCGTGCGCTTGGGGCCGCTGGGGGCTTCGGGGGTCTTAGCCTCGTCGATAACGTTGATGCTCTGGGCAGCGCCGACGTTCTGAGCGACCGTACTCACCGAGCTGGCAATGGCCTTTGCGACCTCAGCCGTCTCCTTGGCATCGGTGCCGGTAACCGAAAGCGTAATGACACGCGTGGTGGTCTCGGAGGAAACAGACACCTTGTAGTCATCCAAATCGGTGAGGCCCAGTTCTTTGGCGGCGCCGCTCTTAACGCTATCGCTATCCAGCAGCGTGGCGATATCGTTGGAAAGCATCTGGCTCGCCGAGAGATCGTTGTAGCTCATCTGACCGCTATCGTCGGTCTTGGCGAGAATGTACATGCTCGTCGTCGCGGTATAGGTGTTGTCCATCGCAACGAAGGACACGATGCCCATGGCGATCGCGCAGACCACCGGAAGGGTGATGACCAGCTTGAGGTGCTTCTTCAGCAGCTGGAACAGTTCGAGAAGGGTCATGCAGCTTGCCTTTCATTTCCCCAGTTCGGATTGACAAAACTGTCCGTATGTTATCGCATCTTTTTACCGAGACCAAACTCTATACATAAGAAACAGGCTCTCCTGTAAAAATGTCGGAAGCAATCGTAAAATTGCACAACAACGCCGCACCCGAAAGTCAAATGCGGCGTCTACATCAATATCTGTGTTGTATCGCTATGCGAATGGCTCGTCCTGCTGTATGGGAAACGTCACCGTAATGGTGGTTCCCACGCCCAACTCGCTCGACAGATCAAGCGTGGCGTGATGATACAGGGCCGCATGCTTGACAATGGCAAGCCCCAGGCCGGTTCCGCCGCGTGCCTTGGACCTACTCTTGTCCACGCGATAGAACCGCTCAAATACCTTGCCCTGTTCTTCAGGCGCGATACCGATTCCCGTGTCGGCGACAGCGAGGAACGGATGGCCTTCGTCGTTGGTGCCGCACTGCAGCGTAACCGTACCGCCGGGCCGATTGTAGCGGATGGCGTTGCTTGCCAGATTATAGATGAGCTCGTCGACCAAGCGCGACACGCCTTCGATGACCACAGGCTTGGTCTCATGACTTATCGTCACATTCGCTTGACGGGCGACCTGTTCAAGACGCTGCTCAACCGCGTAGATCGCACGCGAGAGCTCAATAGGCTCCGTGGAACCAATGGGCACTGCCTCGCCTTCAGTCGCACGTTCGGCCTCGTCCAAGTTAGACAGCGTAAGGATGTCGTTGACAAGCGCTGCCAAGCGGCCCGCCTCACGATAGATGCGACCGCCAAAGTTGCGCAGGTCGTCCTCGCCCTCGACCATGCCATTTGCGATGAGCTCGGCATAGCCCGAAATCGCCGTAAGCGGCGTCTTGAGCTCATGGGTGATATTCGCCGTGAACTCGCGGCGCATACGGTCGTTGTCCGCTAGCACCGCCATTTGGCGCTTGAGTTCCTGGCGCTGCGACTCGATGCGCTCAAGCATGGGAACCATCTCGGCATAGGCGTGCTCATAGCTACGGCGTGGGTGATCCAAATCCACCTCTTGTAACGGCGCGATGATGGCACGGGACTCACGGCGCGCCATAAAAAACGAGAGTACTGCACCTGCTGCTGCGATAAGCAGCATCGGCGCCAGCATCGACAGCAAAATCGCCGCAACGCCAGGCTGGGCCTGCGCCAAGCGAACGACCTGGCCGTTATCAAGGGTGACGGCGCGATACAGCATAATCTCGTCGAGTGTAGAGCTTGCGCGCTCCGCGGAACCCGAACCACTCTCAAAGGCCTCGATGACCTCGGGGCGATCGCCATGGTTGGGCAGTGTGGAAGGCGACGCCTCGTTGTCGTAGGCAACAGATCCATCCTTGTTAATCAGCGTGATGCGTAAGTCCTCGCGATCGAGGCTACGCAAGAACGGGATGGGCTCCTGCTGCTCGTCGAGGGCGGCAGCAATGAGCTCGGTTTCCTGCGCCAGATTGGCACTCGTGGCATCCGCCAAGGTGTTTTGCACAAAGAACGCACCCAACACCGTAAACGCCACGATAACCGCCATGGCGCAAACAAAGATCGTCACAAAAACGCGGTGCGACAGCGTTTGTTTTCCCTGGGGGGCGAAGACCACGGGTTACTCCTCCGATGCGGTGGCCGCGGTGTCGTCACCTTCGGCACCATCACCGGCAGAAGGCTCGGCCAAGCGGTAGCCCACGCCGCGCACGGTCTCGATGGCGCTGGCATGCTCGCCCAGTTTTTGGCGAAGCGTCTGCACGTGCACGTCAACGGTGCGCGAACCGCCGTCGAAGTCCCAGCCCCACACGCTCTGCAGCAACGACTCGCGGGTAAAGACCACGCCGGGCTTGCGCATGAGATACTCAAGCAGGTCGAACTCGCGCAGGGTGAGCTTAAGCGGCTCGCCGGCAACGGTCACCTCGCGATGGCTGGGCGAGAGCACGATGTCGCCCACACTGAGCACATCGCTCGCCTGCTTGACCATGCCGCCGCGACGCAGCAGTGCGCGGCAACGGCTCGCAAGCTCCATGAGCGAAAACGGCTTAGTCAGGTAATCGTCGGCACCGCCATCGAGCGCCATCACCTTGTCGAGCTCGGTGTCCTTGGCAGTAAGCATCATGATGGGCACCGTCGCCGTCAGGCGGTCGGCGCGCAGGCGACGCATAATCGCCAAACCATCGGTATCGGGCAGCATGATGTCGAGCAGGACGGCATCGGGTACCCGTCGCGCCACGGCGGCCTTAAACTCGCCGTCGCACGAAAAGCCCTCGGCCTCGATTCCCTGCTTGCGCAGCGCATAGACCGTCAAATCCCTGATGTTGTCATCGTCCTCGACGTAGTAGATCATGTTGAACCCCTTTGCGGCCGGCATGACCGCATCTTAACCCTAAAGGTACCTTTACGAGATGGTATCAGCCAAAACGTCCCGTCAAATAATCCGCTGTGCGCGAATCGGTCGGTTTTTTGAAGAGCTGAGCGGTGGGCGCGTGCTCCACCAGCTCGCCCAGCAAGAAAAACGCGACCGAGTCGGAGATGCGCGCCGCCTGCTGCATATTGTGCGTAACGACCACCAACGTGCAGGTCTCCTTGAGCTCGCAGGCAAGCTGCTCCACCACCAGCGTCGACACGGGATCGAGGGCGCTCGTGGGCTCGTCCATCAGCAGAATGTCGGGCTGCACGGCAAGTGCACGGGCGATGCACAGGCGCTGCTGCTGTCCACCCGAAAGACCCAGGCCCGACTCCTTGAGCTTGTCCTTGACCTCATCCCACAGAGCGGCTCGGCAAAGGGAATCCTCGACCAGCTCATCCAGCACGACGCGATCGCGCACGCCCATGCCACGGGGGCCGTACGCGACGTTGTCGTAGATGCTCATGGGAAACGGGTTGGGGCGCTGGAACACCATGCCCACGCGCTGGCGAAGGCGGCAGATGTCGTAATCGCCCAGGATATCTTGACCATCGATCGCAATCTTGCCCTCGATTCGGCAGTCCTTGATGCCGTCGTTCATGCGGTTAAAGCAGCGCAGCAACGTGGACTTTCCGCAGCCCGAAGGCCCGATGAACGAGGTGATCTGCTTGTCGCGGATCTTGATATTCACGTCCTTGAGCGCATGATGGTCGCCATAGAACAGGTCGAGGCCCTCGACATCGATGCGCGTCGGCGAGGCGGCAAGATCCTGCGCCGTGGGGCGCGTCGCGTCTCCGACTTCGCGCTCGTGCGCAGCCTCGGCTCGCGCCTCCATTAGCTCCTCGAGCTCCGTGGGCTCCATAGCCACACCAGCCGTCATACCGCATACCTCCACGTCGATATCAATTCAGCAGTATCGATAGTAGAAACCGCGGCTCATACGCACGTGAGCGCATTGTCAGGTGTTTGTAAGGGCGCCTACGCTACGCGGCGGGCAGCTCGATGGCAAAAACGGTATGCTCGGGCGTCGATTCGCACGCGATGGTGCCGCCATGCGCGCATACAATCTCCTTGGCGATGGCGAGACCCAGCCCAGCGCCGCCGCGATTGGTCGCACGCGCCGCATCCAGGCGATAGAACTTCTCAAAGATCACCTTGAGCTTTGGCTCAGGGATCGGATCGCCCTGGTTTATAAATCGTACGCGCACGCCGCCGTTACCCAAACGTCTGGCCTCAATCGTGATCATCGAGCCTTCATAGCTATAGGCAACGGCGTTTTTCATGATGTTGTTGAATACGCGAGCCATCTTGTCGCCGTCCACGAGCACCGTCAGATCCTCGCAGATATCAACCTGGGCTTCTTTATGCTGTTCGTTGAGAATGGGATAGAACTCGTCGGCCACCTGTGCCAGTAAGAGCCCCAAATCGACGTAGCTGCGGGTGAGCACGATATCGTGGAAATCAAAGCGCGTGATGTCGAAGAACTCCTCGATGAGCGCATCGAGCCGGTGGGCCTTGTCGAGTGCCACGCCCGTAAAACGTGTGCGCTGCTCAAGCGGCAAATCGGGGGCCTCCTGCAAGAGCGAAAGGTAGCCCACCACGCTGGCGAGCGGCGTGCGCAGGTCGTGCGCCAGGTACGTCACCAGGTCATCTTTGCGGTGGGATTCGTCACGCAGGGCTTGTTGAACCCTACGCTCGCAATCGCGCGCCCGGTTGAGCGCGCCCTCGACCTCGAGGAAGTCGCCGTCAATGTTGTCCCATGTGTCGGGGTTATCGATCAGACGGTCCTGAATGCGGGCGGCAATCACGCGGTCGGCGTGCAGCTCGCCCTGCTCGTAACCCTGGTAGTACAGGGCGCGTCCGCAGAAGAACAGGACGCACACGGCAAGCGCCAGCACAAAGCCAAGCATGTTGAATACAAAGCCGGCATCGAACAGCACCGGCCCTTCGATGCCGCCGAGCGCCATGGCGCCAATCGCCAACGTAATTGTCCACGCGGCGCCGCCGATCACCACACAGCGGCGAACGATTTCGAATCGATCAATCAGCAAAAAGCCAATGAGTAGAACTGCCAGGATGCCAACGATATTGTCAATGCCGATGAGCAGCAGACTCAGCAAAAAGAGCAGCACCGTCGCTAGCGCACGGTTGTCAACGACCGCCCTTACGTATTCAAAGAGTCGATCGGGTACCTCGAATGCCCGCCTATCGTCTTTTGTCATATCTACTCCCCCACCATCAAAGGCGTTATTCGATTATGTAGCCGACGCCCCAGACGTTTTTGATAAAGCGCGGCTTCTGGGCATCGTCGCCGATCTTTTCGCGCAGATGGCGAATGTGCACCATAACCGTATTGTTGGAGCCGGGCATAAAGTCCTCGTTCCACACCGCGCGGAACAGGTCCTCCACGGGCACCACGCTACCACGATGCTCGACCAGATACAGCAAGATGGAATACTCGATGGGCGTAAGGCGCACCGGCGCACCGTCCACCGTCACGGAACGAGCATCGCGGTTGATCTCCAGTCCGTCGAGCTGGATGGTCGGAGACTCGGCCGCCTGCGAGCGGCTACCGTAGCTGGTGTAGCGGCGAAGCTGAGCGTGCACGCGCGCGATGAGCTCCAGCGGACGGAACGGCTTAACCACGTAATCGTCCGCGCCAAGCGAAAGGCCCTCGATCTTGTCTTGCTGGGCATCGCGCGCCGTCAGCATGATCACAGGATAGGTATGGCTGGAACGGATCGTACGCAGCAGCTCAAATCCATCGATATCGGGCAGCATGACATCCAGCAGCGCCAGATCGAACTCCTGCTCCAGAATCGCCTTGGCCGCATCGGCCCCGCTGTAGGCAATCTGGACATCAAAGCCCTCTTTTGTAAGGTAGATACCAACCAGGTCGGCGATGGCTTTCTCGTCATCAACTACCAAAATGCGCTCGTTCATGCGTGCTCCTCTCGCGCTCCATTATGCCCGAGGCGGCGCGTGCCACACACAACAAGCGCGGGCGATTAAGTCGACCTTAAGCACCCTTGTGCCCGTTCGGGCGCGGATGTGGGCCACGCACGCACGCGATGATCGCCGACGCCGGCAAACGATATACTCTAGTTCCAGAAGAGACCATCCCGTCGAAAGCGAAATCCGTGAAGTCCCTCACCTCTTTTGCAAAGCGCTCAGCCCAGCTTGCCGCCGGCTTTGTCTGCGCCATCGCCCTTGCCGCTGGCGTGCCCACCGTCGCCGGCGCCCAAGTACTCACGACCGACAATGTTTGCGGCAAAACCGCCGATGCGCGCGGCATCACGGCCGAAAACCTGCCCGATATCGATGCGACCAATGCCCTCGTCATGGGCAAAGACGGCACCGTCTACTATGCCCGCGGCGCCGATGAGCAGGTCAAGATTGCCTCGATCACCAAGGTCATGACCGCAATCCTAACCGTCGAGAATTGCAAGATGGACGAGAAGGTCACGGTGAGCAACGCCGCAGCCACCGTGGGCAATTCAACAGCCGGCCTACTCGAAGGCGACGAGCTCACCGTGAAGCAGGCACTGCGCGGCCTGATGATTCCCTCGGGCAACGACGCCGCCATCGTGCTCGCCGAATATGTGGGCAAGAAGATCGACCCTAAGACCAAAGACGCCGAGGCAACATTTGTGAAAGCCATGAACGAGCGCGCTAAGAAGCTCGGTTGCACCGGCACGCTTTTTGAAAACCCGCATGGTCTGGACTTTGATGAGTGGGCTGGCGATATGCACTCAACCGCACACGACGTAGCGCTGATGATGCAGGAGGCCATGAAAAACGACACGATCCGCGAGGTCGTAGCGAGCGAAGATTCCTGGATCGAGGTCACGGGCGCCGACGGCACCGACCATTCGCATTCCATGGACACGCATAACTATTTGCTAGGCCAAGATGGCAACATCGGTGGCAAGACCGGCACCACCGATGATGCAGGCTATTGCTTTACGGGTGCCTACAACCGCGATGGCGACGAGATCTACACCGTCGTTTTGAACTCCACCACCACCGACCAGCGCTTTACCGATACCGCAACCCTTGCCAATTGGTACTACGGTCACAAGGTGACGGTCGCAATCGCCAACACGCAGGAAAAGACCGCCAACGGCAACCCGCTTATGGCGCGCATTGGCCAAGCCGACTGGACGGATAAGACGATCGACGCCACGCTCGCCGATCCTACGGCGCAAGCGACCGTGTTTTCCCTTGCCGGCGAGGTGACCGAAAAGGTTAGCTACGACGATCTTTCGGGCACGGTGCATGTGGGCGACAAGGTGGGCAGCGTTACGCTCAAGCAGGATGGCACCAAGATCGCCGTCATGGACCTGGTTGCCGACGAGGAAGGCGCAGGGCCGAATCCCATTGAGTGGCTACTCGTGAAGCTCGATCGCTTGGGCCGCCGCATCGACAACCGCCCGCTCACGGCAGAAAGCGAGACCGTCGCCAAGGCGCCCGAGGTGTAGTGCGCAAGAATAATAAGCCCACTGAAGGGAGGCGTCCGAAAGGATGCCTCCTTTTTTGAGGTTCGAATCCCCAGCCTCCTTTCTCCGCAC
>CATWID010000018.1 GCA_958350755.1 uncultured Collinsella sp.
GAGTTTCTGTACTTCTGTCATATTGCCCTTATGCACCACCATTGGGAACTTTGGCTGATAGATTTAGCGCGACGGGGGTTTGGCTGAAGGGACCTTTGGTATCCGTTCGGACACTTTGGCCCTTGATGAGCGTTTGACTGATTGCTGCTTTGGGTACTGTTTGGGTTACTTTGGGTTTGTTTGATTTTTAATTGTTGGAGGGCTTGTATGTCTTATTTGGATCTGGCTCGGGGTCGTTATTCTTGTCGTGAGTTTGAGACTCGGGCCGTGGAGCAGTCGGTGGTTGATGCTGTTATTGAGGCTGGGCGTATTGCTCCTTCTGCTTGTAATAATCATCCAGCCCGTGTGATGGTGCTGGATACGCCTGAGCTGTTGGAGAAGGCTGCTGCTTGTCAGCCTCGGTTTGCTCGTGATGGGTCTATCTTTGGAGCTCCGCTTGTCTTCCTTATTTGCAGCGTTACCGATGATGCTTGGGTGCGCCCGTATGACCAGATGAATTCCAGTGAAATCGATACGTCCATCGTGTGCGATCAGATGATGATGGAGGCCACCGAGCAGGGCCTGGGAACGTGCTGGGTATGCCATTTTAAGCCTGAGGTGGCACAGGAGCAGTTCAATCTGCCCAAGGGCGTCTATCCCTATCACATGCTCGTCTGCGGATATCCTGCCGACCATATCGCCGATCCCGAGCATCGCGAGGCCCGTACCATTCCCCTCCCCGACTTCCTCCTCAAGTAGATTTTTGGGACATGCCTTAAAATCTACCTTTTACCGTTCACCCGTTCGCCGAGTTCTGCGCCATTATGTGCAGGGCTCGGTTTTTTATGTTACGCACCCCGGCACAGTCATAAAAAAGGACCCGCAAGCTGCGGGTCCTTTCTAGGCACTAAATTGTAGGCCGAATGTTAGTCCAGGTCGTCGGCGGCAAAGTTGTCGATCGGGGCGAAGGGATCGGCCACGGGGACAACCGGATCAGCGACGGGCAGCGGCTCGGCGGGAACAGTCACCGCAGGAGAAGCGGCAGAACCGACCGGCGTGGAGGCCATGAGGTCGGCCGGGAAGGAGTTCTGGGCATCGTCCATGAAGTGCTGGATGAGCTTGAGATACTCGGCCTTGAACTCCTCACGGGAAGCCTTGAGACGATCGATCTCCTCGAGCTCGGCCTGCTTTTCGGTCAGAGCCTGGCGGATAACCTCGCGGGCCTTGGCGTCAGCCTCGTTGCGGATACGCTCAGCGTTCTCGTTGGCATCGTTGACGATGGTCTCAGCGGTCTGCTGGGCAGCGATCAGGGCAGCGGAAATCTGGCGCTCCTGAGCGGAGAAGTCAGGGGCGGGAGCAGCCACGGGGGCGGCAGGAACGGCCTGGGCGGTGGCATCCTGAGCCTGGGCAAGCTGAGCCTGCGCATCGGCAAGCTGCTGCTCGGTAGCAGTCAGACGACCCTTAAGGTCGACGATCTTAGCGAGCATAGCGTCAACCTCGGAGGACAGCGTCTCCAAGAAGACGTCGACCTCAGCAGGATCGTAGCCACGCTTGGCCTCAGAGAAAGTCTGAGCCTGGATGTCTGCAGGGGTAATAGCCATAACAAGTCTCCTTTTTCATCGCCTCGGCGCTACACGCCCGACGTAAGTTACTAAGTCAGTTCTACACGAGTATACCTATAAGAAGCTGCAGAACCAGCCTCTGCACCAACTGCAACGCAATAATCGCAACGACCGGCGAAAAATCGATACCGCCCATCGGCGGGATGAAACGACGGAACAGGTTGAGCCACGGACCGCACACGCTATCGAGCACCGCAGCAATATCCTGAAGCAAACCACCCTGCTTCATGGGAATCCACGTCATAAAGCAGTAGACGACAATGAGCGTGGAATAGAAGTTGAACAGCGTGTTGACCAGCTGGACGATAGTGTAGATGTTGATGGGAATCTCCTCGTCTTGTCTTTACTTAAGGTAGCCGTCGGCACGAAGCTTCTTGAGATCGGAATCTTTGACCTCGCAGCCGGCGGGCAGCACCATGAACACGCGGTCGCCCACCTCCTTGACCGTGGCACCCAGACCGCAGGCAAAGCCGTAAGAGAAGTCCAAGACGCGCTTAGCAACTTCGGTGCGTACGCCCACAAAAATCAGTGCGACAGGCTGCTTGGTGCGAACGCGGCGCACCACGGTCTCCACGTCGTCATAGCTCTCGGGGCGCAGGACATAGGCCGGCAGCTGCGGCGTGGCGTTGATGATATTGCTCGCATAGGCCGAGGCATCACTCGGTGCAGGCGCGGGCGCAGCGGCGGCACGGGCGCGGGTGTTCTCGGCGTAGCTCGACGGCGTGTCATAGGCACCAGGACGATAACCGCTCGCAACACTGTCCTGCGAGCGCGAAGGCGGGTTATACGTCGTGGCATGGCGGGAGTCATCGCCGACCAGCTGACCGGAGCGCGTATACACGGCAACCGACTCAGCTTCACCGCGGCGCGTCTGACCAAGCAGGCCGTTGCTCGGCTCGTCTTGGGTGTAGAAGCCCTCGCCCGAAGCACCGCCGTAGCCGTTGCCCTGATAACTATCGTCATAGCCGTCATCGTAGCCGTAGTCGTCGTCCTGGCCATAACCCTGGTCGTAACCCTGCTGGCCGCCCAGGTGCATCTTATTTTTAATCTCGTCAAGGAAGCCCATGGTTGTGTCCTCTCGCGGTTTAGTGCAGGCGCCCCGATAATCAGTGCGCACTTCAGAGCCTTATTTTACTGCAAACTCCGGGCTAAATACTACCCTGCCCAGGCGAACGAGCGTAGAGCCCTCCTCAAGGGCAGGCTCAAAGTCCTCGCTCATGCCGCAGGAAAGCTCAGGCAGGTTCAAATCGGGATGCGCAGCCTCCAGCTCATCCCTCAGCTCACGAAGCCCCGCAAAGGTGCGGCGTGCCACATCCTTATTCCCCCGGGGCGCCATAGTCATAAGCCCCTGTACGCAAATTCCCTCAAGTTCCGCAAGCTCACCCGCGGCGGCGCGAATCTCATCGGGCGAAAAGCCTCCCTTCGACTCCTCACCACTCACATTGACCTCGATGAGCACACGCTGGGGACCGGCGAGCTCGCCTGCCTCAATCTTGCGGACAGCACGGCTCGAGATCGCCTGTGCCAGATGCAGCGAACCCACCGAGTGAATCAGCTCGGCTGAGCCCAGCACCGCATTGATCTTATTGGTCTGCAGGTTGCCGATCATATCGAAGCGCACCTCGGGCAGCTCCGGATGCTCCGCCAGACCCGTGAGCTTGCGAACCAGCTCCTGCGGGCGGTTCTCGGCAAAATGGCGATACCCCGCCTGGATGGCGGCAACGGTCTCATCGACACCAACGGTCTTGGACACGGCAATGAGGCGCGCGGCGTCGTGAGAACGGCCCGCGCGATCGAGCGCCGCATAAAAACGTTCCAGAATCTGCTCGCGGCGAGCGCGCATCAAGTCCAAATAGTTATCCATTGCTAATCGCCTCCGCTGACAGCCAAACAAGTAGTCCCATGCTAACGCAAGAGCGCGGCCCCGCATGTGCAAGGCCGCGCTCACTTAGGTATTTACAATCTTTCGACGAACGGGGTCACTTACTCCTCGTCGTCCTCGCCATCGTCCTCGTCCTCAAGATGATCGAGCAGGTAGCGAAGACCCTCGCTGACCTCGTTAGCGGGCACCTTGGCAACGTAGTGAGCGTCGACGGCGGGCCTCATGATAACACCCTCGCCCGAAGGCACGCGCATGCTCTCGAGCTCATCCTCGTCCACACGGGCGATATCGCCGGCGTTCATACGCTGACCAGTCAACAGGAAGGTCAGACGGCAAGCGGCATCGATGGAAATCGAAGCGATGCGATCGAGGTAGCGCGAAACCATGATGGCGCGGCGCAGGTCGTCATAGTTGCTGTCGTCGTCCATAAAGTCGCCCGTATCCATACGGTTAAAGGTGCGGAAGAACTTCTCGTAGGCGGCGTGCACCGGCTCGTCCTCGACGGCCAAGTTGCAGATGATGGACATGTCATTGGTGACGAGCGCAGAAAGCGAAGAGTCCAGCACCTGGTAAACAGCTTCGGCCTCGGCCTCAACCGTACCGACGAGCTCCTGGGGCAGCGAGATGTCGGCCTTGACCATGTGACGCGTGGCGCGGCAGATCTGGCGAACCTTATCGGTCATGCGCTGCAGGTTAAAGTCGACGTAGATGATCGTCTGAAGCAGGCGGAAGTCGGAGGCGACCGGTGACTGCGTGGCGATCAGGTTGTAGCAGACGGCCTCCAGGTTGGCGCAGCGCGCGTCAATCGAAAGCGTGCGCTTCTTGGTCTTGGTGGCGAGCTTGCGGTCGTCGGTCACATAGGCCTTCACGGCATCGTGGAGGGCCAGATCGACGGCCTCGTAGATGCTCAGCATCTCGTGACGGGCCTCGACGAGCTGACGGGAAAACAGTTTGCGCATGGTTCACTCCAATCAGTTGGGTGCGGTCATGCCGCCCGCACAGTGAATACGCACCGGACTAGGTCCGATCGGCTTGGGACTAGTCGCACCGATCAGCCAAAGCGGCCGGTGATATAGTCTTCCGTCCGCGAGTCCACCGGGCTGGTGAAGATCGCGTCGGTTTGACCATACTCGATGAGCGTGGCGGGCTCGCCGGCAACTTCCTGCAAGAAGAATGCGGTGTAGTCGCTGATACGAGCTGCCTGCTGCATTGAATGCGTGACGATGATGATCGTCATCTCGGGCGCCAGCTCGGCCATCAGATCCTCGACCTTAGAGACAGATGTGGGGTCGATGGCGGAGCAGGGCTCGTCCATCAGGAGGACATCGGGTTGCACCGCAAGCACGCGCGCGATGCACAGACGCTGCTGCTGACCGCCCGAGAGCGCCAAACCATCCTTGTTGAGCTGATTGGATACCTCTTTCCAGAGGTTGGCGCGCTTGAGCGATTCTTCCACGATGTCATCGAGGTCGCTTTTGCTAGTCACGCCCTGCAGACGAGGGCCAAAGGCGACATTCTCGTAGATGGATTTGGGAAACGGGTTGGGCTGCTGAAAGATCATGCCCACGCGACGGCGAAGGTCGACCGGGTCGACGCCCTCGGCATAAATATCATTGCCGTCGAGCGTCATGGTGCCCTCGACGCGCGTACCCTCGATCAGGTCATTCATGCGGTTGATGCAACGCAAAAACGTCGACTTGCCGCAGCCCGAAGGACCGATAAACGAGGTGATGGCGTTTTTGGCGATGTTGAGGTCGAGCCCCGTCAGCGCATGAAAGTCACCGTACCAAAAGTTGAAATCCTTGGCCGTGATGGCCGCTTGCTCCGGCGTGGGAGCGGACTGATAGACGGACATGGGACTCCTTAACTAGCGGCGCTTGCGCGACAGATAGCGCGCAAACAGGTTGAAGGCCAGAATAATCGCCATCAGCAAAAGCGCGGTGCCGTAGGCTGCGTTCATGTTGATGCCGTCATTGGCGAGCAGATAAAGGTGAACGGTCATGGGACGACCGGAATCGAGCGGCGAAATAGGCAGGTTGATGGCCTGACCCATGGTGTAGAGCACCACGGCGGTCTCGCCGATGGCGCGGCCGATGGCAAGGACAATGCCGGTGGCGATGCGGCCAAAGGCAGAAGGAAGCACGATCTTGGAGACGACCTGCCACTTGGTGGCGCCCAGACCATATGCGCCCCAACGGATATAGCGCGGAACGGCGCGGATGGCTTCCTCGGTGGTGCGCATGACGATGGGAAGCATCAAGAGCGCAAGTGCCAGAGCGGCAGAGACCATCGAAAGGCCCAGACCCATAGCCTCGACAAACAAGGCGTAGCCAAAGAGGCCCATAACAATGGAGGGCACCGAGGCCAAAGCGTCAGCAGCGTAGCGAATGAGCTCGACGACCTTGCCCTGCTTGGCGTACTCGGCCAGATAGACGGCTGCCAGCACAGCAATCGGCGTGCAGATAAGCATGGCGAGCGCCGTCACATAGACGGTCGAGACGATCGTGGGCCAAATTCCGCCCTCGGCGTTGACGCCCTGGGGCCAACCGAAGATAAAGTCGAGCGAGATATGCGGCAGGCCGTTAATGACCACATAGGCAATGATAGCGACCAGCACCAGCGTGGTGATGTATGCCGCGGCACGAAACACGCCAAGCATGATCTTGTTGGACAGGTCCTTGTTGAGGCGGCCCTTCTTGCCATGGGAAAGGGCACGCTTGATGCGCTCGCGCGACGAGGTCGTATCGACCGTCGTGTCAACGGAATCGGACATAGCCTACCCCCTCTTCTTCTTGGAAATCAGACGGACGATGCCCACCAGCGCGGCGGAGATGATAAACAGGACCACGCCCATGCCGAACAGCGCCGAGCGGTGCAGACCCGAGGAATAGCTCATGTCGAGCGCGATCTGGCTCGTGAGCGTCGAGATGGGGCTCGCAATGCTGTCGGGAATAACCGGGGCGTTACCCACGACCATGAGCACGGCCATGGTCTCGCCGATGGCACGGCCCATACCCAGCACGATGGCATCCACGATACCCAGCTTAGCGGCAGGTAGCACGACCTTATAGATGGTCTGCCATTTAGTAGCACCCATGGCATACGATGCCTCGCGAATACCCATGGGAATGGAATTGAGGGCATCGATGGTGAGCGTGGTGATGGTAGGGACGATCATGATGGCAAGCACGAACCACGCCGTCAGCGCACCAAAACCAAGACCACCGGTCAGTTGCGCGATAAACGGACGGATGATGATCATGCCAAAGAAGCCATAGATGATAGAAGGGATGCCGGCCAACAGGTCAACGGCAGGGCTGATGAGCTTGCGCACGCGCTTGCTGGCGATCTCGACCAGATACACGGCCGTGCCCACGCCTAGGGGCACACCCATGGCGAGCGCACCGACGGTCACCAGACCCGAGCCGGCAAGCAGCGACACGATGCCGTAGTGGCCCTCAGAGGGCGCCCACGTAAAGCTAAAGAAGTCCGCCAGACCGATGTCGGTAAAGACGGGCAGCGCCGAGTACGTGGTAAAGACAAAAATCAGGATGACGGTAACAACCGCCAAGAACGCGCAGGCAAAGAAAATCCACTGCAGCGCCTTCTCCTTGATATAGGTGCTGCGCGATACGAGCGCCAGCTCGCGCTTCTTGGGCGCCTGAGCATTCTGCTCAGTCTGGGAGTTTTCCTGTGCTTCCATGCTACTCACTCCCCTTCTCGTCGTTGGTGACGGGAATAAAGCCCGCCTCGCGAATCTGCTTGTCCATCTTTTCGGACGTCACGTAGTCGATGTAATCCTGCGCCTGCTGCGAAGGCGCACCCTTCACAAAGAAGTAAAGGTCGCGCGAGATGGGATAGCCGCCACTCGCGACCGTCTTCTCGGACGCCTCAACATGATTGACCGAGACAGCCTTGACCGAGGTCTTGGCGTTGAGGCTATCGACGAAGCCCAGCGAAATGTAGCCGATAGCCCCGCGCGAACGAGATACCACGTCGCGCACCTGGCCCGTGCCCGAAAGAACGGCCGAGCGGCGATCGAACGGGGTGCCGTCCATCACGATGGTGCGGAAGGCTTCACGCGTGCCAGACGCCTCGTCTCGGTTGATGACCTGAATCTTCAGGTCCTCGCCACCGACCTCTTTCCAATTAGTAATCTTGCCGGCATAGATATCGCGGAGCTGCTCGGTCGAGAGGCTATCGACGGGGTTATCTTCGTTCACGATGACCGCGATACCGTCGTGGGCAATGACGATGGGAGTCAGGCCCAAATCCTGTTCGTCGGCATTGAGCCCACGGGAGGAGCTGGCAATATCGGCCGTGCCAGCGCTGACGGCTTCGATGCCAGCGGAAGAGCCCAAACCGGAAACGAGCACGTCGATGCCGGTCTCCTCCTTAAAGCCCTCTGCCGCAATCTCGGCGATAGGAAGGCAGGTCGTGGAGCCGGCCACAGTAATGGAAGAGGTAGAAGATCCCGAAGAACAGGCGCACAGCGTAAGCGTAAGCACGGCGGCGCTCAGGACCGATACGATCTTTCTCATAGCATCACGCCGATCGCAGCATGGCGCCCACAGGTGCCGTCCTCGTTACGATAGGAATAAAAGCGGTCGTTCTGACGCACAGTCGAAAGCTGGGTATCCACGATATTATCCGCGTCCACACCGGCATCTACCAGCGCCTCACAAATGGCAGCGGAAAGATCGAGCATGCGAGAGATGCTCGCATCGATGCAAGAAAACTCGGCGGCAAAGCGATCCATGAGTTCCTGGGATACCTCATATTCATCAGCCAAGATATGGGGGCCGATATAGGCGGAAACGTCGCTCGCATCGCAGCCGGCAGCATCGCAAAGCGCCTGGCACGCCTTGGCAGAAATACGTGCAATCGTGCCCTTCCAACCGGAGTGCACCACGGCAAATCCGCCAGGGGCCACCAGCACCACGGGAACGCAGTCGGCAAAGCAGAGCAGCACGGGCACGTCATGGGCCGTACAGACGATGGCATCGCAGCCCTCGGCAATCTGCTCGCGAACAGCCTCAAGATCGTCGGCGCCGTTCGAAGTCACCGTAACGATATGGTCACCATGTACCTGATTGGGCACGAGCAGATTATGCTCGCACTCAGTGGTGCCCATAGCTTCGAGCGCTCGACGACGATTTTCTTGAACAGCAAAGGGGTCATCGCCTACATGCGAGCCCAGGTTGAGCGAGGAGTACGCATCTTCAGAAACGCCACCGGTGCGCTCGGTAAAGGCAAAGCGGACATCGGATGTCGCGCCCTCCACCAACGTAACTCCATCATGGTCGACACGCGAAACGTTGTCCGCACGTGCTGCCATACTAAAGCCTCCTAATAACACAAGTACCGCGGCGTCGCCGCGCAGTCCGCGTTTATACGGCTGTCATACTTCCTTAAAAGGATACCCGCAGCGGTAGGGACCAAACGTAAAGGGAACGTAAGGAGATTGGAGGCTTTCGTTTACAAACGAGAAACAAAACGGGGTGCATCCAAATGGACACACCCCGTGCAGGTCGTTGAGAAAAACGAACTAGAAGCTACCGCGCTTCAGGAAGTCGGGAAGCTCGAACTGGTCGTTGCCAAAGTTGGGCAGCTCGGTACCACCGACGTTGCGGGTCGGAGCGGCCTGAGCCGGGCTGGCAGCCGGAGCGGTGCGCTGCGGCTCAGCGGAGGCAGCGGCCTTGCTCTGAGACTGCTGAGCAGCAAAGAGCTCGTCCTGACGGTTGACGTTGGAATCGGAGAAGCCCGTAGCGATGACGGTGATACGCACCTGATCGCCCAGGGACTCGTCGACAACGGTACCGAAGATGATGTTGGCCTCGGGGTCGACGGCGTTGGCGACAACGTCGGCGGCGTCGCTGATCTCCTGGATGCCCAGGTCCTTGGAACCAGCGATGGAGAGCAGCACGCGCGTGGCACCATCGATGGAGCTCTCGAGCAGCGGGCTGGAGATGGCCTGCTGGGCAGCGTCGACGGCACGTGTATCCCCAGAAGAGGTACCGATACCCATCATGGCGGTACCTGCCTGCTTCATGATGGTCTTAACATCGGCGAAGTCCAGGTTGATGATACCGGGGACGGTGATGAGGTCGGTGATGCCCTGGGTGCCCTGGGAAAGGACGCCATCGGCAATCGCGAAGGCCTCGAGCATGGTGGTCTTCTTCTCGGCGATGTCGAGCAGCTTATCGTTAGGGATGACGATCATGGTGTCGACGCAATCGGAGAGGGTCTTGATGCCCTCCTCGGCGCTCTTCTTACGCTTGCGGCCCTCGAAGGTGAAGGGCTTGGTCACGACGGCGACGGTCAGTGCGCCGACCTCGTTCATCGCGATATCGGCAACGATGGGAGCAGCGCCGGTACCTGTGCCGCCTCCCTCGCCGCAGGTGATAAACACCATGTCGGCGCCAGCGAGCGCCTCGGCGATGTCGTCGCGGGACTCATCGGCAGCCTTGCGGCCAACCTCGGGATTGGCGCCGGCGCCCAGGCCGCGGGTAAGGTCGGTGCCGATGTGCACCTTGATATCGGCATCAGAGATCGCGAGTGCCTGAGCATCGGTGTTGATGGCAACAAACTCGACGCCGCGGATGCCCTCTTCGATCATTCGATTGACCGCGTTGGTACCGCCGCCGCCGACGCCGACCACCTTAATGACGGCAAGGTAGTTGTTGATCTCTGTCTCGTGCATGTCGGTCCTCCGAACAAAGGTTATAGCCATAGCATGGGTCGACCCCTGCGCACATTAACCTTCAGGTTGAAAGTAAATGCAAAGGTAAACCGTATTATGTTTGCACATTATGAACGTATCAGTCAAATAATTGACCGTGAAAACCAAACAAACCAGATAAACGGCGTGGTATGGCCCCTCAACAAAGCATCAACCAGCGCTACGAGGTCGGAGCATTCCTAAATGTGTAGTTGCCCGGAGAGCGCACATTGATATACGTTACGCCCTCTACCTGCGAAAGCAACTTGGTGACTACGCGTTCCTTCTTGGCGATATCGTCCGAATCGCCCAGCGACACCTCAATGCCGTTATTGAGGTTTGCCGAGATGGCTTCGACCGAAGGCGTGGAAATATCCTTGACTTGTCCCAAGAACTCGCTCGAAAAACCACGCACATAATCCAGGCCGGCCTTAACGGCTTTGGAGTTCACCGCCCGGCCGGAAACCGGAGCGACATCCGCCGAGACATCAGTCAATAACACCGCGCCATAATGCTTGGCGAGCGCCAGCGCGGCATCGATTCCGGTCAAGGTATTTGAGCCCTGCCCTGTCGTGATGACGTTGCCCTGGTCGTCCACTTCGACCGACGTCGACAGCGGGGCGATCCAGGTGTCATCGTCTCCGATAGCCCAGGCAAGGTCGTCGGAGCTGATATACGCAATGGCGATAACTTTACGCTCCGTCGGCGTGATGATAAGCGTATGGGGAAACTGGCGCTGGACATCCACGCCCGAAACCCACGGGTTCTGCTTGAGATCCTCGGTAATCTGGTCGGGATCGACGTTAAAAAGCGACGTTCCCTCGGGCAAGTCGATCAGCTGGATAGCATCGTGCTTCGTCACATGCTCGCTGCCTTGAATCTGAATATCAGTGGCAGTAAACAGTCCAGAGTTGATCACCACGATGGCAACGACGACGAGCACGGCCAAGACGGCCAGAACGCCGCCCACGATTTTGCCTTTGCCTGTAACGACAGAAGCGGCATCTGATGTTTTATTTGCCATCGCTCCAAGTGAAGATAACGGGTTGAAACCTTTTTTACTCGAAGGCTTCTTGGCGGTAGCCGGCACCGATGTCAGCGAGCGCGGTTTCGATGCGCCCAGCGTGCGACCTGGACGCGCCGCTTTAGTTCCCGTCGAGGGCTTGGGAGCTGCCATGGGACGGGCAGGCTTGGCGCCCATAACAGGCTTTGACGTCGTCGAGGGACGCGAGGACTTTTTTGCGGCCGGACGATTACCGAGCTGCGAGCCGACGACCGGACGACTGGTCTGTCGAGCATGCCCGACAGACTTAGAGTGCGCGACGGTATTGCGTTGAGGTTTGGCAGGCGCGCCGGAACGCCCTCCGGCGCGGCGGAAGGTGGGTTTCGATGCTCTAGAAGCCGAGGAATTTAACTTCCGGTCTGAGCTCGATGCCATACGCCTCCCTCACCTTTCCGTGCACATGTCTAATAACCGCGGCAACGTCATCGGCCGAGGCAGTTCCGTTATTAACGATAAAATTAGCGTGAACGGGCGAAACTTCCGCGCCGCCAATCGAAAAACCCTTTAATCCACAATCCTCGATAAGCTTGCCCACACTCGCATCGGGCGGGTTGCGAAAGACAGACCCGCAGGATGCGCGACCCATGGGCTGCGTACGCTTGCGCCTCGTCAGGTACCGCTCCATGCGCTCGCGAATGTCGGCCTTGGGCGCCGGTTTAAGCTTGAACACGCACTCGAGGATGATCTCATTGCGGGGAAGGCTACATTCGCGGTAGCCCCAAGTGATCTCGGACCCCGCATAATGCTTGATACCGGATGCCGGGTCAAACGTTACGACATCCTCAACCAGCGAGCCAATCCACTCGGTCCGTGTGCCGGCATTCATAGATATCGCACCGCCGACCGAACCAGGAATGCCAACGGCAAACTCAAGGCCCGAGAGGCTACGCGACAGGGCATCGTTGACCAGGCGCGCAAACATCACGCCCGCACCGACCGTCAGCGTACAACCGTCATCGGCAACAACCGTGCGCTGAAACTCACGTCCGAGCGAAATGACGGCACCGCGATAACCGCCATCGGCAACCAGCAGATTGGAGCCCTTGCCGATGATGACCCACGGCACCTGCTCGCGATCGAGCACCGCCACGGCGCGGCGGAGGGCATGATAGCTATGGCACGTCACAAAGAGGTCGGCCTTGCCGCCGATACGATAGCTCGTATGACGCGCAAGGCGCTCGTCCTCGATCACATCCGTGTCGATCATGCCCGAGAGCGCCATGACGGCGTTAAACAGACCCATTAGACTTAAGCGTCTTTCTTGGCAGTCAGATACTCAATGAACTCGGGACCGACGGTCGTAACGTCGCCGGCACCCATGGTGAGCAGCAGGTCGCCCTCGCCCACCATCTGCTCGAGCTCCTGATTGAGCTCAAGACGGCTGGAGCAGTACACGACCTCCTTGCCAGGATGCTTGGCGCGCACGGTATCGGCGAGCATCTTAGAGGTGACACCCGGAATGGGCATCTCGCCAGCCGAGAACACATCAATCAGCAGCAGTTTATCGGCATTGGCAAATGCATCGGCAAAGTCGTCGCACAGGGCCTGCAGACGCGAATAGCGGTGCGGCTGGAACACGACGTCGACGTGCTTGTAGCCCAGCGACGAAGCGGCGGCAAGCGTCGCCTTGATCTCGGTGGGGTGATGGCCGTAATCATCGACCACGGTGATGCCATCGATATCGCCCACGTGGGTAAAGCGACGGCGGACGCCCTCAAAGCTCGAGAGCGCCTTGGCGGCGGCGGCGATGTCAAGGCCCAGGACATGGGCGACGGTGAGCACGGCCGTGGCGTTGAGCATGTTGTGGCGACCGGGATTGCTCTTGATCTCCACAGCGTGCTCAGTGCCGTCCTCAAAGCGAACGATAAAGTCACTCTGGATGCCCTTGACATCCGGGTGCACGCAGACGATGTCGTTGCTCTCGGCAAAGCCGTAGGAAAGCACGTGACGGCCCGTCGACTTGGCGAGCTCGACCAGATGCGGGTCCTCGCCGCAGACGATGACGGTGCCGTCCTCGCCCACCAGGCTCATGAATTTGGCGAAAGTTGCCTCGATCTCCTCGATACCCGAGTAGTGATCGAGGTGGTCGGCCTCGACGTTGGTCACAATGACCACGTTGGGGTTCAGGAACAGGAAGGAGCTGTCGGACTCGTCGGCCTCGGCGACAAAGTAGTCTCCCGAGCCGTTCTTGCCGTTCGTGTCATAGCCCTCGACGATGCCGCCGATCAAGAAGCTCGGATCCAGACCCATGCGGTCGAGCATGGTGGCGCACATCGAAGACGTGGTGGTCTTGCCATGCGTGCCGGCAACAGCGACGGTAGTGTAGCCGTGGCCCAAAGCAGAGAGCATCTTGGCACGGGGCCACACGGGAATACCAAGCTCGCGAGCGCGCACGAGTTCAGGGTTGGACTCCGGAATAGCGGTGGAGACAACAACCACGTCGGGCTTGACCTCGTCGATCGTGGCTGCCTCATGGCCCACATGCACCTTCACACCAGCGCGTGTAAGCTGGCGGATATAACGTGACGTCTTAAGGTCGGAGCCGGTAACGGCATAACCGCGCTCGTGCAGAACGAGGGCGATGCCGCTCATGCCGGCGCCGCCGATACCGATAAAGTGGGCGCTCTTAAACTCGGGCGCGGAGGTTGCAGTCTGGGAATCAGCCATGTGCTCGTGTACTCCTTGCGTAAACACTGCCTGTAACCCGTTAACTGTACCGCACCTACCGCATCAGCGCGAGGGCGACCGACGATATCCCGTCTAACTAACGCAAACCCTCTACCGCATCGGCCAGAAGAGCGGCGGCCCTATCCTGAGCCAGACCACGCGCCGCCTGACGCATGACGTCGCGCTCTGCCGCGTCATCGACCAGGTGCAGCAGCTCATCGGCAAAGGCAGAACCGTCGATATCGGCATCGGCACAGAGCACGCCGGCCCCGGCGTCGACCAGATAACGGGCATTGGTGGTTTGGTGGTCGGCCGTCGCATGCGGATACGGCACGAGTATCGAGGGCACGGCGAGCGCAGCGATCTCGGCCACGCTCGATGCACCCGAACGCGAGAGCACCAAATCGGCAGCAGCCAGCATATCGCCCATGTTGTCGATGTAAGGCTGGACGCGGTAACGCTTCGCCTCCTCGGGCGTCAGCGCCAAAGCGCGCTCGGTCTCCTCAAAGCCGTCGGCACCCGTCGAATGCAACACATAGAGGTTCTTGCGCGAAAGCAGCTCGTTTTTGAGCGAAGTCACGCGCTCGTTGAGGTGCTGGGCGCCAAGTGAACCGCCAAAGACGAGCAGCAGCGTAGCGTCCTCGGGAACGCCAAGTGCCTTGCGGCCACGAGCGCGATCGCCCTCGATCACCGAGCGACGTACGGGGTTGCCGGTCATGAGCACGTGGTCAGGGTCACCTTCGCGCTCAAAGACCGAGCGCGCTGCCGGCACCGAGATGCACACGCGAGCGGCGTGGGAGTTCATCATCTTGTTGGCCAGGCCCGGAACAGAGTTCTGCTCATGTAGCAGATACGGAACGCCTGCGCCCTTGCACCACCCCAGCAGCGGAACCTCGACATAGGCACCAAAACCGATGGCGGCATCGGGCTTGCCGACCTTTGAGAAATGACTGGTGAGCGCACGCTTGGCCTTGTTGACACGCCACAGGGAGGTCAGCGCCGTCCAAGGACGGGAGCGGTCGAAGCCCGTGACCGTAATGGGCACAAAATCAAACCCAGCCTCGGGGACCAGACGACCCTCGAGCTTGCGTGACTGGCCCACGAACACAACGTGGTGGCCACGATCACGCAGCTCTTCGGCCAAGGCGAGCGCGGGGTTGATGTGTCCCGCCGTGCCGCCGGCTGCAATAGCAACGGTCATCTTATCGGTCATGGTAGTCCCTTCGTACACGCGGTCCCTGGTCGTCGGTGCGTAGACGCGCCGACGGGTCCGAGTTCAAATCGATTCGATTATATCCGCCGCCCGCGCTGCGAGGGCTGGGGCGCTGAGGACGACCTTGCGGAGCCGTCCGCGGACGTGGACGAGCTGCCGGCTCGGATGTAGAACCATCCAGAACGGTAAAGCCGCTACGCGAAGGTCGTTCACCGCGCACATGGGCTACGCCGGCGGTACTCTCATCCATAACGGCAAAGCTCTCGCGGCGACGGTCGTACTCATCGCGACGGGCGCTCTCGTACGAAACGCGCAGGATCAGACCGGCAAGCATAAGCGACACAATAATCGATGAACCGCCGTAGCTAATAAACGGCAACGGTTTGCCCGTCATGGGAAACACGTTGAGGATGCCCAGCGCGTTAATCAAAAACTGCACCGCGAGAATGACCGCGGAGCCAGACGCCATAAGCGCGCCCCGACGATCGGTCGCCTGCTCGGCAATGCGAAACGCCGAGTAGATCAGCATCGCAAACACCAAGAAGAACAGCACAGTTCCGACAAAGCCGACTTCCTCGCCAATGATGGCCAGGATGTAGTCATTGTGCGCCTCGGGCAGATACGAGTACTTCATGGTTGAGTTGCCGATGCCACGGCCGAACAGACCGCCCGAGGCAAAGGCCATGATGGCAAGCGTGGCCTGATAGCCGTCACCATACTCGTCAGCCCAAGGGTTCAAGGCAACCTGAATACGCACCATACGGTACGGCTCTGCGACAAGTGCAATCACGATCACGAGAATGCCGAAGATTAGCACGCCGATGATAAATCTGGGGTCGAGACCCGCAAACAACGCCATGCACATGAGGGTCAACAGGATGATCAGGACAGTACCGAAATCGGGCTGGATAAAGATCAGAAAGAGCGAAATACCCAGGTAGATGCCCATCTTGCGAAGGAATTCGTTGATGTTGCCACCGGGCGAAAAGAAGCGATCAAGCATGATGGCCGAATACGCAATGGCAAATGGCTTTAAAAACTCGGAAGGCTGGAACTGAATACCGGCGATGTTGAGCCAGCGCGTGGCGCCACGGCTGCCGCTGCCCACCAAGAACACCAGAAACAGTAGCCCTATCATGCCGATAAGGAAGATCCTAAGCACATCCTCCCCAAACCAGCTGTCCGGCAAAACGCGCACGATGGCAATCAGCGCCAGAACACCAACCACGGCAAACGCGGCCTGTCGACCCAGGAAAAACGTCGCCGAGCCATTCTCGTGCAGCGCCTCGACCGAAGACGCCGAGTACACCATCAGCAGACCAAAGCACACCAAAGTAAACAGGCAGGCCATAAATATCAGACGGGGGCGCATGATGCGGGCGGGAACGCCGGCAATATAGCGTTCGCTAAACGACTGCCTGCCACGACCGGAACGCGGTGTGCTGCGCCGCGAGGAAGCACGGTCCGAGTCGGGCCTCCTCATACCTTGTCGGGGGCTCTCCTCTCTCACCGGCAACCCCTATTCCATTTGCGATTTCGCTGCAGCGGCAAGCTGAGCCACGTAGTCCTTAAACACGCGGCCGCGCTCCTCATAGCCCGAGAACTCATCGAACGAAGAGCAGGCAGGAGAAAGTAAGATCACGTCGCCACGGCTCGACAGCGAACGGGCAACGTCCACGGCATCGCGTAGGTCATCCGCCTGGGCGATATCCACATCGCCATCGACATCGGCCTCGTCCATAGCGGCGGTGAAGCGCTCGCGCGCATCGCCAAAGCAGACGACCGAGCGCACGTTATCCATAACAACGCGCGCGAAGTCCGTGAGCGGCGTGCCCTTATCGTGGCCGCCGAGCAGCAAGATCACGTCGTCATCGGGAAATGCCGTCAGCGCCTTCTCGACCGCGTCGGTGTTGGTCGCCTTGGAATCGTTGACGTAGCGCACACCGTCAATCTCGCCGCACGGCTCCACGCGATGCTCGAGCGGCTGGAACGAGGCCAGACCGCGGCGGACACCATCGACATCGGCACCGACGGCCAGAGCAGCCGTGGCGGCACATAAGGCATTGATGACATTGTGATGGCCCGAGATCTTGAGCTCGGACGTGGCGACAAGCTGGGTCTCGACGCCCTTCAGGCGCACGACCATTTTGCCGTCGCGCACAAAGGCGGCGTCTGCACCCTCGGGCTCGTCAAAAGCGACCTTGCAGATGCGGCGACCCGGCGTATAGATGTACTCATCGAACTCGTGAATGCCAGCGTCTTCGACGTCGACAACCACCAGATCGTCATCGCCCATATTGTCAAACAGCTTGATCTTGGCAAGCGCATAGTTCTTATGGCTCTTATGCCAGCCCAAGTGGTCGGGAGTGATGTTGAGCAGCACTGCCACGCGAGGGTGGAGCTCGGTGGTCGTAGCAATCTGATAGCTCGAGAGCTCAGCCACAAACCACTCGTTGTGGGCTCGGCCGTCAATCTCGTTGACCGGCGGCTCGCCGATGTTGCCGACAGCTACGCTGGCCTCGCCGGCAGCCTTGAGCAGATAATCAGTCAGCGACGTGGTGGTCGTCTTACCGTTGGTGCCCGTGATGGCAATCCAGTTATCGGGCGACAGGCGATAGGCAAACTCTGGCTCACCCATAATCTGAGCGGCATGTTCGCGCCCGGCCTTAAAGAAGCCCGAGAACTCCGAGATGCCCGGGCACGTCACGCATACGTCATAGGCGCCCTCGACCTGTTCGGTCCCATAGACAAACGACGCACCAGCAGCCTCGAGCGCACGCGTGGCGTCATTGGGCTCAGAGGTGCCGCCGCCATACACGGTAACGGCGCTTACGCGCTCGGGATGTGCCAGCGCCCAGCGGGCGACATCGAGACCGGATTTGCCCTGACCCAAAACGAGCAGGCTAAAGACATCAGCAAGAGGCATGAAAGACCACTATCCCAACTGGAAGAACAGAGCAAGGCCAACGGCACCAAAGGCCGCAGCGATAATCCAAAAACGGATGACGACCTTGGTCTCGGCCCAGCCCTTCTTTTCGAAATGATGATGGATGGGCGCCATAAGGAAGACGCGCTTGTGCGTAAAATGGAAGTAGACAACCTGAATCATGACCGACAGGGTCTCAACGATAAACAGGCCGCCGATGATGAGGGAGACGACCTCGGTGTTGGTCATGATGGACGTGCAGGCAAACGCGGCGCCCAGAGCAAGCGAGCCGGTATCGCCCATAAAGATGCTCGCCGGATAGCAGTTGAACCACAGAAAGCCCAAGCAGGCACCGGCACACGCGGTACAGAAGATGGACAGGTTCACGTCTCCGTGCAAAAACGCCATGGCAGCCATGGCGAGCATGGCGATCATGGAGGTGCCGCCAGCAAGACCGTCAAGGCCATCGGTCAGGTTCACGGCATTAGAAAGACCGGCAATCATCAGCCAGCAAAAGACAATATAGAGCCACGGGAACGAATAGCCGCAGATGGTGGTCGAAAGCACGCCAAGGTCGATCGTCAACCCACCGGGAAAACGAATCTCGGGGGCGACGCCGCACCAGCTGACGGCAAGTACCGTAAAGGTGACACAGATAATGGTTAGGCCGATCATCTTGGCATGAGGCGTCAGACCGAGCGAGCGCCCATGCGTAACGGAGGTCAGGTCGTCGATCAGACCCAGCACGCCGGTCGCCAGCGTGGCGAGCAGCACGAGCACGAGCTCGGTGGTGAGCTTGCCCATCAGCAGGCAGGTCAGCGAGATCGCGATGAGGATGACAACGCCACCCATGGTGGGCGTTCCCTGCTTAACCAAATGACGCTTGGGGCCGTCGGCACGAACCTGCTGGCCGATACCCTCGACCTTGAGCAGCTTGATCCACCACGGCATGAGCAGCAGCGCAATGGCGGCGGCGATGCCAAGCCCCAAAAAAGCCTGATACGTTGGATACGAGGGATTGCCGAACATGGGCTAGCACACACCTTCCACAAAGCGGTCGAGCTCAACAAAGCGGGAACCCTTGACCAGTACAACATCATGTTTTTCAAGCGCGCCGCCCATGCGGTCGAGCACCTGCTGATAATCGGAGAACACCTGGATGCGGTCCTCGTCCATGCCCATCATGCGCGCGGCATCGGCCATAAGCTGGGCCAGCTCACCACCCACGCACGCCAGCATGTCGAGCTTCTTGGCGGCGGCATAGGCGCCCACGAGCTCATGCATGCGAGGAGCCTCATCGCCCATCTCGCCCATCTCGCCCAGGATCGCCATGCGAGACCCCGTGCACGAAAGCGAGCACAGCAGATCGAGACCGGCTGCCATCGATTCGGCGCTGGCGTTATAGGAGTCATCGATGATGCGTGCACCGCTCTTGGCGCGCTTGATCTCCTGGCGGTGACCGGTGATTGTGAGGCCCCTAAAGGCAGCATCGATCTGCTCGGGCGTCACGCCCAGGCGATAGGCAACCGCGGCGGCCTTAACGGCATTTGGAACGGACTGCACGCCGGGGATAGCAAGCATGGTATCGATTGTCTCGCCCTGACCAAAATCGAGCGTAAAGACCGGACGGCCCTCGTCATCAACACGAACTTCGCGGGCGCGGACCTCATCATCGTCCGAGACGCCGGCCAGCATCACATCGATACCAGCAGGCTGGGCGAACGTATCGCGAATGAACGGCGTAAAGTCGTCCTCACCGCCCAAAACCAGCAGCGGCAAGAAGTCGCCGGCGGCGCACATACCCTGGACAATCTCGGCCTTAGCGCGGGCGATGTTCTCGCGGCTGCCCAAAATGCCGATGTGAGAGGTGCCGATCTTGCTCACGATGGCAAGGTTGGGATTGGCGGACTGGGACAGGCGCTCGATCTCGTGGAAATGGTTCATGCCCATCTCGAGCACCAGGACCTCGGTACCGGCCGGGGCGGAAAGCACCGTGAGCGGCATGCCGATCAGGTTATTGAAATTGCCCTTGGTGGCCCAGACACGATAGCGCTTGGCGAGTACAGCGGCGAGCACGTCCTTGGTCGTCGTCTTGCCGATGGAACCGGTAATGCCAACGACCAGGCAGCCAAGCTCCAGGCGATACGCGTGCGCCAAACGCAGCAGAAACTCCTCGGGATCATCGGTCAGCAGGATGGCGCATCCCTTGTCCTGCGCCAGCGAGACCAACTCGGCATCGGGCTCACGCGTCATCACGACGGCGCCGGCACCCGACTGGACGGCACGGGAAGCAAAATCATTGCCGTCGACGTTTTCACCGGGAAAGGCGACGAAAATCGTCCCTTCCTCGACCTGGCGCGAGTCGATAACGCACCCGCGGCATACCCGATCGACTTCTCCCGTCACGGTTCGGGCCCCTGTTGCGGCCGCGAGGTTGTTGACGGCGATCTCTATCATTGCAGCTCCCCTGTAAACCTAATAATGCTATCGGCGTATTGTATCCCAGCGCCGCGCATGCGTGGTGCAGGGCATGTGAACACCCCTCATATGGGACAACAAACCATGCCCCAAAGATTGTAACCCCCTACTTCGTGCGCGGGATGCCCAGCACGTCGAGCGCGTTGGCCATAATGGACTGGAACGGCACCGCAGCGGCATCTGAGCCGCTCGGCGTTCCGTCGAGCGTGATATAGCACAGCACCTTGGGTGATTGTGCCGGCGCAAAGCCCATAAAGGACGACATGTAGTTCTCCTTGAGGTAGCCGCCGTTCTCGTCGGCACGTTCGGCCGTGCCGGTCTTGCCCGCCACGTCATAGCCGTCAACTGCGCCGCCAACGCCCGTGCCTTCAGACACGACCGTCTGCATGCACGATGTCACCTGGGATGCTGCATCCTCAGAAATCGCACGCTCGCCTTCGCCCCAGTCCTTCTCGTCGCCTTTGCTGGACTTATAGAAGTGCGGGGTCATCATCACGCCGCCGTTAGCGATGCCGCCCACGGCACGTGCGATCTCAATCGGCGAGACAGACAGCGCCTGTCCAAAGCTCATTGAGCCCAGCGTGGCGCCGTCATACTGGTCACGCTCCTTGACGATGCCCAGGCTCTCGCCCGGAAAATCTACACCAGAGCTGTGACCGATGCCCCACTTGTCCACATAGGCGGCAAAGTCGTCGGCACCGATCTTGCGCCCCACCAGGACAAAGCCCACGTTGGACGAACGGCGCATCATCTCGCGCACATCCATGGTCATGGCATAGTCGCGCTTGTCGGCATCGGTGACGGTATCGTCGCCCACCTTGATGCTCGCCGGCACCTCAAACGACGTACTCGATCGCACGACGCCCAAGTCGAAGCCGGCGCCCGCCACGAGTGTCTTAAAGACCGAGCCGGGCTCGTAGGCGTCGGTAACCAGGCGCAGGTTCATATCCTCGGTCTTGGCGTTTTCCAAATCGGTCTGGTCGTAGGTCGGATACGAGCAGGCTGCCAAGATCTCTCCTGTCGTAGGATCGGTGACCAGCGCCGAGCCGTTCTTGGCCTTAGTCTTCTCAACTGCCTCTGCCAGGGCATCCTCGGCCGCACGCTGGATATTGACGTCGAGCGTCGTCACGATATCAACGCCGTCGACCGCAGCCACCTTTTTATAGGCACCGCCCGCGATATAGCTGCCGTCCCTCGCGCGCTCGCGTACGAGAGAACCGTTCGTGCCGGTCAGAAGCTTGTTGTATTGCTTTTCGAGACCAGTCAAGCCGTCGTTGTCTACATTCACTACACCCAGCACCTGCGATGCCAGATTGCCGTATGGATATACGCGCTTCATGGCCTGCTCAAAAAGCACGCCGGGCAGGTTCTTCTTCTCCAGCGCCACAGCATCGTCTTCGTCCACCTGGCGCTTGATATACACCCAGGTTCCATCGGACTCGACGAGCTTGCGGCAGGTCTTTTTATCGATTCCAGTTGCCTTGACCAGCGCCGACACCGTCTTGTCAACGTCCTCGACAAGCTGCGGGTTCACGGCGATGTTGCGACATTCGACCGACGACGCCAGCACGTTACCGTTGCGGTCGTAGATGGTGCCACGTTTGGCATAGAGGGTCTGCGCAAGCAGGCGACGCGCATCGGCACGCTCGCGCAGTTTATCGGCTTCGACAATTTGATAGTCGGCAAGGCGAAAGACGCCCAAGCCCAAGCCAAGCCCGATGAATCCCATGACGGCTTTGCGGCGAGGCAGCGGCGTGCCCGTGAGCCATTCGGTCGACGAACTCTTGCGCGACCTGGTGTTATGCACTTGAGGGCCACCCGAGCCGCGAAGTCGCGACGCCGGGTCGTTGCCACGGGACCGCCCGGCGTTGTAAGATTGCCGACCCGTTCCTTGATAACCAGAACGTCCCCGCGACGAGGGACGTCCAGAACCGCGGCCCCCATCGGAACCGCGGCGATAGTCATTTGTCATACTCAGCTACCGTCTTGCTACTGAGCGGTCGCGGTCGCGTTGGCGCCCGCGGCTGCATCCTGCGAAAAGTCAAGTGTAACGCTCTCGCTGGGCTCCACCATGCCATAAGCGCCCGCAAGGTCGCGAATGCGCGTGTCGGCGCCATAGACCGAATGCATGACCTCCAGGTCGGAGCTCTCATCGGTCGCCTTTTCGAGCGTGTTGGTAAGCTCGGCGTTGCTGTTGAGCACCTGGGCCGTAACGCCGGCGAGCGCCACGCGGGCGACGCCGATCGTCATGAAGATAGCCGCAATGATGCAAAACGTTTTAAGAACGCTCATGAAAACCGGGCTTACCGCCTGGTTTGCCTGACGGCCCGCGCCCGTGTAGACATCAAAGCGCGGCGTGCGCTGCTCACGGGGAGCAACGGGGGCCTGCGGCGTCTCACGATAGGCGGGCATGGCGTTCATATCATAGGCGAGCGCTGCGTTTGAAGTGTTGTAGCCCATGATATGCCGCCTCCCATCCCGAGTACGTTGGTAGTGTGTTTAAGCTTCGTTTATGGTGCGAGCGGGAGGTCCAATATCGCGCGGTCGCGCCTACAGACGCTGCGCCACGCGGATTTTGGCTGATCTCGCCCGAGGGTTGCGCTCAACCTCATCAGGCTGGGCAACCAGGGGTTTGCGGGTGATGACCTTGAGTATCGGCACGTTGCCGCACACGCACACCGGAATCTCCGGCGGACACGTGCACCCCTGGCTCATCTCCTTAAAGTGGTTCTTTACGATACGGTCCTCGAGCGAGTGATACGAAATGACGCAGATACGTCCGCCCGGGTTGAGCCACCTGGTGGCGGCATCAAGCCCTCGTTCGAGCACATCGAGCTCGTGATTGACCTCGATGCGAATGGCCTGGAAACTTTTCTTGGCCGGGTGTCCACCATGCCGACGAGCGGCAGCCGGGATACCCGCCTTGATGATCTCGACAAATTGGCCGGTGGTTTCGATCGGTTCTTGCTCGCGGCGGCGCACGATCTCGCGCGCGATCTGCGAGGCGAACTTCTCTTCGCCGTAGACGCGTAGAATCCGGGCGAGGTCGTGTTCGTTATAGGTGTTGATGACCTCAGCTGCGTTTAAGGTGTTATTGCCCGGATCCATCCGCATGTCCAATGGGGCGTCCTCGTTATACGAAAAGCCCCTGCCAGGGATATCGAGTTGCGGTGACGAAACGCCCAAATCGAACAGGAAGCCATCGACCCCGGGCACCTCGGCCGAGCAAAGCAGCTCGTCCAAGTCGCCGAAGTTGCCCTTCAGCAGCTGGTGCGGAACGCCGGGAACCTCGCGGTCCAGACGGGCGCCAGCGGCCTCGAGGGCCATGTCGTCCTGATCGACGCCGAGCAAAAGGCCCGTCTCCCCCACCTGTGCGGCCATCTTTACCGAATGGCCGGCACCGCCAAGGGTGCAATCGCAGACAACGGAGCCGCTCTTTAGCTGCAGCGACTCAAGCACTTCGCCGAGCATGACAGGTTCATGCCGATATTCTTGTGTCAAGATCCCACGCTCCATCCGTTACCCGTGCCTTGCCCTTACGAGAAGAAGAGGTCCAGCAGGGCCTCATCGTCATCGTCCTCATCGGCCGCGGCGCGATCCCAAACCTCAAGGTGGTCGTAGTTGCCCACAACCGTGACCTCGCGGTCGAGGTTCGCCTGCTTGCGGAGAGACTCGGAAAGACCGATACGACCGGCGCTGTCCACATCCATCGACGTGGTGCGCTTGTTGATCGCCCTCATGAGCTTCTGGTCGTTAATGTCACGCGGGTTAAAACCCTCGTGGCCCTCACGACCCGCGAAGAGTCCTTCGACCCACTTATCGAAGGCCTCGGCAGAGAACACGTACAGAGCATCGACATCCAGGGCTTTGAACACGCGAACGTGCTCTCCAAGCTCCTCGCGAAGGGGTGCAGGCAGGGACAGACGACCTTTTGCATCGAGATTGCGCTCGTATGCACCAGTCATTCCCATGTGCGCCCTCCCCTCGGTTACTCAGATGGCACGTACGCGGGGAACCACCCCGCCTGTCGACGTCATCAATAATATGGGGAACCGCCCCATTTTTCAACACCTTTCCCCACCCCTTCCCCCACCCCTCCCCACCATTCCACCCCCAATATGTTGTAAAACACCCCCGAGCATATGTTCGAAAACACAATATGTTGTGTTTGCAGCAAAGGCGGGATGCCACCTGTAGAACCACACCCGCGAACCTCAACCTTCAAGTTGACCTTGAGGCGATTTTTACGTCCCTTTACACGCCGTTCACATCGCCCCCAAACTCCCCCACCCACGGTACACACGGCCCACCGCCGCATCGGTGTCTAACGAAAAATGGGACGGGCCCCAGATTGCCCATGCGCGCAAAAGTGCGTCTCGGCAATCTGGGGCCCGTCCCCTTTAGTATTTATAAATATGCAGGTCAGCGATGTGTTAACGATGCGCCAGCGGGTGCGCCGCCAGATAGACCTCGGTCAGTTGCGTACGATCGACATGCGTGTAGACCTGCGTGGTCGATATATCGGCATGTCCCAAGATCTCCTGCAGCACACGGAGGTCTGCGCCGCCCGCAAGCATATGGGTGGCAAAGGAGTGACGCAGCGTATGGGGATGGAGTCCCACCAGTCCCACCTGGTGCCCGTAGCGCTCACAGATGGCATGGATGCCCTGGCGCGACAGACGGCGGCCGTTCTTATTTAAAAAGACCGCCGAGGTCTCGGTTCCGCGGGAATGGGCCGCCAAGCGAGAACGCCCCTCAGTTACATAGAGCGTCAGAGCTCGCGCCGCGCTTCCCACCAGCGGGGACAGGCGTTCCTTTGAGCCCTTACCGCGAACGAGCACAAAGCCATCGTCGATATGGATATCGCCCACATCGAGCCCCACCAACTCGCTCACACGCAAACCGCATCCGTAGAGCACTTCCAAGATGGCATGGTCGCGCAAGCCCATCTCGCCCTCGGGGAAGTCTTGATCGAGCAGCGCCGAGACATCCTCCACCGATAGATACTCCGGCAAACGCTCAGCCTTTTTAGGCAGGCGCAACGCCGCCGTTGGATTTTGGGCCACAGCCCCATCGCGCACCAAAAAGGCATGCAGGCCCTTCACTGCCGCAAGCGCACGCTCCACCGAGGCATCGGAATAGCCCCCATCGCGACGGTCGGCGACAAAGCCCTCCACGACCTGACGGGTCACCTCTTCAAAAGACACAATACCCGCCCGCTCCAGATAGGCGCAGTACGTCGTCAGGTCACGACGATAGGCCGCAATCGTGTTGCGCGCCAAACCCCGCTCGACCGCGAGGTAATCGAGATACTCCCCCGCCGCCACGGCGAGCGACGAGGGAGTAGCTTCGGTATGTTCTTTGTTCGCCGGCACCCTTAGTCCGTAGCGAGGTTCATGGGCGTCACCTGCAGGCGATCGACACCCTCGTGCTGACCGATCGAGGCACGCACGAACTCTCGGAACAGCGGCTGCGGGTTGGTCGGGCGGCTCTTGAACTCGGGGTGAGCCTGGGTTGCCACATACCACGGATGCACGTCGCGCGGCAGCTCGACCATCTCGACCAGGCGCTCGTCGGGCGACAGACCCGAGATAACCAAGCCGGCGTCCTCGAGCTGGTCACGGAAAGCGTTGTTGAACTCAAAGCGGTGACGGTGACGCTCGTAGACGAGTTCCTCGCCATATGCCTCGCGAGCAAGGGTATCGGCGGCGAGCTTGCACGGATAGGCGCCCAGGCGCATGGTGCCGCCCTTCTCGGTCACGTCCTCCTGCGAGCTCATCAGATCGATGACGCTATACGGACCGTCCGGATCAAACTCGGAGGAGCTGGCACCGGCAAGGCCAACGACATTGCGGGCGAACTCGCACACGGCCACCTGCATACCCAGGCAAATGCCCAGATACGGAATCTTGTGCTCACGGGCAAACTCGGCCGCGAGGATTTTGCCCTCCAGGGCGCGCTTGCCAAAGCCGCCGGGAACCAGGATGCCCGAGGCGTCGCCCAGAACCACGGAGACATTCTGCTCGTCGAGGCTCTCGCCGTCGACCAGCTGGACGTCCACATGGCGATCGTAGAAGACGCCCGCATGGTGCAGGGCCTCGATAACCGACAGGTACGCATCGGGCAGCTGCGTGTACTTACCCACGACGGCGATCTTCACCTTGTCGGCGTGATGGTTGGCGTGATTCTGTTTGCGCAGGAACTCGTTCCACTCGGTCATGTCGCGCTCACGCGGGTCCAGACCCAGGCGCTCGCAAATGCGCAGGTCAAAGTCCTGCTCGGCAAGCAGCTGCGGAACATCGTAAATGCTCGCGCAGTCCTCGTTGGTAAAGACGCAATCGGTGTCGACATCGCAGAAGCTTGCGATCTTTCCGCGGATAGCGTCATCGATATGGTGATCGGAGCGCAGCACGATAATGTCGGGTTGGATGCCAAAGCTGCGGAGCTCCTTGACAGAATGCTGCGTGGGCTTGGTCTTGACCTCGTGGGCGGCGGCGATATAGGGAACGAGCGACACATGGATGTAGCAGACGTTCTCGGGGCCGGCCTCCTTGCGGTACTGGCGGATGGCCTCAACAAACGGCTGCGACTCGATGTCGCCGATCGTGCCGCCCAGCTCGGTGATGACTACATCGGAGCCGGTCTGCTCCTCGATGCGACGGAACTTGTCCTTAATGGCATTGGTGACGTGAGGAATCACCTGCACGGTACCGCCCAAAAAGTCGCCGCGACGCTCGCGGGCGATTAGGCTTTTGTAGATGGCACCGGTCGTAAAGTTGGAATCGCGGGTCAGGTTCTCATCAATAAAGCGCTCGTAATGACCCAGGTCCAGGTCGGACTCGTAACCGTCCTCGGTTACAAAGACCTCACCATGCTGGAACGGGCTCATGGTACCGGGGTCGACGTTCAGATACGGGTCGGCCTTCTGCATCGTTACTTTGTAGCCACGCGACTTGAGCAGACGGCCCAGCGAGGCCGCGGTGATACCCTTGCCCAGGGACGAAACCACGCCACCGGTTACGAACACATGCTTGGTCATATTGAGTTACCTGCACTTCCCGTAGAAGTTGTTTATCCACATCTTACGGGTCTTCATTGTAATACTCGCGCCGCGGACCGTTCGCAATTTTTCTCGCATGCGATTGCATTTCTCAATCTTGAAACAAAACGCCGCCCAGTTTCCCAAGCGGCGTCGCTATGGCAAGGGTTACATGCTGCTATCGATCAGCAACCTCGCCCTCGAGCATTTCTTGAACGAGCATGCCGGTACGGACACCCTCAAGATACCACTTGCCATGTTCGGTGAGGCAAATGCCATTTGCAAGCTGACCGCCGTCGTCGCTATAACGCGAGACGACAACAATCATGCCTTCGGAATCCAAGCGATCGATTGCGGCGCGGGCACGATACGGCGAAACCCCCACGCGCTCGGCAAGCGTTTTGCGCGAGAAACCATACGGCCCGCCATTGTCTTCGGTTTGCTGGTCGATCTCCATCAACACCAGCACCTCGACACGCTTCATATCGTTGACACTCGCACGACCCTTGCCCGCCATAGCAGCCTCCTCAAACCGAGCACGGGCATCGCCTGCACCGTGCACGACCGGCACACCCCACGATGGCCGGCAACATCCATCATGCGGCATCCCCCGCAAAGGATGAAACAGTTAGCGTTATTGTATACCGCGCAAATCGCTTATAGGCAGGTAAACGGGCTAATTTTAGGTTAAACGGTGGCTTTGTTGATAAAAGGGGCACACCGAATGTATATCCGATGCGCCCCTTTCAGACCAATTTATCCAGGTTTAGCGGTGGAAGAAACCGCGGCGCTCAAACTTGGGCTCGCAGCACACGTTGATACCCAGTTTGCGCAGTACCGTCTCGTCCGTCGGCGAGATAATCACGCTAAAGAAGGCATCGCAACCGCGCAGCTGCTCCAGGCCCGAAAGGACGCGAGCGGCCGTCTCACTCGTGGCCGAGGTGATCGACAGCGCCATAAGCGTCTCGTCGGTATGGAGGCGAGGGTTTTTGCTACCCAGGAAATGCGTCTTGAGCTTGCTGATGGGCTCAATCGCCTCGTCGCTGATGACTTCGAGCTCTAGGTCCACGCCCGAGACATGCTTGAGAGCGTTCATGATCAGCGAGCTCGCGGCACCCAGGCGCGTTGAGGTCTTACCGGTCACCACAGAACCGTCCGGCATGACCATGGCACCCACGGGACCACCCGTCAGCTGCTCCCTGGTGAGGGCCGCCGAGCGCGCCGGTGAGTAGTTCTTATCGATGCCGGCTTTCTTCATAATAATCTTGAGACGGTCGACTTGCTCATCGCCCACGCCGGTACGGCGCACATTTTCGACCGCGGTAAAGTAGCGGCGGACGATCTCCATCTTGGAAGCGTCGCGGCAGGCATCGTCATCGGTGATGGCAAAGCCGACCATATTGACGCCCATGTCCGTAGGGCTCTGGTAGGGGCTCTTGCCCAGGATCTTTTCCATCAGGGCACGGACTACCGGGAAGGCCTCGACGTCGCGGTTGTAGTTGACCGTGGTCTTGTTGTAGGCCTCAAGGTGGAACGAATCGATGATATTGGCGTCGTCGAGGTCAGCCGTGGCGGCCTCGTAGGCAATATTGACCGGATGCGTCAGAGGAAGATTCCAGACCGGGAAGGTCTCAAACTTGGCATAGCCGGCGGCGGTACCGTGCTTATGCTCGTGATACAGCTGCGAGAGGCAAGTGGCGAGCTTGCCCGAGCCGGGGCCGGGTGCCGTCACGACAACGAGCGGACGCGTGGTCTCGACGAACTCGTTCTTGCCGTAGCCATCGTCGGACACGATCAGATCGACATCGTGCGGATACCCCTCGATGGGATAGTGCAGCTTGGCGGGAATACCGAGCGCGTTCAGGCGGTTGCGGAACACATCGGCAGCAGGCTGGCCGGCGTACTGGGTGATAACCACAGCCGCGACGGCAAAGCCGTTGCCGCGGAACAGGTCAACCAGGCGCAAAACGTCCTCGTCATAGGTAATGCCCAGGTCACCGCGAGCCTTGTTCTTCTCGATGTGGTTCGCGTTAATGGCGATGATGACCTCGACGTCGTCGGCTATGCTCTTGAGCATGCGAAACTTGCTATCCGGCTCAAAACCCGGCAGCACGCGGCTCGCGTGATAGTCGTCAAACAGCTTGCCGCCAAACTCCAAATACAGCTTGCCGCCAAACTGCGAGATGCGCTCCTTAATGTGAGCAGCCTGCAGCTCGATATACTTCGCATTGTCGAAACCCTGGCGCATATATGGCTCCCGTCCCGTTTCCATTTAATGTTCTAGGCGATTATAACGGAGCCCGCCCTCCCCGATACCCAAACCATCAACAGGCACCAACCAAACACGCCTACCGCAACCACCGGGGACCCGGGGTAGCTCATTTGGGACGGGAAAGAAGTCACTCGGCACCAACGATGAATACGTCGCAGGCAGAGCCAAACCCAACGAGCACCCGCCAGAACGAGCAAGCAGCCCCCTGCACCAACAATGGCAACGCCGCAGGTTGAGCATAAGTCAGCGAAAGCCCGCCAGAGTAGGCAAGGTGCCCCCGCACCAACAATGGAAAGCGCCGCAGGCAGAGGACGGACAGCGAGCGCCGTCCAGGACGTACAAGTTGGCATGAAAAAGGCAAGGCATAGACCTTTTGGTCATGCTTTACCTTTTGAATGACAAATTGTCGTCCTGGGCGGCGCGCAGCGTCAACTGGTTGCGCGGTTCGTAGAACCGCGCAACATAAGAGCGCCCCCTCCCGCGCACGGAACGGGAGGAGGCTAAAGGTAGGAGTCTACCGGTGGGTTGACCCCACCGGACAGACGATGACCAGATGATCCTCTACAGGATCGTCAAGGTTTCCGTGGGGTACCCGTTGGGTACTTAGAGCATCACGCAAGCGACGGTCAGGATGATGGCGCAGACGACGGAGAGAGCGACGATAAGCTTAAGGGCAAACTTGAGCCAGGTCGTCCACTCGATCTTGGCCAGGGCAA
>CATWID010000019.1 GCA_958350755.1 uncultured Collinsella sp.
GGACACGTTAATCATGCCGTCCTGGAACAGCTTGCCGGGCGTGGCCTGCGAAAGGTTATCGGCCATGGGAACCAGTGCATTGCTCGAGACATCGGACAGGACGTCGATCATGGTGCGGGCCGCATTGATGTCGCTGCCATACACCGGGATAAACGAAGCCGCCGTCCACAGCGGGCTCGAGGTCTCCGCCTTCATGCTGTCGCAGAGCTCATCGATCTTTTTCGCGTCGTCAGGCAGCGTCGAAAAATCGCCCGACGTGACCTTGTCCTTAAGGCCACCGACGATCTCGACAGCCTCCTTCGCTTCGCTCTTTACGGTCTTTGCCGAGTTAAGCAGCATAAAGCCGCTTGCGCCAAGCGCAACGAGAAGCACCGCGACTACAGCGGCAATAATGGCGCCAGTGTGACGCTTTTTGCGCTCGCCCTTGCGATGGCGATGACGGACCAGACCGTCAGAGGTCGAACTCGACGAAGCGTCGCTACCGTAGTTCAAGCCAAAATCGTAATAATCTTCCTTGGAACCCGAGCCCGCAAACTCGGCACCGCTATCATCCAGGCGGGCGAACGTGCCAGTCTCGGAGGCACCGGTGTAAATCGTGCCAAGGTTACCCGTAAGCCCCGCGGCACCGGCAGAGGGAGTATTGTTGGCGGCCTTGCCGGCATTAACGTTGCCGGCGGCATTCGCGGCGTTGGCAGCACCTGCGTTGTTCGCAGGTACCGAAGGAGCCCCGCTCGGCTGCGACGTGGAGGTCGCATCGCCCGCAAAGACATTCCCTCTTGCACGGCCGGTCTTTTTTGCCTTTTGAGACTGCTCGTACAGAGCGGTAAACATCGCCGTCTCGCCCGGGGACACGCGCTTACCGGAACCGCCCTGTCCAGCGCCGCCCGGCGTGCCGGCCTTACCAGCCCCGTTCGGACGCGGCGGAACTGCAGGACGGCCGCCATCGCTGCCCTTAAAGTGATTACCAGCCATAAAGAAATCCTCGCAATTGAGTCGCAATGAAAAAGTCCATAACGTTACTAGTTTATGGCATTTTGAGCATCGACAGCTAAACTCCAGATACGGACATCAATTGGCGAAAATGCGGCACAACACCTTTTCCGTCTTGGCGGCGGCGCCAGCTACACCGTCAAAAACACCATCGCGATAATCATGGCAAAGCCCGCCAGGTCGGTGGGCAAAAACACCGTTCCCAGCATAAGGGCGCTGGTGATGGTGGCCGAAACCGGCTCCATGGTTCCAAGGAGGCTCGCGCGCACCGAGCCAATCTCCTTAACGCCCTGCATGTAGAACATATAGGCGAAGAACGACCCCACCACAATAAATATCGCGAGCGCGCCGACACCCGAGGGGCCGAGCGCCGGCATATGCGCCCACGGCTGGGTAAAGATACTCATCACGATTCCCGCCGAAAGCATGGCCGAGCCCGTGACGACCGGGCTACCGTATTTGTTGAGGATTCCGGCAGGGATGATTGCTATGCAGGCACCGCCCACTGCGCACAAAAGGCCCGCGAGCAGGCCCATCGGCGAGATGCTGAGCGTACTGGGGTCGCCGCCCGTGGCGATCAAAAACGTTCCGCCCAAGGCGAGCAAAATGCCAAGAGCCTCGCGCGTGCGCGGCAGTCGATGCGCGGTGACGCAGGCATACCCCATGACGACCACCAGCTGCAGGCACTGGAAGACGGTCGCGGTGCCCGCGTTGGTCAGGCGCACGGCTGACAGATAGCAAAGCTGGTTGAACAGCAGACCAAAGATCGTAAACAGAATAAGCTGCTTGCGATCGGCGGGGGTAGTCCACAGCTCGATCAAGCGGTCGCGGTCTTTTCTGAGTACAACGAACATAAAGAGCAGGCCAGCGATAACTTGGCGCACGCTCATCAGCCAAAACGTCTCAATATGGCACACGTCAAAGAGGTAGCTGGCGCTGGTGCCAGAAAAACCCCAAAACGTACCGCCGGCAAACGCGGCGAGCGTACCCAGGGCCATCTTGCGCGCCTGGGCGTCGTTGAGGCGGTCGCGCCATGCACGGCGGGTGCTGCGGCTCAGCTCGTCAGTCCCCTCGGGCACGATAAAATCAGACGCCGCCGTCATCGGTACCGAAGCCCTTTCACGTGCACACTGCGCCGAGCGCTCCTGTTCCATCCCACTCCCCCGAAATCAATTGGCAACAAAGCGCTCAAACTGTAGCACGAATATTGGTATGAAATAGCAGATGATGCGGAGCATCTGCGAGCGTCCAAATTGCAGGGACGAAAGGCACCGATGAGCTATGCCGAGTGGTTGGAATCGTCTAGAACGCCGGGGGCGGCTTCCGCACTTCCCTCAGCATGCTCGCCATCGTCCCGGTCCTTGTCGCTGTCCCGGCCCTCCTGCTCGCGACGGCGCTTTTCGCGAATCTGCTCAACGGCGGCTCGCAAGGCGGCCTCGTCCTCGGCGCGTGCCACCTCTTGCGTTGTCTTGACCATATGGCGAATCTCGAGCACCAGCAGCACGATCAGCGGCACCACGATAAGCGGAAAGAACAGCAGCGGATTGGTGAGCAACGAGACCACCACGCCCAGCCCCGCCGAGACAAAGACCACGCGCCCCACCACGTCGGCGGCGGGCACGGGCGCGGCGTCCTCGACCGGATTGGCATCGCCCTTGGTGCGGTAGACCGGCGTGCCGTCGGCCGCGGCCTCCACGGCAACGATGCGGTGCGTGTTGAGTGAACCCTCCAGCGCGTCATCGGACGAATGGAAGGTGATGATGTCACCCACCTGGTAGGCCTGACTGTTGTCGGTATCGACGACGATAAACGAGTGCACGGGAATCGCCGGCTCCATAGAGCCGGTCAGCGTGCGCATAAAGCCATAGCCCATGATGGTGGGGATCTCGCCGGCGGGCGTGAACACCGTGCGCAGCAGCACCACAAAGGCGACCAGGATCACCACGGTCGCCAGCACGTTGATCACGCGGAGCACGTGTTTCATCACTTGTCGGCGTCCTTTGCGGAAGGCTCGACGTCAATGGCGTCAGATGCCGAAACGTCGGTCTCATCTCCCTCAACGGTCGTGGCGACATCGCCCTCGGCGGCCTCTCCGCGCAAGCGAGCCAGCAGATAGCGCGACAGGCTGTTGCCCTCGGCACGGCGCTCGGCGCGGGCGCGATCGCGCTCGGCCTGCTCCAGCTCATGCGCCAACGAGTCCAAGCGTTGCTGCATCTCCGCGCGGGCGGCCTCGAGTTCGCGCTCGTGCGCGGCCTTGGCGGCGACGAGTTCTTGCTCAATACGCTCCCCTGCCTCGAGCTCGGCTGCGGCGGCACGCGCGTCGGCGTCGGCACGAGCCTCCTCGGCGGCACGCGTGGCAGCATCGCGCTCGGCAGCGGCTGCGGCGACCTTCTCGCTGGCATCCACCGTAGCCTGCTCAACGGCAGAATCGGCGGCAGCACGGGCGGCATCGATCGCGGCATCGGCCGCCTGCTGAGCAGCGGAAACCTTCTCCTCGGCCGCGACGACGGTGTCGGCGAGCTTCTGCTCCGCCACAGCAGCGGCGGCGTCGGCCGCCTCGGCCGCAGCACGGGCATCGCGCTCGGCCGCCAGCTGCACTTCCTCGATCTGCAGCTGGGCGGCGTCCAGCTTGGCATGCAGCTCGGCCACCTCCTTGGCAGAGGCCTCACGCACGGCGGCGAGCTCGGCCGCAGCAGCGTCCTTGGTGGCCTGCAGCTCGGCAGCGTCGGCAGCCGTCTTGGCGGCCAGGGCCGCAGTAGCGTCGCTCTTGACCTGCGCGACCTGAGCGGCAGCGGCCTGCTCGGCGGCAGCAACCTTGGCGTCCGCGTCGGCACGGGCGGCCGCGACCTCGGCATCGGCCTCGGCACGCATCTGTGCCAGCTGCGCCGCCGCAGTCTCACGCGCCTCGACAGCGTCGGCCTCGGCAGCTTTCTTGCCCGCCTCGACATCCTCCAGCGAACCTTGCAGCTCCTCAACATCAGCCTCGGCCACCTGAGCGCGCTGCGTCAACGCCAGCTCGCGCGTCTTTGCCTCGTCCAGTTCGTCGGCCAGGTCGTCGCGCTCGTCGGTCAACGCGTGCGCCTGCGCTTTCCAGGACTTCAGCTGCCCCTGTAGCTCCTCGATCTGCTCGCGCGCCTCGGCCAGCGCCTGCTCGGCATCGAGCTGGGCCTGCGTGACCTCCTCCACAAACACGCGACGGACCTCAACGTCGGGCAGGTCGGGGCTATCAACCTGCACCTCCTTAATCTCCTTAATAAACTTGGGCGCCACCGGTGCATGTTGCACGTTCTCGAGCTCCTGCAGGTTGCGCTCATCGTCGGTCAGGCTCTTAAAGACGGCGTAGTTGTTAATGAGGTTGGTGTACATCTGCACCATGTACTCGTCATCGAACGCCAGCGCCTGCTGCTGCACATCGATGTTGTAGCCCACCTTGTCGTAGCGCTCCATAAACTGCCACAGCTGGTAGCACTTGCGGTAGTTGGGGTCCTTCATGATGAGGTTGGTGCGCTGGATGGGGCTGCGAACCGTACTGCAGCCGTTCATAATCTGGCAGAACGACGCGCCGCGCAGCGCCATGACCAGGCGACGCACGCGGTCGATGCGCATAAAGACGTCCATGTTGTCGGCGTCGTTCTCGGCAAAGCTCTGGCGGTTTTTGACCGTCATCTCGACGTTGTACTCGATCTCTTCGTACGCGTCGTCGATCTTGCTGTGCATCTTAAAGCGGTTGCGGATCTCGTTGCCCGTCGACCAAAAGATCACGTCGGTGCGCTTGTCCACAAACGTCAGCAGGCGCTGAATCAAGTGGTAGATAAAGCGGTTCTCGTACAGGTCGTAGGTCTCAACGGTGTTGACGTTGAGGATGCGCGTGGGGTGAACTCCGCCGTCGTCGCTCGGCGCCAAAAACTGCGTGTTTTGGCTCAGATGGCGAACGCTGTCGGCGCTGATCTTTTTGGCGAGCGAGACCGGCACCACCTCTTCCTCGGTGGTGATAAAGCGGCGCGGCTTTTCGATGATGGTGTTGATGGCGTCGAGCGAGTCCTCGATCATGCTGATCCATTCCTCGTCCACCACCTTGACGAGCTCCTCGCGCTGCTGTTCGATCGTGGTGCCCGAGGCCTGCGCCATCTCAAACAGATAGCGGAAGTAGCGGCTGTCCTCCTGGATGGGCTCCATCTGCTCGGAGAAGCTGGTATAGAGGTCCTGAATGGTCTCGGACATGGGTTACTCCATAGATTGGATCGATCGGAAAGGGGCGAGGCGACATCACGCCGCCCCGCACTTACAGCATTAGTAGAAGTTCTGGATCCGCTGCAAGTACATGACGGAATCGGGCAGGCCGCCCTCGCCAAAGGTCTTCTCGATGTACTCGATCAGGCCCTTCATCTCGTCGCGCACAAAGCTCACGTTCATGGACTCAAACTTCTTGAGCACCTTGCGGGCGATGATGTAGTCCATGCCGCCCAGCTCGGTGCCGCCGCACGCCACGTACACGGGGATGAAGTCGTACATCTGCTTGATGATACGGTTACCAAAGGCCAGCTTAAAGCGGGTCTGCAGGTACTGGTCCAGCTTGTGCATCTTCTGGAGCAGCTCCTCGTCGATCACATACTCGACCTTGGCCTTTTGGAATAGATACTGCAGGTGATCGGCCGTCACGTGCACGCGCTCGTGCGGCTCGCACTCAAACGCGTCGGCGCGCTCGTTGAGCTCGATGGGGATTGCGCGGTCGTACACCTTGTCCGTGATGGTAAAGGTGGAGTCGTCGTTGTTGGCCGTGCCGATAAACCACAGGCTGTCGGGAATGGTGAGCTTGCCGTCGTGCAGGGCCTTGGGGTCGGCGGCCCACTGGGTGGGCACCAGGTCGAGCACCCATTCGTCGTGGCTGGGCATCTCGAGCACCGACAGGATCTCGGCAAAGTAGTACTCCACGCGGGCGAGGTTCATCTCGTCGAGCACGATCATGGACGGGTCCTGGCGAAGGCCCGCCTCGTACACGGCGCGGAGGAACTCGGTCTCGTTAAAGCGTTTGGAAAACTCGTTAAAGTAACCCAGCACCTCGGTGCGGTCGCGAAAACTCGGCTGCACCGACACGATGGTCGCAGGGTTGTCCAGGTAGCGGCTAAAGCTGTAGGGCAGCGACGTCTTACCGGTACCCGAGATGCCCTCCAGGATCAGCAGCTTAGAGGCGGCCATGCCGGCCACAAAGCGACGGATGATCTCGGGCGTGTAGTAGAGCTTCATCTGGCTGCAGGCGAACGCGCGGAAGCTGTCGACAAAGTCCTCCAGCGAGATGGCATCGTCGTAGGCCGGCGACTCCCAGTCGCGGTACTTAAGGTCCACGAGGGACAGCTTGGGAAAGCGGTTGGCCTGGGCGATCTCTTTTTCCTCGGCAAGGGTCTTGGCCTCGACGGTGGCCTTGGCCATGGCGGCTGCGGCGTCCTTGACGCCCGCGCCATCGAGCGCGAGCGACGCGTTGCCCGACACCACGGCAGCCGTGGCGCCCTCGCCCGCAGGCGCGCCCGCGGCGGCGCCCACCACGTTGCCCACCGTGGGCAGGTGGTCGTCGGCCAGGGCCGAGGCGCCCACGTACGGAATCTGCTTGGTACCGCCCATGGCATTGACCTTGAGCGCCAGCAGCTTGTTCTTCTCGTCCATGAGGTCGAGCACCTGCTTGTTCAGGCGGCCGATCTCGCGATAGAGCGCCTTGTTGGACGTGTCGTCGCGATGCAGGCGGCGGTTGATGCGGTAGCGGTGGACCAGGATGGCCACGATCAGCACGGGGACCGCGATGAGCATGGCAAACAGAATGACCGCGCCGATCTTGCCCACCAGGTCAAACGTGGTGAAGTAGGTCATAAAGATGTTGAAGTACTCAACCCAGCCAAACACCAGCAGGTTAAGGATGGAGCTCACAACGGCAACGACGTTGTAGACAACCTTTGCCAGCAGCTCCCAGGCAAATCCCAGAAACTCACTCACCGTCGGTATCCTCCTGCTTGGTCGCGTTCATCGCCGCCTCGGCCTCGGCCTTCAGACGACGGGCTTCCTCGAGCTTGGCCTCGGCCTGGGCGAGCTGCTCGGCGGCGTTATCGGCGGCAACGGTGGCGGTGTCACCCTTGCCCTCGGCATCCACGATGGCAGCCGCGGCGGCCAGGCGGTCTTCCTCGGCCATGGCGCGCTTAAGGTTCATGCCAACCACGATGAGGTGATACACCTGGTAGATAAAGAACAGCAGCATGGGCAGCACGATTACGATGAGGAAGCCCATGGAGCTGGACAGGAAGTCCATGACCTTGCCCATCTGCGGCAACGCGAACAGGTACTTGCCCACGATGTCGCCGTCACTGATGATGTGCGTATCGGCCACGTCGTTGTTGTCGCCCTTGGTGGTAAAGCTGCGCATGCCGTTGACCTCGTCGATGGCGGCGATGCGGTGCGTGTTGAGCGCGTACTCGTTGTCGATGATGGTATGGAACGTCACGATGTCGCCCTCCTCGAGCTTGGAGGTGTCGCACTTTTTGATGAAGATGAGGTCGCCCTTGTTAAACGTGGGCGCCATGGAGTCGGACTGCACGGCGAGCGGGGTGAAGCCGGCGATGTCCGAGACGCTGCCGTCCTCGCGCGTGGCGAGCGTGGTGAACGCGTACAGGGCCGCCACCAGGATGATGATCCACATGACGACGCTCAGTGCGATGGATGCGGCCTTTTTAACAGATTGCATGATGTCCCTTACTACCGTGTCTGACTAGGTCGTGCGCGGCCCGATGGCCGCCGTGCATATCTACTGTTCCTCGATGCCCTCGAAGCGCATCGAAACCGAATAGTTAGCTCCCTTTAGCATATTAGTGCAATTTGGGTCCGTTCCCTCGAGCCATATGCGAACGGTTACCGGCTTGTCCGTATCTTTTATTAGGTCGAACATGTCGCTGGCCGCGTTCGCTACTCCCGAGTCGAGCCCAAAGACGGTGGCCGAACCGGACGAGCCTCCGCCTCCGTTGGGGTTGTAGACCCAGGTGCGACCGTCGGCAGTAAAGCTCATGCGCATGGCGCTGGCCATGCCCTGCGTGTCGGAGCTAAACCGCGTGCCGGACGCGCCGCCGTCGCCGTCCTTCCCGGTCAGGCGAACGCGCAGGTCCGTACTGCTCATAAAGTGCAGCGTGAACTCCAGGTAGGCACCGGTCGCGGGATCGGCGGTGGAGCCGTCCTCGAAGGTAAAAGTCTGATAGTCGCTCGTGGTGACGGGCTTGAGCCTGGATGCATCGATGTCCACGCCCTTTTCGCTGGCGATGCGTGCCGAGATCTGGTCGAAGCCCAGGCTGTGCACGTATTCTTCGAACGTGGCGTGCTCGTCCAGGTCAAAGCGCAGCGAGCCGTCGGCGTTGGCATCAATCATGAGCATGCGGGTCTTGGCGCTATCGGCGATGGAGAACCAGGCAAACGTTGCCATGGCTATCGCCACCAGCGCAAACAGCACCAGCACCACGGTGGTGGTGAGCTTGCGGCGCAGGTCGGTGTCGGCGGGGGCTTGCGCGCCGGCGGGCTTGCCGGTGGCGGGCGTGCAGCTGGCGGTGGGTTGCTTACGCGTCATGGCTACTCACCGTCCAAGGTCGCAAAGAGCGCCAGGTGCAAGGTGCCCGGATCCTGATACAGATAGTCGGCGCTATCGGGGTCGGTGCCCTCGATGTAGTAATAGATATCAAGACGATAGGTCTGGCCCAGCCCCAGCGTGGCAAGCGTACTTTGCGGGCGCGTGGCTGTCTCGCTCGTGTCCAGCGAAAAGGCGGCCGGGTCCCGCGTCACGTTGGCACCGCAAGCGAGCTGACCGTTTTGCCAGCCCAAAAGCATGCCCTCGGTATAGCCTGCCAGGCCCGCGGGGACGGTCGCGGGATGCTCGTCGCGATGGCCGCCGTCGGAGCTGTCGAGCTCAAAGATGTTGGTGGCGAACACCTGGCTGCCGCTCGAGATCTTAATGCCCACGCGGGCTGCGCGCAGCAGCTCGGCGTTGGCGTCCTGCGGGACCAGGGATTCGGCCAGATACAGGTTGACCTTGCCCTTTACTTTGCTGGCGCCCGTTCCGGTAATGGTGGGGCGCAGGTCGATCCAGCCGTGGTAGAACGCGGATCCGTTGTCTTTTGCCTGCTCAAACACCGTGGCATCGCCGGCCGAGTTGTTTTGCGCGCAGGCAGCAAAACCGTTGAGGTCAAAAGTCGAGACCGGGTAGAGCGTCACGGCACCATTTACGCTGGAAGTCAGGGAAACGTCGCCCTGCTGCGACCAGCTGCCGAGATCGGCATCGCCGAGCTCCAGTACCAGCTTGGATGTGTCGCTGTGCACGCTCACCGAGTTGGTATTGACCTTCATGTTGCTCGTGAACCACGCGTAGGTGGCGGCGCCCAAAGTGGCGGCGAGCGCCACCATAACGAGTGCAATGTAAGCACGCGCGCGGCGGGTGTGGTGGCGGGCGGCAGCGCCCTCGAGGACCTGGCACTCGGCGGCTACGCTGGAGGGAACCGCGGGGCTCTCGCTCTGGGTTTTGGCCTCGCAGCTATCTGCTGGCATGCGCTTCTGATCTTTCACGTCGCTCGCCCCCTTACGCCTTGGCCGCAGCAAAGGCAAGCTGCAGCACCACATCGCGGGCCTGGGCCTCGTCGATGCAATTGGCGTCGCAGCCTTCCATGTATACAACGTAGCGAACGCTTGCCACCTCGTTGGCGGCCAGCGTGCAGATGGGCGTGGCGCCCGCGCGCGGCGTGGGCGTGTCACCGGTGCCATCCATGCTGTAAGAACTAATAGCGCGGGCCGGGTCGGCGGTGTAGCTCCAGCCCGAGGCGGCACCCGCTACGACCGCGCCGTCCTGCGCCGTGGTGCGCCTGTTGGTGGCGCCTGCGGTATTGCCCAGATCGTCGCAGGTAAAGATATGCGTTTGCGTGCCCGACGCAGTCGTGATCACCAAGCCCAGGCGCAGTGCGGCCAGCAGCTGCGGGTCGCTCGTCATGCCCATCTGGCCCTGGTACAGGTACACGTTGAGCGCACTGTCGCTGCCCTTAAGGTACAGCGTGCCCGAAAGGGCGTAGTCATCCAGCTGCGCGGTGCAGTCGGCGTAGTCGGTCGTGATACCCGCGGCGTTTTGGAACGTGCCGCGCCAAAAGCGGGAAAGGTCTGACGTCGAGATGGGATAGAGCGTCTTGTCGGCGGCGGCAAGTGTGGCCGTTGTGTCCCAGGGCCCGTTGGCCGAAAGGCCAATCTGCAGGTCGGAACCCTCGTCGCTTACCGCGTGCGCCACGGGGGTCACGTTGGTGTAGCGCGAGTTGCTAAACCAGGCGTAGGTGGCGGCGCTCAGGGCGGCTACCAGTACCAACATCCATGCGGCCGCGGCAACCATGCGACGGCGCGAGCCTAGGATGTCTTTGATGTTCGACGCACTCATGTCCAGCCCCCTTACGAACGCTTACCGGCAAAGCGCAGCGCCAGCGATTGCAGGCTGGTGGCGGCCAGGTTGTTGGTGCAGTCGGGGTCGCAGCCTTCCAGCCACACGTACACATCCACGCGCACGGGCGTGCTGCGATTGGCGCCCTCGGCCGCGGCGGGCAGGCTGCAGATCTTGGTCGTGGCCTCCTTGAGGCTCACGACACCGGTGTCTTCGTTATAGTCGCAGAAGTTAGCGCTGGTCAGCTGGTCAAAATGAACCGTGGCGCCATCGGAGCGGGTGCTGTCGAGCACCAGGTGGTTCTGCTCGCTCTCGCCGGCATCCTTGCCGTCGAGCGTGTTGTAGCGCGCCTGGGGATTGTGCTCGCCCGAGACCTCAAAGACGTACTGGCCCGTCACGGTATCGCCCTGCCCTGACGCATAGGTAACCAGTCCCACGCGCAGGGCGGTGGAGATGGGGTTTGCCGGATCCTGCTCGGTAAAGTCGATACCCGACAGGTACACGTCGGTCGCGGCCGAGTTGGTGGCCAGGTACAGGGAGGTCTTGTAGTAGTCGGAATGTTCGGCCGTGCCAAACATGCTGGCAAACAGCGAGTCCTGCGTGGTTCCGCCGGTAAAGCCCGTTACCTTTTGGAAGCCGTTGAGCACATTGTCGGTCGAGACGGGATCGAGCAGGCCCGAAAAGCTCAGACCGGCGTTAGTTTTGTATTCGCCGTCGTACTCGTTAGAGATGAGGAAGGTCACGCCCGTGCCGGCGGCCATCTTGACGTCGGTGATATGACGGTTGGCGTTGTAGATGTACCAGGCATACGTTACGGCTCCGGCAGCGGCAAGGGCCACCAGCAGCGTGGCGAGCATGCGATTGAACTGTTTTCGCAGCGAACGCGCGTCCGACATGCCCCTCCCCCAGATGCCGTGTTGCAAACTACCTGGACACCATTTGCCCATAATGGGCATTATTTTACGCGAACGTGCAGTTCATCGAGGGTACAAACGGAATATTTCGCGTGCCCTTCGCGCTGCATCGGGGCGGATAGGGTCGCAAATCGCCGCTTTTTAAAAAATAGTTCTTGCCACTGGGCGGGAGCTCCGTTATATTATTCCCTGCGCACTCGCGCACCCTTGATCGGGCGTTTAGCTCAGGGGGAGAGCGCTTCCCTGACACGGAAGAGGTCAGAAGTTCAAATCTTCTAACGCCCACCAAATGTTCGCAGCTCAGAGGCTTCGCTTCTGAGCTGTTTTGTTTTACGCCACCAAGTCAAGCGGACGCCGCGGCGCCCAAAGCCGCCTCAACAACGCCAGCAACCACCCCAACCAAGCCCACAGTCGCCCAAACAGTCTTGGCGACCGCCTCAATCGGGCTTGGATGGGCCTCGATACCGCATCCGGACAACCTTCCTATAGTCAGGTCTAATACTTTTCCGCGAAGTGAACGAGCTTATTTGGGCCCCCGAAGCATGCACACTTTTTGAAGCCAAAACCGCAGGATTCTAACGTCAAAACCGCAGGAAATGAGCCGCCAAAAGTGTCGATGCTTCGGGGGTCCATTTTGACTCGTTCACTTCGCGGAAAAGTATTAGACCTGAAAATAAGACCCCTGGCCCCACCGTCAGCAACCGCCCCTACCAATGTTGACGCGCCTCGATAACCGTTTGCCAAAGCTTAAACCGCTTCGTTTCGACACGCTTGAGGGCAAAAAATCGCTGCTCCTCGCTCATGGGCTTGTTAAAAATGGGTCGCTTATTCCGATGCAGCTTGCGCCGGATGCGCTCGCACAGGCGAACGAGCTTTTCGTAGTCGCTTGCCTGATCGGTCGTCACCGTAAAGTACGCGACCCCATTGAGCATCTGCAGCTCGTTGCGGCGCTCGGCATCCTTGTGGATTTTCTCGCTTCCATCATGAATGGCGTCGCTGTTGTAATCGACCAGCGCGGTCAGTACTTCGGGCAGCAAGCCAGCCCTTACTTTATCCAGGCCCACCTCTGCTTTCGCCGTAAGCGTGATGTCGGGCGTGCGCTCCAACACGCGCAGTTTGCGGTTGCGCTCATCGTTGTAACCGTCGCGAATGAAGTACTTCTTGTTCAGCTCGGCCTTGCCCAGTGCAAGCCCGCCGTAATGCGCAGGCAGCGACATAAACATGCAAAGCCCCGACTCCCTTGGAGACCGTGAGCCCTCTTCCACGTACGGAAGCAACGCCCTCGCCTTAGCGGCGCCTCTCACCTTTGATGCCCGGTCAAGGTACGCCGCGATGAGCTCCTTAGTCGTGAGCCTGCCATCGCGCATGCCCGCATCCCTGCTTGTTACCCCACCGGGAGCAAGGTTATCCAACCGGTAGTTCGATGTCATGGCATAGCCGGCATAGATGGCCTCGGCCGCAGAGCTGTCGTGCGCAACCAGCACAAACGCCAGCTCGGGGGAGCACACATACGCATCCAGGCCGCCCATCCAGTGGCCCAGCGAGATAAACGAGCCCGCCGGGAGCTCGTTGGTGCACAGGTGCGTCTTAACATGCTTGCTCTGCCGACGGTCGGCACGCGATGGCACCAGCAAATCCAGCGTTTGGATCCCCAGATCATAGCGATCGATAAAGTCCTGCGCCTCTTGGTCCAACAGCGCGCAGGCGCCTGCAATCGACACGACCTCTGGTTCCGAATCCCCAAATCGAGGGTTCGGGATGTGCGCCAAAAGCGCCAACGCAGCGTTATGCGAAACGATAAAGTACCTCATGGCGCGAAGATAGCACGCGAGTCGGCGGCCGCAAGCGACCCTGGCGAGTTTTCGGCAGACGACCAGCAGTTTTTTTGCCGCGGCGCAACCAAAGTGCTCATTCGTCGACGTCTAGATGCAAATCCGTCAAGCTTTTGGCAAGGTTGCCGCTCAACTGACCAAAAGCTGACCATTTGCTTGCCCATTTGCTTGACGGTACGCCCTCGCCAAAATGCCCCGCGACTTCTTGGACGGTCGAAGTGCTCGTTTAGCGACCACCCACCCGCCGCTGGGGTATCCTTGGAGCACATGCACCGCAAGCCGCACAAAGGAGCCGCCATGCGCACCGAGCTCGATGTTCCCTTTTCGCACAAAGACGAGGCCAAGGCCCTGGGCGCCAAGTGGGACCGGGTCAAGAAGATCTGGTACGTGCCCGATGGCGTCAACCCCGAGCCCTTTGCCGCGTGGCTGCCCGGCGTGGATCGCTCCGACCCCAGCGCGCCCTACATCTACCTGGTGCTGGGCAAGCGCGAATGCTGGAAGTGCCACGAGCAGACGACGGTCGCGGCCTTTGGCATACCGTATCGGGTGGCCGAGAACTCGGGCAGCAAGACTGCGCCCAGTGCCGCGCCCGCCATGGATGACGCGGGCCACATCGCGATCGACACCGCCCGCGCCAACGCCATAGCCATCGTCCCCGCACTGGGCTGCGTGCCGTCCGAGATCCGCGACTACCTGCGCGAGCGCTGCGGCTACAAGCCCGTAACGTCGCGCACCACCAAGACCGTATCGCTCGCCAGCACCTGCACCGCCTGCGGCGCGCTGCAAGGCAGCCATTACCTGTTCGAGGAGCCCACGTCGCCGTTTGCGCTCACGGCCATCAACAAACTGCCCGCGCTGGAGTTCGTGCGCGTGGAAGTCGCCGGCGTCTATGGCATCCCTGCCAGCCAGAGCAACTATGACCAGGCGCTCTTCACCTGGGCACGCGACCACCACACCCAGTTCCATAAGCCCCTGTGCGAGGGGATCTACCTGTAGCGCAAAGCTCGAAAATCGAGTCCAGATTTCCTCGAAAATCAAATGCGAAAATCCTCGAAAATCGAGTATGATTATCCTCGAAAATCGAGTATGCCCAGGTAGCGAGGTTTATCTAATCATGATTTCTTATGGTTCGGAGCAGCCCAAATCCTACCGTCCTCGCCTTTTGGACGAACGGTTGCAAACTCTGCTCCAGATATTTGGGGCTGTCGAGATTCGGGGCACCAAATGGTGTGGCAAATCATGGACAGCGCTTGCATTCGGCGAGAGTGTCATCCATCTTGACGACCCAAACGTAAAGTCGCTGGTCGAAGCCGATCCTTCGCTCGCCCTTCAGGGCAATAAGCCGCATGTCATCGACGAATGGCAGGAGACCCCCGCAACATGGGACGCCACACGCCGCGCCGTAGATGCATCCGGCGGCGAAAAGGGCCTCTATATCCTCACTGGATCATCAACGCCAGCAAAAAACTCTGTTACCCACAGCGGTGCCGGTCGCATAGCGCGTCTCGACATGAGCACCATGACGCTTTGGGAACGCGGACTTTCAACGGGGTCCGTTTCGCTGAAAAACCTATTCGAAGGATCATTCGAACCTTCCGCCTATACAGGATCGCTCCCGATGTTGGCCGACGCAATTTGTTGCGGGGGATGGCCGGCGCTTGTCGGAGCGAGCCCCCAGATGGCCGCAGAGGTCGTTAACCAGTATCTCGATGCCATGTACGAAGTCAGCGTTCCGCAAAAAGGAGGCGTGGGGTCTACGGCGCGACACATCGTGTCCTCGCTCGCGCGCAACGTTGCGACATCTGCCACGCTCAACACCATTGCGGCAGACGCCTCGTTGGGCGACAGCGATGCCCAGCCGGCAACTTCAACCGTGGCGTTTTACCTCGACATGTTGGAGAGCATGTATGCGATCGTAAATCTGCCCGGTTGGGATGCGCCCGTCCGCGCCAAGTCTCGCCTGCGTACCAAGCCAAAACGTTATTTCGTCGACCCCTCCATTCCCGCAGCCGCACTCGGAATGAACCCCGAGAGGCTCCTTGCAGACGGCCAAACATTTGGCCTGCTCTTTGAGTCTCTGTGCATTCACGATCTGAGCGTCTACACCTCGTGCCTGCCCGGCTCGTATCCGGGCTCACTCCACTACTATGGCGACTCCGACGGGCTTGAAGTCGATGCCATCATCGAGCTGAACGATGGCCGCTGGGCGGCGATAGAAATCAAGCTCGGCGAATCCAAGGTAAGCGACGGAATCCGCAACATCGAACGCCTGCGCCGCAAGGTCGCTCTGAACCCTGCCGCACGCAACCCTCAGCCAGAGTTCTGCGCCGTCGTTACCGCGACCTCGCCCTTCTGCCGCTACGATGCCGAACACGATGTCTACGTGTTCCCCATTGGGGCGCTGCGGGCATAGCGCACTGCATGTCGAACCACTTGATTTTGCGGCGCAGCGCGATCCGATCAATCGACATGATTAGACAGCGATGGGCTGCACCTAACTAATACGGAGCAACGGCTTCCGCATGACGACGCGATTCCGAGAAATCGAACTCGGCGCGATGAGCCTCAAGGAAGCGGGCGTTAGGACGCAGGCGATGCTCGTCCGGCTCACGCAGCACCGAACCCGCAAACGTCGCATAATCCGTTTGTTGCAGAAGGTACGACCCGCAAAGTTGATAGTCGCCGCGCACCAGCTCAAACGAAATCAAATGGGCATCAAACAGCGAGTGCAGGTCGCGGCGCAGCAGAATACCGTTGCTGACAACCTGCGACTTGGGACCCGAGTAGTTCTCGATATGCGCAGCTTCGAGTGCTTCGTTGACGTTACAACCCGAGACGGCACATCGACCGGTGTAGGCCTCAAAGAGCTGCGTGCGAAAACGCTGCTGACCGATTCGCTCACGGCGCAGCGCATAGCGAACCTTTTCATCATCACTCGCCGGAGCGCCGGAAAACTCCGCCGCAAGCGGAGCGTCCTTCATGTAGCTCATGTCGGGGAAGAAACGCGCGTCGGGCCCGCCCTTGTGAACGGGGCCGTGCAGCACAAACCAGCTGTTCTCCGGCTCGCAACGCTCAACGAACGCCAGGCCCAGCACCTTGTAGCCCGCACTCGTTGCAAAGAACACGCCAACGGGAACGCCGCACTCCATGCAGTTGATCATCTTTTGGTTGTAGTCCTGGTCGCGCCAGTTTTCGACCGAAGCACTTTGCGACGAGTACTTGAGCACCCACGTGCCGTCCTCAAGATAGAGCGGCGGAGCATCGGGGTAGGCGCCGCGCTTGGAATTGTGCACCGAAAGGGCGAAGGTCTTCTCACGCGGATGCTTAACGCGCCCGCGACCAGGCCAGAAGATGCCCGAATCGCGCGACACCGGAAAGAGTTCGGAATCAATCGTCAGACGAAAGGGATACTGAGGGCTATCGGCATTGGTACGATGCGGGAGCTTGTCCCACAGGCCACCACGCTGCTCCTCGCGCAAGAACCACTCCCAGGCCTGGACATATTCGGACGGTACAAAGCTGCAAGCACGGTCGAAACTCGGCCGAGCAATTAGCGGAGCACTAGAAGCGATGCCGTCCATAAGGAACCTCCAGAAAGAACAGTTCCCCACATTATCGCCGATGCAGCGATGGCGCCAAACGAAAAAGGGCCCACTTCCTTCGAAGCGGGCCTTTGGACATTTGCATGTTAGCGAGCGTCGGCATTACGACGTTGCGACACCGGCGAGCTTGACACTGACGTTATAGGTCGTCAAGCTGTTCTCGATAGATTTGCCGTTAACGCAATCCGCGTCGGTTCCTTCCATCCAAATGTAGACGTGAACGGCAACGCCCCTATAGCCAACGCCTTTAGCGATCGGCTGCGTGCCGTCTGCAACTGAATAATCACCGCTCGTTCCCTTAGTGGCTACCCATCCGTCCGTTCCGCCGGTAAAGATGTGCTTGTAGGTCGCCCGCGCGAGCGTCGGAGTACCGCTCTTGTTTTGAATGCTTGTCCAACCAGCAATAGCGGCTGCATCGTTGCCCTTGCCCGTTTCATCATGCATGGCATACACGACGCGCAGATCCTCTGGACCAGTACCCGACTTACCGTCATTCCCAATCGCTTGGGTAGTAATCGCAACACGTAGAGAACCAACCATGGTCTCCGAAGCATCGCCGCCCACAGCTTCAATCGTTACGGGGGGCGTACCATCAGATGCATCGAGGTAAACGTCAGCCGTGCCAGTATCGGTAATGGTGTAGACGATATAGTCGCTTTGAATGAAAGCGTTATACTTCTTGCCGGCAACCTCGTACTCGCCCGGCAACGCATTGGCAGCCGTTGAAAAAGAGGGCTCTGAATAGTCAGTCACCAGACCCTGGTTGTTCCAGCCGTTGCAAACGTACCAGTTTTTAAGGTCGTTAGTCGAAGACGGGCTGAGCGTGGCACCCGTGGTCTGAGCCTCGAGCGATTTTTGCTCGCCACCATGCTGGGCACCGTTCTTGAGCTCGTCGATTTGAAGGATGAAGCCATTGGTCGTCGCGCTAATAGTTGACGTGGTTGCGGAAACCTTTGTATTCGCAACGTACCACGCATAAGTCGCTGCCGACAAAGCAAACGCAGAGAGGACCACGCTAACAGCGGCCGCAACAAGTTGTGTTTTAAGGCTCTTAGACGATTGCACGTGATCCCCCTTTCAAAAACAGAATGGGCGCCCGGCGCATAAGCCGGGCGCCCATTAAAACGCGATGTCGTAAAGACTAGGCAGCATTGGCGTCGTTGTTCACGTTGACGTCTTTATTCTGAGTGTTAACCGGAGTAGCGGTAAAAGTTAGCTCAACATTGCAGTTCGTAAGATTGGTAATATTGTTCGTCTTTACCTTATTCTGTGAACCATCGTAAAAGACATAAGCCTTGATTGAGACGGACTTATTGACACCAGCAGCGATCTTTGCACTCAGAACTCCATCAGTAGCTGTGCATTCAATCGTGGTATTGTCCGCATATTTCGTAATCTTATCAGAGCCCGCTTTGTAGACGGCCCACTTATCACCGCATACAAGCAGAACAGAAATTGCATCCTTAAGACCATCAGCGTTATCTGCACCGGTCTTAACGGTAACCTTGGACACTTTCAAATTACTAAATGAACCGGCTTTTTCATCGTGAGTACCGATCTTGAACGTTTCGCTGAGGGCAAAACCTTGAGTAGCAGCAGTATCTGCATCGCCAACGTCATAGCGAGAACCAGTCAACTCGGTCGCAGCATCAGCCTTACTTGCATATGCAGACTGGAACAGAGGCTTCTCGTCATTAGTGTTTTTAACAACTTGTGCCGGATAAAGCTTAGTTTCTGCAGGTTCGGTAAACTGAATGCTCGTGCCCGAAGCCTCAGCGATATCAGTCTTGTCGATCTGCAAGAACGGAGCGTTCGACTGGGCAGAGATCGTTGCGGTCTCGGCCTTAACCGTGTTGTTGCTCACAAACCATGCGAACGTGGCAGAGCCCAGCGCTACGGCTGCTACCAGCACCATGGCGATGGCGGCGCCCATCTGCTTCTTTAATGCCTTGGTATCCATACGGACCCCTTTCTTTCCCCATTCGTCCCAGATGACCCTCGAGAAGCCCGGAAGGGGAGCCCGTGCTTTCGTGTTGGATGTTGCTTGCCCATCTTTAAAATTTGGATTTGAGAATACCACATTTCTTACGATTTCCTTATGAGTTTTCGAGGCCTTACATTCCGGCAGATTCATGGGCCTACCTTGGGCTAGGTATGGAACAATGCAAACTCTGTTCACCTTATTTGGCCACGCGCTTCTGCAAAGCCATAAGCCTCTCTTAAGCTTTACGACCGCAGCGCCATGCCGACACATACATACGCCCCCTACCGTGCTTTACCCTTAGCCCTTCCCCACCCGCTATACTGATGTAGCACGTGTAATTTCTGCCTGCTTGTGCGGGCTATTTGCCGGGAGGACGCTATGGCTGCCGCCAATCAACCCAAGGGAAGCGTTTCTACCGGATCGATCAAGCCGGTGACGCGCAAGGCCGTTCGTTGCCAGCGCGAAGTCGCCTGGCTGGTCACGCAAGCGGCCGGTAAGCTCGTCGCCACCACCGACGACGTCAACGCGCCCACGCCCAGCTTTGTGCTGGCGGCAGCGCTTTCGTACACCCGCGAGCAGGAGCAGACCGCCCAGGACAACGGACGCGCGATTGACTACAAGGCCATCATGGGCCCCGATCTTGACAACTTTTGCCAGACTGCGGGGCTGCCCGCAGTACCCAACGCGCTTTCGGACGCGGGCTACATGTTCACCCTCTCGGGCGCGGACCTCATCCGCGACCTCTACGCCTACTGTGGTGACCTGGGCGAACGCATGGGAGACGCGGCGCAGGTCAAACCGGGCTACGCGATCAAGCTCGCGCTGCGACTGTTCTTGCTGGATGCCGCCACCGGCAACGGCACCACCTCCAAAGACAACGCCTCTGCATAGCAAAAGCGCCGGGCCGGGAATTCAATCCCGGCCCGGCGCTTGTTCGTTCTACTTGTCCCCGTCCCCTGCGGGCGAGTTCTTTTGGTTGCGGCGGTTACTCCACGTCACGGTGTGTTCCTTGGAGTAATCGGGCGCCGCGTGGCCGCTCGCGCTAATGGGGTCGTTGCCGGTCAGGGTGTCGGCAATATCCTGCACAAACTTAATGAACAGGCTCGAGTCGTCGGTCTCGGACGAATCAAAGTCAAAACCGAACTCCACCGCGCCGCCGATAATCTTGTCCACGCACTCCGGGTCGTCGCCATCCAGCCAAATGACCACGGTGTACTTGTCCACATCGCCCACGCGGAAGTTGTTGTGGCTAATAGTCGTCACCACGTCTTTGGACGCAAACGGCTCGGTGTTGGGCTCGGGATTGCCGTCGGCCGCGGCAGCCGCGTAGGTGGTGGGCTTGCCGTTGCGATACACCCGCACGCGCGTCGCCTTCTCCACGCCCTTGCTGGCGCTGACCACCTTGAGCTTGGCGCTGTAGCCCAGATCGGTCTTGCCGGCGTTGCGGATATAGAAGGTGTACGCCACGTAGTTTTTGCCGTTGTGGCTGCCGTCGACGCTATCCAGGTTGTCGGGCAGGTCCTCGGCAGCGATATTGGTGCCGTTGTCCACGGCGTCGGCCGCCAGGCGCGCGGTGGCGTTGTTAAAGTCGCCGTTGTCGGCAATGGCCACGCCGCGGCGGAACAGCTCCAGGCGGTTGAGGTTGATGGTGAAGTTGCCCATGTTTTCCTGCATAAACGACAGGGCGAACAGCACGCCAAAGGCAAGCGCCAGCACCACGAGGGCCTTTTGCAACTTGTCCATGCGCAGCAGCGCCGTGCCGATGCGCTCCATGCGACGCTTGGGCATGTACATGGACACGACCGCGTCGGGGTCGATGTCGTCGAGGTCCTGGTCGGCCAGCGCCTGCTCCAGCTCCTCGATGCGCACCACGCCGCGGAGGTTGCGTTTGGGCTTGGACCTGGGCTTGCCGAAGCGCTTGCGCGGGTCGGGATCGGTGCCGGGGGTGTCCTCGGGCTGACCCTCGGTCAAATCCTCGGCTACACCCTCAGTCTGATTCTCAGCCAGATCCTCGGCAGCTTGATCTTTGTTGTTGTTACGCTTGAACAGAGCCATGGCGATCAGATCTTATATTTGGTGCGAATGTAGCCGACGTATTCTTTGACGAGCTCGCGCTCCATGTCGTCGGCGTAGCGAAACTGCAGGCCGCAGACGTTGCGGTACAGGCTGCCCTTGGGCGCGCGGCGCACCCAGCACACGATGCCCAGCTGCTCGGGCAGCTCGTGGCGCTCGCCCTGCAGGCGGATCGTGGGCATTTGCACGGCCAGGGCCTCGCCCACATCGGGATAATCGTTGAGGTAGACGGCCAGGCCGCCGGCCGAGACGTCGATGGTCATGGCGTCCTCGGGCTCGGGGGTCGGCGCGTTGTCGCGCTGGTAGGTCAGGCGCATGGCGACCTTAAAACGCTCGTCGCGGCGCTTGACAAAGGTGCGCTGCTCGGAGACTTTGCGCATTTTCCAGTAGGTGTGGATGCCCTTTTTCTCGACCGACTCGGGGTAGCCGGCGAGCACGAACGTCTCCTCGCCCACTTTGTACTGCAGCAGCAGCTTTTGGTTTTCGTCCATGAGCAGCGGCTTGCCGGCGAGCATGGGCGCACTCATAAGGAAGTACGCCTCGTCCAGGTCCTCTTTGTACGTGGCGAGCATGTTGAAGTCGGTTTTTTGGCCCATGGGCACGTCGAATGCCACCTGAAGCTTGGTCCCCGGCGTTATCTGCTGCTCTGCCATGTTGTCTCCCCCAGTCGCGGGCGCCGATATCATCGTCGTGCGCGATGCACATTGGGCTATTGTAACTGCTTTGCCACAGGTTTCGATGTGCGGTGCGTGAAATGGCGGGATGCGAGGCGCGGGTGAACGTGCAGCTGCTCCGCGTGCGGCATCAATCTGACAGCGATGCATGCCCCCGACAGTCCGTCCGTCTGTCTATCTCTCAGTTATCTCTCGCAATCATCTCTCGTCTCTCATCTATCTCTCACATTAGAGATGAGTGAGAGATGAGAGACAAAAATGCCGTTATCGGTTCAATCAAATCACGTTCGCACAGGTAAACGCATGTATACGGGAACTTTGACTCGATCCCCAGCCACCTTGCAGCATTGTTATCTCTCAAATTTATCTCTCGTCTTTCTGCTATCTCTCGTATTAGTGACGAATGAGAGATGAGAGATACGTGAGTGATGGACGAGCCTGGATTTTTGGACGATCGGAAAATCCCTCGAACAAAAAACGGGGCCGGCCTTACGCCGAGCCCCGTTTTCAAACGGTCAGTTAGTTATCGAGCGCGCGAGCATAGCAGTCAACATTACGCCGCTGCGAACACTCCCAAGCCCGTTCCGATGATGCAGATTGCAAAGATGCCCAAGATGATCCAAATGGTCTTGACGCCCTTTTTGTACAGGGCGACGCAGGCAAAGGTTGCCAGCAAGGGCAGCAGACCGGGGAAGATCGAATCGAACAGATCCTGCAGGACAATCTCCGAACCACCCACGTCAAAGGTCAAAGCAGTGGACAGTGAGACCTGTGCCGCAATCATCGCGCCAATGACGGTCATTCCGAGGACACCGGCAGCATGCGTCATGCGAGACATAAGGTTGCTCTCTTCGGACTGCTGCAAAAACTTGGTTCCCAGGTCGTATCCCAGATGGGTGGCGACGATACGCGTTGCAAAGTTAATCACGGAGTAGATGAGCGCGTACACGATGGGGCCGAGCGGGTTGCCCGTCGAAGCGATGCCGATACCAATGCCGGCGGCAACCACGCGGAACGTTCCCCAGTAGAACGAATCGCCAATGCCGGAAAGCGGTCCCATGAGACCAACCTTCATGGCGTTAATCGAGGACGTGTCGAAGTTCTTATCGGCAGCCGCCTGCTCTTCCATCGAAACCGTTAGGCCGGCTACAAACGGAAGCACATGAGGCGTGATGTTAAAGAACTCGGTATGGCGATCGAGCGCCGCATAGTAATCGTCGTCGTTGGGATAGATCTTTCGCAGGGGCTTCTGAATGGTGTACATGAAGCCCATTGCCATCATCTTGTCGTACGACTGCGAGCACTGGCTCGTAAACTGGCGAAGGAACATGCTCCGATACATATCGGGAGTCATAATCGCGTCCTTCTTGGCCTCTTTGAGGTCGGTGTTCTGGATAGCCATTAGAAGTCCTCCTCTTCATCTGCAGCAACCGTCTGCGGACCGGACGAGCCCTCGCGGAAGGCCAGGAGCAGCGCGACGCAAATGGCAGCTGCGGCGACGCCGACCACGTCCATCTTGAGGTAGATGACCATAATGAAGCCCAGGAACAGCCAGGGAAGGAGCCTGTTATCGCCCATGGTCCTGATAAGAAGAGCGAAGCCGATGCAGACCATGACGCCGGACGCAACGTTGAGGCCGTCCATCACAAACTGCGGAATCGCGTTGAGCGCATTGTTGATAAGGTCGGCGCCAAAGAACAGCGAGCCAAACACCAACAGTGCAGACGGAATGCCAATCGACAGCGGCACGATGGTCAGATGGTACAGATTCGCCTTGGCAAGATCGCGATTTGCCAGAGCGGTCTCAATCTTCTTGCAGGCAAAGGCACCCGGAACGGCGTAGCAGAAGTTGCGCCACACCTGAAGGAAGACGGAGACGGGAAGGGCGAGCGCGACGGCAGTTGCCGTGCCCGTACCCGTAATGACGGCAAACGCGCAGCCAAGCACGCCGGAGGCATAGACCTCGGGAGGAACCGCCGCGCCGACCATGATGGCACCCATGAACATGGACTCCAAAGCAGCGCCGACGATAACGCCCTGCTGGACATCGCCAAGGATCAAGCCGACAAACAGGCTCGTAAACAGCGGACGACCAAGCATCGTAATGCCAAATAATTGCTCGTCCATGGACGCAATAAATGCGACCAGTGCAACTAGAAGATACTGGACAACCATTTCGATCAACCCCAGAAACAGGTCTGCAGGCGAGGCATTCTGCGCAGCTCGCCTGCAGACAACCGCAGCAATTTGAGAGGATTAGTAGTTCATCTGGTGGTAGTAGCGACGCGTGGTGAGCGGGTGGTTACGGACGTGCTCGAGATGGCAGCTCAGGCGCTCGGTGATGGTGTAGGTGACCATCGGGGAGACGATCTTGCGGAACTCGGGGTCGCTGAACGGCAGCTCGACCTCGGCGGTGTCAAACTTGTTCACGCGGACGTTGACGCCCTTCTCGTCGGCGAGCATGCGGGTGAAGTTGTCCACGCGGTCCATGAGCTTACGGGTGTCGTCCTCGCCGTAGAGCATGATGAGGCTCGTGCCCTCCTCGCACAGCTCGATGGTGCCGTGGAAGAACTCGGCGGCGTGGATGGACTTGGTCTTTATCCACTGCATCTCCTCGAGGATGCACATGGCGTAGTCGTACGCCTCGCCCCAGAGCATGCCGGAGCCGATCACCATGTGGTAGTCGGTGTCCTTGAAGTCCTCGGCCATGGCGGCGCAGCGCTCGTCCTGGGCGTCCTTGGCCTTAATGAGGAACGGGGCGATGTTGCCGAACTCCTCCATGAAGGTGTCGTACTTGGGGAAGGCGCCGGCGTTCTTGAGGAAGCGGGCGACCAGCGTGATCTGGTAGGTGTAGATGGCCTCGCACAGGACGTCGTCCTCGGCGAAGCTGAAGAACTTGTAATCGGCGTACTCGGTGGCCGGGGTGTTGTCGTTGGAGACGTACATCAGCGTGCGGGCGCCCTGCTCCTGGCAGAACTTGGCGGCCTCGATGATCTCGGGGGTGGTGCCGGTACGGGTGGAGAAGACGCAGACCGAGTCCTTGGTGAAGGCCTTGGGCGGGCATGCGAGGAACTCGGCGGCGATCTCGCAGTGGACGTCGACGTCGGCCGTGGTGGTCTCGACCCAGTACTTCATCGGGAGCGTGTGGGCCCAGGTGCCGCCGCAGCCGATGAAGAAGATGTTGGAATAACCCTGCTCGCAGACCTCGTCCACGGCAGCCTCAATCTGAGGACGGAGAGCGAGGGCATCGCTCACAACCTTCTCGTAACGAGGCTCATCGAAATTGAACATCCCTTACTCCTAACTCACTTGGATGAACCCTTCATTCATCCCATGACGTTATAATACTTTATATAACTAACTATGCAAGAACTATTTCAGATTTTTTTTGATTTTTCTTTAATAAAAAGCCCGCCGATCAAATGATCGACGGGCATAGGCATAGAGCATTGGTTCAATAAATGCCGAGCATCAACGTGTTTCCGGCTAGAAAACGTCCTTGGCAAACACCTTAGCGTCATTGGGAACCTGACGGATTTCGATGGCCACGCCATCGCCCAGGAGCTCTTGGATATGCTCGGCATCTTTCTCGGTCGCAAAGATCGCAGGGGTCGGATGAAGCGTGGTCTCAGGGGTCTTTCGGGTTCCACCCAGATTGATCTCTTTGATGTCTTTGCAACCCTTAGCGAGACGATAGACATCTTCAATCGTCTCAGCGATGATAAACAGCGAATACTTGTCGGTAACGCCGCTGTTGAGCGCCTCGATAGCAGCGTCAACATTCTTGATGACGAGTTTAACGCCGTTGGGGCGGGCGAGCCTCAAAGCCGCCTTCCTCATGTCGTCTTTTGCCACAGCATCGCTGGCAAGCAGGATGCAATCTACATCCAAAGCGTGAGTCCAGGACATGGCAACTTGGCCGTGAATCAGTCGATAATCAACTCTCGTAAGCTTAATCATCGTTATCATCTCCGCACGTGATAAAGGGAATGACAGGTGTGGCCCCTAGCTAGGGCTCGAACCAGAACTAACTAGAACTCTTCTTCTTTGGCGCCGGCAAGCATGTCCGCCGCCTCGCAAAGCTGAATAAACGAACGCGATCCCTCGACCGCGGCTTTGGCCTTGCCCGCATCCAGAGAGTCCAGCTGCGTAACCATTTCGACAAGCAACGGAAGATTCATTCCAGCAATCAACGTAAACGATCCGTCGACTTGTCGCTGAATGAATTCGTTGCTTACAGAGCCGCCAAAGATGTCAGTCACGACAAACCAAGAGTCGGCAGGATCCTTCGCCTCCATCCATGCATCAATCAACGCCGCGACATCCCTTGAGTCGTCATCGACATAGGCGCACAGGCACTCGATTCGGTCGTCGGTACCCATCAGAATCTCCAGAGAGCTTTTCATACCTTGGGCGAGATAACCATGACTCGCTAGCAATATCTTATTCATAGTTCTCCAATATCAATAAGACGTACTATATTGTCATAACAAAGTATATTAGCAATCTCCACCTACGCGGTGTGTCACAATTATCCAAATCCGCGAACGGTAACAATTGGTCGGTAAACCAATCTATCTCTAATTTACAAATAGAACTTCAGTCGCTCGGTGCAGTACACCTGACGGGAGATGAAAAGCGGCTCGCCACTTGGAGCATAACGTCTATCGACAAACAGAAGTAGCGAAGAGTCCAGCTCCACGTTAAGGTATGCCGCCTCAAGCTCGCTCGCATAGCAGACCTCGAGCGTACGCGTGTTGGGACCCATCTTGATCCCCTGGCGATCGAGTACCGCCATCAGCGAATCCTCGAGGGATTCATGCTCCAAAAAAGAAAGCGCAGCGGAATAGCTATTGGTTTCCAGCATCGTGGGCTTGCCATCCACAAGGCGCAGACGACGACTACGCAATACCTTTTGGGTATCGTCTACGCCCAGGAACTTCGCGTCTCGCAGGTTTGGGAAGTCCCAGCCCATTTCGAGAACCCTGGTAGACGCCTGTTTTCCCGCAAGCTGGCACGAATGGGTAAAGCTCTCACGGTCGTCCGCGGCATACATCTGTGTGTCCGACGAAACGAACGTGCCCTTGCCGCGGGCCCTCTCAACAAGCCCAGCATCTTCCATTTCTTTAATTGCGGAGCGAACCGTTATTCGGCTCACGCCAAATTGCTCAATGAGTTCCGTCTCAGTAGGGAGCTTATCTCCCGGGCGGTACGTGCCGTTGGCAATCAAATCAGAAAGTGCGCGAACGATCTGCTTGTACAGGGGAATAACGCTGTTTGCTTCAACCATGTCAACCATACCTTTATAAGGAATCAACAGTTTATAGATAAATGATTTATATTGTATTATAACTTTTTTTTCAATCCCTGCCGCTTCCTCTATGTTTTGGCAAACGGGAGTTATTTTGTGCAAGCGGAGTGTAGAACCCATCCACCTCCGCATTCAGCCTCAGCCTGATGGCGATAAATGCATCCGATAAGCCGATTGATTTTTATCTTCTGTCTGTCTCTCAGTTATCCCTCGTCATAGAGATGAATGTGAGGCGAGAGATACGTGGTTGACGCATGAGCGTGGATTATTGGACGGATTTTGGGCTTTTGCGGCAGATTCCGTCCGAAAATCCACGCTCATCCGGCAGATTGGTCGAGGGCCCCATATGGGTATACTCTCGGGGATTCGACTCGATTCGCCCCCGTTGGGGCGTCAAAGGAGACTGCATATGTCCACTACCTCAACCGACCCGCGTGCCGCTGCTGCCGCGCTGCTGGTGCCCGGTACCACCTGCCACGGCTTTGCCGTCGAGCGCTGCGAGACCGTGCCCGAGCTCGACTCGGACGCCTACGTGCTGCGCCACACCGCCTCGGGCGCTCGCCTGCTGCATCTGGCGTGCGACGACGAAAACAAGGCCTTTGCCATTGGCTTTAAGACGCCGCCGGCCGATTCCGCCGGCGTGTTCCATATTCTTGAGCACTCGGTGCTGTGTGGATCGGCCAAGTTTCCCGTCAAGGAGCCGTTTGTCGACCTGATCAAGAGCTCCATGCAGACGTTCCTCAACGCCATGACCTACCCCGACAAGACCATCTACCCCGTTGCCACCACCAACGAGCAGGACCTGTACAACCTGATGGACGTGTACCTGGACGCGGTGTTCAACCCGGCCATCTATACCAAGCCCACCATTTTTGAGCAGGAGGGCTGGCACTACGAGCTGGACCTGCCGGAGGGCGCCGAGGACGAGGGCGACGGCAGCTCCGCGAGCCTGCGCGAGGGCACGCTGCGCTATAACGGCGTAGTGTTCAACGAGATGAAGGGCGCGCTGTCCGACCCCATGAGCGTGCTGGACGACGCCGTCAACGCCGCACTCTATCCCGACACCGCCTATGCGCACGAGAGCGGCGGCGACCCGCGCGCGATTCCCGCGCTCACCTACGAGCAGTTCCTGGACACGCACGCACGCCACTACAATCCTTCCAACTCCTACATCACGCTCTACGGCGACCTGGACGTGGATCGCGCCCTGGCCTTTTTGGACGAGCGCTATCTGTCGCAGCCGAGTGCCGCGAGCCGTCGCATGGACGCAGCCGTCGCCGCCGGTGAGGACCCGTCCGCGCTGGCGCCCAATCCGCTGGACGTGCAGGCGCCCGTGACCTGCGAGTATAAGCGCGTCGAGATGGCCACCACGCCCGAGAACGCCCTGGTGGGCCTGGGCCTGGTGCTGGGCAGCGCGCTCGACCGCAAGCGCACGATCGCGGCGGATATCTTGTTCGAGGCGTTGCTGGGCTCCAACGAGGCCCCGGTTAAGAAGGCCATTCTGGCGGCGGGCCTGGGCGGCAATGTGGTGAGCTACACCGCGGCCGAAAGCCTGCAGCCCTACGAGCTCATCATGCTGCAAAACGCGCAGCCCGGCGTGGCGCGCGAGCTGCGCCGCGTGTTCCAGGACGTCTGCCACGACCTGTGCGAGCACGGCATTCCGCGCGAGCACCTGGAAGCTATCATCAGCAGCAACGAGTACGACCTGCGCCAGCGCGACTATGGCATCGCCGACGGCGTGGCCATTGCGTGCGACGCGTTGAGCACCTGGCTTTACGATGACGACGCCGCGACGCTGGCGCTCAAGTATGGCCCGGTGTACGAGGAGCTGCGTGGCGAGCTGGACGGCAGATACTTTGAGGACCTGCTGCGCGAGCTCGTACTACAGAATGACCACATGGCGTTGGTCGAGCTGGTGCCGGTAGACGCTGCCGAGGGCGCGGAGGGTGCCGAGGCCGCCGAGCTGGCTGCCAAGCGCGACGCCATGACTGATGCCGGGCTGGCCGACGTGGTCGAGCGCACGGCCGTACTGCGTGCCGCGCAGGAGGCCGAGGACACGCCCGAGGCCAAGGCCACGCTGCCGCGCCTGCGCGTGTCCGACATTGGCGAGGCGCGCCCCGAGCCGCCGCTGGTCGTGGACACGACCGCGCCCATCCCCTGCCTGCGCCACGACATCCCCACCAATCGCCTGGCCTACGCCATGCAGTATTTCAACCTGAGCTGCATCGCATTTGAGGACCTGCCCTACGTGACGCTGCTCTGCCGCCTGCTCAAGCAGCTGCCCACGCGCGAGCACTCGGCCGAGGAGCTCGACAACCTGCTCGCCGGCAAGCTGGGCTTTTTGAGCTTTACGACCGAGGTCATGACCCAGCCCGACGTGGACGGCGTGCGCCCCTACCTGTTGGTGAGCGCCGGCGCCCTGTCCGAAAAGATCGACGCGCTGGCGAGCCTGCCGCGCGAGGTGTGGTCGAGCACGCTTTTGCTCGATGCCGACGCCGACCGCGTGCGCGACGTGCTCACGCAGATTCGCATTGGGCTTGAGCAGGGCTTTATCAACAACGGTCACTCGGCGGCGCTCGGTCGCGCGATGAGCTACAGCTCGCCTTCGGCCGTGGTGCGCGAGCAGCTTTCGGGCGTGGACTTCTACCTGTTCCTGCGCGATCTGCTCGACCACTTTGACGAGCGCCTGGACGACCTGCGCGCCAAGCTTACCGAACTGGCAGGCCGCATCTTTGTGGCCGATGGCTGCATGGCGAGCTTTACCGGCAGCGACGAGGACTTTGACGCGTACTGGGATGCCGCGGGCGACCTGGGGCTGAGTGCGGGCGATGGTGCCGGCCACGACGCGCTCGTGGTGCCGACGCCGTGCAATCGCCACGAGGCTTTTGTCATCCCCAGCGACATCTGCTTTGCGGCAAGCGCGTGCGACCCGCGTCGCCTAGGCATTGACGTGACAGGCGCTTGGGCCGTGGCTGCCAACGCGCTCTCCTACGATTACCTGTGGAACGAGATTCGCGTGAAGGGCGGTGCGTACGGCTGCGGATTCCGCGCGGCAGGTGAGCGTCAGGCGGCGTTCTACACCTACCGCGACCCGGCGATCGATCCTTCGATTGAGCGCGCGGAGCGCGCGGGTGCATGGCTTGGCAGCTTTGAGCCCGACGAAGCCGCCTTTGAGGGCTTTATCGTGAGCTGCGTAAGCGGCATGGACGCGCCGGTGAAGCCGTACGCGCTCACCAAGCGCCGCAACACGACCTACCTGGCCGGGCTCGATCCGCATGCGCGCGAGGAGCGTCGCGCCCAGATGCTCGCCGCCACGCCCGGTGAGCTGCGCTCGCTCGGCACCGACGTAACGCGCATCGCAGCCGAGTCGCCCACCTGCGTCTTTGGCGGCCGAGACGTCATCGCCAAGAGCAACGCCGGCTTTAACGTAGTCGACCTGATGGGCTAACCACAACAATCAAAACCACCCCTAAAAGGGGTGGTTTGCTCTTAGGGTGTAACCCTTGGATTTCCGGCACGCGTCTAAAG
>CATWID010000020.1 GCA_958350755.1 uncultured Collinsella sp.
GTTGACCGATATGATGGCGGCGCCTTCGAGCCAGTCGAGCGGCTCGATAAGCTTGGCGCGACGGCCTCCGCGTTCGACCTCGGAGTACTTGAATTTCTTTGTGGACGATCTCAGCAACTGGGACGGAATGGAGCGCCATACCTTGCGCGCCGCCACGCCACTGATCCCGTTTTCGGGGTCGGTCATATCGGCGGTGTAGGTCTCGTCGATTTCGCGCTGCTCGACGCGCGCGTCTTCGATGGATAACGTCTTGCGATATGCGTTGACGGCGGCGGGCATGCCGCCCACGACCTGGTATCGATGAAACAGGCTGAGCGCGGCTTGGTGCGCGGCGTAAGCATCGAGCGTGCCGGCGTGGGTACGAACAGCATCGGCCATCTGCTCCTCATCGAGCGCCCAGAGAAACTCCTCGAACGACATGGGATGCATGGTCTCTTGACGAACGCCGCTGGGAAAAGGCAACTTGCGCTTGCGCGTGGCGACACCGAGTTGGCTGCCGGTCGCGCATATGCGCCAGCCCGAACCCGAGAAAAAGCGAAGCGAGTTGAGCGCCCGTTCGCAGAGCTGCACCTCGTCAAACAGGATGAAGGCGGTTTCCTTGCGAATGGGGGTGCGTTTATAGTCTGAAATTCGCGCCACGATGGTGTCAACGTCGTCGGTGGGACAGTCGAACAGCGGAGCAATCAGTTCAAGATCGGTCTGAAAGTCGAGTTTGACAAACGCATCGCCGGCGATTCGCCTGCCGATTTCCTCGGCAGCGTACGTTTTGCCTACGCGTCGCGCACCACGGATGAGGAGGGGGCGTGAGGCGTCCTTTGTCGCCCATGATTCGATAACGGATTCGATTGATCTGCGCATGGGGCCACCTTTCCGATTTCGTGTACTTCAGATACATAGTTTAGTACGATTTCGTGTACTTAAAATACACGAAATCGTAGAAAAGCGTGTATCTGAAATACACGAAATTGCACTGCCGGAGCTTGCAGGCGGATAAACACTACTAGTATGGGACGGTTTTCACTGGTTGCTCGCCACCTTGGGCTGTGTTCGTCCCTATGCCTGCATCCGGGGCTGTGCTGATTGACGACGGCGCTCCCAGCGGGCGAGCTTGATCGTCACTAGCGCAAGCGCCCAGGCTACGAGCGAGAACGCAGCGCCCACGGCACCCACGTACGCAATGCCAATTCCGTTTACCACGGCGCCGCCCACTGCGGTGCCAAACGAGATACCGACGTTAAACGCCATGGGCTCAACCGAACTCGCGAGCACCATCGACTTGGGATGGCGGCTGCGCGCCACGTCCATAAAGTGTGTGATGCACGACACCGAGAACAGGTACATGAGCATCGCCAAGCTAAAGACAAAGACCAGCGCGAGCGGCATGGTGCCGCCCACAGCAAACAACCCGAGTAACGCCACAGCCTGCAGCACAAACGTCACGAGCAGCGCCTTCATGCCAAAGCGCGCATCAATCCATCCGCCCAGGATGTTCGAGATCAGGCAGAACGCGCCGTAGGCCATGAGCGTGGTGCTGGCTTCGACCGTGCCCATGCCCAGCACCTGCTCCAGATAGGGCGTCACATAGCCGTAAAACACATAGACCGATCCCACGCCAAACAAGAAGATGAGCATGCCGGTGATGATACTCGGTTCGCGCAGCAGACCCGCCTGTTCGCGGAAGGTGGCGGGTTCGTCGGTCTGTCCGGCGCGCGGCATAAACACCACGAGCGCGGCGCAGATCAGAACGGCAAAGGCCAGCGTGCCGTACATGGCAACGTGCCAGTCGAGCGTGTCGGCCACAAACTTGCCGATCGAAGTGACAAAGACCATTGCTACGGAAAACGCACCATATACCACCGAGATGGCAAGCGAAGTTTGCTGCGGGGACAGCAGCTCGGGGATGTACGTCACGCCCACGGCGAGCAGTGCGCCCGAGACGGATCCCAGGACAATGCGCGAGATAAACAGTACCTGGAAGTTGGGCGCCAACGCCATGACCAGATTGCCGAGCACAAAGATAATGCTGTAGCACACGAGCAGCTGGTAACGACGGAAGCGCCCCGTGCTGAGCGCAAGCACCGGCGTCGCGATAGCGTAGACCAATGCAAAAACGCTGATGAGCTGGCCCGCAGTGGCAAGCGATATGCCGAGTTCCGTCGCCAAGTCACTTTCGATGCCGATGACCACGAACTCCGAGCAGCCGAGCGAGAAGCCCAGCAGCACGAGCAGCGCCAGGCAGAGCTTGGTGCGCGCGGGGGAGAGCGCGGCGGCGGTTGACTTACTTTTAGGCGTGGTTGCGGCGGTCAAGGTTGTCACTCCAATGTCGCATGAATAAGCGGGATTCAATCCCTGCAACTCTAACAGAATGTGTCAGGTGCCTGCCCCCTTTGTCGCAGGCTGCGCTTGCCTGTATAGTCGCAATACAGGCGAAGATGGTCTCAGGTACATCGCGGGCGACAGGAGATCCCATGGGTATGCACACGACAAAGGTTGCAGTGGGCGAGGGCAAGTTTGCGCTCGAGGCCCAGCTGACGGTGACACCGCGAGGCATGGCGGTGTACGCCTGCTCGCCGGAGTTCGCGCACCTGGGCGCCACGGCGCAGGCCATTCCGCGCCCCGAGCCCGGCCGCACGGCGACAGTGAGCATCCTGGCTGTTCCGTGCCATCGAGACGAAATTCCGGCGCACGATATCGCGGCGGCGCTGGCCACGCGCTTTGGCGTGCCGGTCGTTGCGAGCACGGGCTTTCATGTTGAACAGGCGAGCGGGGGCGACCTGCAGCGCGTGCTCGACACCACCAAGGAGCTCATCGCCGCGCTCGAGGAGGCCGCAGCCCGCATTCTGCGCGCCGGCTGGGATGAGGGCGGCGCGGGCGCCGAGGTCGTGGCGGTCAATGCCGCGACCGGCGAGACGCTTAGCCCCGTCGACCGCATCGATGCCCATGCCGGTGAGGGCATTCTGCATCAGGCATTTCTGACGCTTCTGGTCGAGGGACAGGGCGAAGACGCGCGCCTGCTGCTCTGCCGCCGCAGCCCGCTCAAGCGCCTGTGGGGCGGCGTGCTGGCCGACGGCTGCGCCGGGCATCCGCTCCCTGGGGAAGACGTCGCCGTCGCGACGGCGCGTCGCATCAACGAAGAGCTCGGCATCACGCGCGCATCCGACCAGCTCAAGCACCTCGGTCACGTGACCTACCGCGAGGACCACGGCGACGGTCGCTGCGAGTGCGAATGGTGCGAGGTCTACCTTGTCCATGTTGAGCCGGGCGAGCTGCATATCAACCAAGAGGAGATCTCGGAAGTGCGCCGCGTGGCCCCGTCCGAGCTCAAAGGCTACCTGCGGGGTCGCCCCGAGCAGCTGGCCCCCTGGCTCCGCGAGGCCCTCAGCGACCCATCCATCCGTGCTGCCCTCGCTATGTGACATCGGACAGCCCCTTTGCCATATCCAAACCGTCACAACATTCGATGAAAATCTCGAAATCGAGGAAAAGCGTCGAATGTTGTGACGGTTTTTGCCCAGAAGATCGCTTCTCATCCAAAAATCCCGCTTGACTGTATTGCAACAACACAGCGCAACGTAAGGGGTGTCCGATAACGGGCGTCCCTTTTTAAGTGGCAACGTGGCTGCGAATTCGGAGCGCCCCCAACAAGAAAGGTGGGGAGATGGAAGCGGAAAAGAAGGCGTTTAAGATCACCAAGCGCGAAATTGGATTTGTGCTGGGTATCGTTGTCTTTTTGCTAGTGAAGTTTCTTCCTTTGGCGGAGCTGAGCTCGACGGTCGAGCTTACGGTCGGCGGTCAGACCTGTCTGGTGTTGACGCTCGCCACGGTGGTGTTCTGGGCGTGTGGCGTGGCACAGCCGGGCTTTGTGGGCCTGCTCTATTGCGCGCTGCTCGTTCTGTTCAAGGTGTGCGTGGACGACACGGGCGCCGCGAGCATCTCGGCGACGGTCGCCTCCACGTTTAGCTCGTGGACCAAGGCCACCATGTGGCTCGTCATCGGCGCCTACCTCATCGCCAGCGCGGTCAAGGAGTCGGGCCTGGGCGAGCGCATCGCCTATGCGTTTATGCTCAAGTTCGTGCGCGATGCCAAGTCGCTCATCATCTCGATCTTCGCGCTCACCTTTGTGCTGTCGCTGCTGATCCCGCATCCGTTCCCCCGCGCCTTCCTCATCCTCGCCGTCGTCTCGGTCATCGCCGAGTCCGCCGGCTACGGTGACGACGACCGCGGCAAGCTCGGCTTCCTCGTGTTTGCCGCTGCCGCCCCGGGCTCCATGTTCTTCCTGACGGGCGATTCCACGCTCAACCCGCTCGTTGCGCAGTACAGCGCCGAGGCCGGCGGCATGAGCCCGTCCTTCGTCGACTGGTTCCTGTACATGAGCGTGCCCATGCTGGTCGCGCTGCTGTGCACCCTGTTCCTGGGCCTCTTCCTCTTTAAGCCCAGCAAGGAGCTCGTCTACGATCGCGAGCAGATCGTGGCCAAGCAGGCCGCGCTCGGCAAGCTCTCCGTCAAGGAGATCCGCACCATCGTGTGGCTTGTCATCGCCATTGCGCTGTGGCTCACTGTCTCGGGCGACTATATCGGCTGGGTCACCCTGGCCATTGGCGTCTGCCTCGCCATGCCCGTCATCGGCGAGGTCCTCACCCCCGCCAGCTGGAATGCTGTCGACATCAAGTCCCTCATGTTCCTGACGGCCGCCATGGCCGTGGGTTCCGTGGGCGGCGCCACCGGCATGAACGCCTGGATCGCCGACGTCGTGCTTCCCAGCTCCGTGCCCGAGAACATCTTCCTGTTCGCCCTGCTCGTCGCCGCGCTCTCCATGATCATCCACATGTTCATGGGCTCGGTCATGGCCGTGCTCGGTGTGTGCGTGCCGGCGTTCATCAGCTTCGCGGCCGGCTCCAGCGTAAGCCCGCTTGCCGTGGCGCTCATCGTCTTCACGTCCATCAACATCCACTACATCCTGCCGTTCCACAACCTGCCGATCCTTATCGGCGAGGGCAAGGACGCCGGCGGCTACACCTCCAAAGAGGCCATGCGCATGGGTATTCCCCTCACCGCGGTCGTCTTTATCGTCGTGCTGGTTGAGGCCGCCTGGTTCCACCTCTTTGGCCTGATGTAAGCAGTCGAGTGCTTGGCTGTAATTAGCCGAGTGCTTGAACTGCGAGTGCCCGAGCGCCTCATCTATGAGCGCTGCGGCCCCATTACGTTACCAAGCCCGGCGGCATCCTCGCCGCCGGGCACTCTCCCGAAAGGAGCATGCTATGTCCACTACCGATGCTTCCCAGATTCACGACCTGCGCTCCGCGCTCGACTTTTTGCGCGAGATGCCGGGCCAGCTGCTCGAGACCGACACTCAGGTCGACCCGGACGCCGAGGTCTCGGGCGTCTATCGCCACGTCGGCGCCGGCGGCACCGTTATGCGCCCGACCAAAGAGGGTCCGGCGATGGTCTTCAACAACGTCAAGGGCTTTGACGATGCCAAGGTCTGCATCGGCATGCTTGCCAGCCGCAAGCGCGTTGCCGCCCTGCTCGACCTGGACGAGGAGCACCTGGGCCTCGAGATCGGCAAGCGCTTCGAGAACCTGATCGCGCCCGAGCAGATCGCCGAGGGTGCGCACGTCGACTGCCAAGAGGTCGTGTACAAGGCGACCGACGAGGGCTTTGACCTGCGCAAGATCGTTCCCGCTCCTACCAACACGCCCGTCGACGGCGGCCCCTACATCACCATGGGCCTCGCCTACGGCACGAGCCCCGACGGCTCCCAGTCCGACGTGACCATCCACCGTTTCTCCTGCGTCGACAAGGACAAGCTCGCCATGTGGATTACCCCCGGCAGCCGTCACCTGGGCGCGTTCTTTGACGAGTACTGCCAGCGTGGCGAGGATATGCCCATCTCCATCTCCATCGGTCTGGACCCCGCCGTGTACATGTGCTGCGGCTTCGAGGCTCCCACCACGCCGCTCGGCTTCAACGAGCTGCAGATCGCCGGTGCCCTGCGCGGCCACGCCGTCGAGCTTGCCGACTGCGTCACCGTTCCGCAGAAGTGCATTGCCAATGCCGAGTACGTGCTCGAGGGCTACCTCATGCACGACGAGACCATCAACGAGGACGTCAACGGCCACGGCTACGCCATGCCCGAGTTCCCCGGTTACACCGGTGGCGCCAAGGTCTGCCCGGTGATCAAGATCACCGCCGTCACCACGCGTGTCAACCCCATTATGGAGAGCTGCATCGGCCCTTCGCACGAGCACGTGTCCATGGCCGGTATCCCCACCGAGGCTTCCATCTACAAGATGGTCGAGACCGCTATCCCGGGCCGCCTGCTCAACGTCCACGCTGCACCCTGCGGCGGCGGCAAGTTCGTTGCCATCATGCAGTTTAAGAAGTCGAGCAAAAATGACGAGGGCCGTCAGCGCAACGCCGCCATGCTCGCCTTCTCGGCATTCTCCGAGCTCAAGCATGTGATCTTGGTTGACGAGGATGTCGACATCTTTGATATGAGCGACGTGATGTGGGCCATGACCACGCGCTTCCAGGCCGACGTCGACCTCATCACCATCCCCGGCTGCCACTGCCACGTGCTCGACCCGTCCAACGACCCTGCGTTCGACCCCACGATTCGCGAGCACGGCATCGCCTGCAAGGCCATCTTCGACTGCACGGTTCCGTTCGACCTCAAGAAGAATTTCATTCGCTCGCAGTTCATGGAGATCGACCAGGACAAGTGGGCCGCAGAGCTCGCCTTCTAGTAAGTCGCCCTGCCGAGTAACAAAGTGAGGAGTTGTCATGCCTGAGTCTTCTGTCCGTCCCCGCCGCATTGTCGTTGGCGTGTCTGGCGCCAGCGGTGCCGCGCTGGGTCTTGAGTGCCTCAAATGCCTGCGCCAGGCAGGTGCCGAGTCGGCGCTTGTCGTCACGCGCGGGGGAGAGATCACCATCGAGCAGGAGCTCGGCATGACGCTCGACGAGTTTGCCACGCATGCCGATGTGGTCTACGACAACAAAAATATCGGCGCCCCCATCGCAAGCGGTACCTATCCGGTCGACGGCATGATCGTGGCGCCCTGCTCCATGAAGACGCTCGCCGGCATCGCGAGCGGCTACAGCGAAAACCTGTTGCTGCGTGCGGCCGACGTGCAGATGAAAGAGCAGCGCCGCCTGGTGCTCATGGTGCGCGAGACGCCCTTCAGCGCCATTCACGTCGATAACATGGCGCGCCTGGCGCGCGTACCGGGCGTCATGCTCATGCCGCCCATGCTCACGTTTTACAACGGCCCCGCCACGCTCGATGACGCGGTGCATCACATCGCCGCCAAGGCGCTCGAGGCCGTCGGCGTGTCATGCGCAAACTATAAGCGCTGGTCATAGGCGCTTTTAGGGTAGGATACGAGAAGTGTTTGAGCCCGCTGCCCCTGTGGGCGGCGGGCTTTGTGCGCTAAAAGGATGTGTCGGGAGGACTTATGCAGACGGGCATGTATGCGATTAGCGAGATGGCGAGCTTGTTTAATGTTTCGCGCCAAACGCTCATCTACTACGACAAGATCGGCCTGTTTAAGCCCGCCGTGGTCAACGAAAAAGGCTACCGTTTCTATTCGCCCACGCAGATCCCGCTCATGCGCCTGATCTGCATGTTGCGCGACCTGGGGCTCGAGCTCGACGAGGTCGACCGCCTGACCTCGACGTTCGACATTGGCGAGATGACCGATCACCTGCGCTCGCGGGTGCAGGCGCTCGATGAACAGATCGCCGGGCTCAAAGCCGAGCGCGCGAGTGTGCAGGAGCGTCTGAGCTTTTACGACGAGGCGGTTTACTGGCGCGAGCGCGAGGGCAAGCCGGAGCTCAAACAGTTTGAGCGCCGCTACGTGGTCTTTGAGGAGTTCCCGGCCGATATCGAGCGCGGCCGCTCGATGCTGCACCCCACGCTCATGCGTGCGATTCTGCGCATGCGTGCGCTGACGGGCACGCGTCCCATGCGCGGTTGGGGCGCCATGCTGCGTCGCGAGGCACTGCATTCCGACGACCCCATTGCCGGCGCCGGCTCCTTTGCCGTGCTACCGCGCGGTGTCGAGGAACTGCTGCCGAGCGACGCTGCCGAGCTGGCAGAGATCGGCATAGAAGTGCTGCCCGAGGGCACATACCTGTGCATGAGCCGCTGGGGCATGCCGTACGAACCCGAGGGCATCCGCGCCGTCGTGGCCTGCATGGACAAGCACGCGCTCCAGCCCGTTGGCAACGCTTTCGACTTTTGCTACCTCGATACCACGAGCTACGACGAGTCCCACCAAGAGGACTTCTGCTGCATCCAAATCCCCGTCGCCCTTCAGATGTGACAAGGGGACAGTCCCTTTGTCACATCCACGCCCATTTCTTAGAAACTTGCAAAATCTGCAAGTTTCTAAGGTGGCATCTTATAAACTTGCAAATAATGCAAGTTTATAAGTTTTCATGTCTGGACGGGCGCTAGGGAGACTCTATGAACATCGTTCGCCGAAGCCGCTATCTTGATCGACTCATTGCTTTTCAGGATACCGACCTCATCAAAATCGTGACGGGTATACGCCGTTGCGGCAAATCCACGTTATTGGACATGATGAGGGAGCACCTGGCGCAGCAGGGGGTGCCGGCAGAGCGTTTGCTGACCTTTAAGATGGAATCTCTAGAGTACGCGGGGGTTACAGATTATCTGACGTTTTATCGCATGGTTCGGGAGCGCGTTGACGGTGTCGATCGCCCCTATCTGTTCTTTGACGAGCTCCAGAATGTCGAGGGTTGGGAAAAGGCGGTCAACTCGCTCCGAGTGGATTTGCCGTGCGACATCTATGTCACGGGCTCCAATGCCTTTATGCTATCGAGCGAGCTTGCAACGCTTATCTCGGGTAGATATATCGAGGTCAAGATGCAGCCCCTCACGTTTGGCGAGTATCTTGATTTTCGCTCGATTGATGCGGTCGTCGCCGAAGGGCTCGGTGAGCGGGTTGAGCTCGTTTCCAAGACGGGCAATCGCCTTAATTCAAATACCGTGCTTGAGCAGTACATAACCTACGGCGGCATGCCGTTTCTGGCTCATGATGAGCCGAGGCGTGAGCTGTGTCGCGACTATATTCGTAGCCTTTACCAGACAATCGTCGCGCGCGATATCTTATTGCGCGCGACGCGTAGGGGTCGCGGGGCTATCACTAAGCGCGATGTTCTCGAGCGGCTCTGTGCGTACCTGGCAGACAACATCTCCAATCAAACCTCGGTCAATAAAATCGTAGGGACGCTCAACGAATCGGCGGGCGGTAAGACCAATGCATCGACGGTGTCGGCATATATTGGCGCTCTGGAAGAGACGTACCTGTTTACCAAAGTAAAAAGGTATGACATCAAGGGGCGGGAGCTTCTTAAGACAGGCGGTAAATATTACATAGCCGATACGGGAATCCGCAGCTATCTTGACGGATATAGAGGTAGCGATAGCGGAAGGATGCTCGAGAACGTTATCTACAACCAGCTTGTCTTTGAAGGGTACGAAGTGTTTTGCGGCCATCTGCGCGCGGGGGAAATCGACTTTGTCGCAATCGGCGAGGGATCGGACCGCAAATATATCCAGGTTACCGAACGGATCGACGCCGAGGCGACGAGAGAACGCGAACTGCGACCGCTCAAGCTAAGCACGCTAGGAAAAATCCCTGATTCGTACGAGAAGATCTTGATTGTCAGGGATGGTGAGCATCCAACAGACATCGACGGCATCAGAATCGTAGGGGCGGCCGATTTCTTGCTGAGAAACAAGATCGCCCACGGCTAAACGCAAAATGTGACAAAGGGACAGCCCCTTTGTCACATTCCGTGCGAGCGGGCGTGCCATCTGGGGGTATAAGGCTAGCAAGTGTTTATTTGCGAGGCTTAAGGGGCGCCCCGTATGGATATCGATAACTTTGAATGGTGGTATAGCGAGGGCGAGGCTCCGGACGAAGAGTGGGACGAGCCCGCGCCGTGTGACGTGTCGAGCGACGAGGACGAGTCCGGCAATGATGCCGGTGTCGAGCCTGAAGCCGCCTCCGATGCCGCCGAACCCCTAACCTTTGAACAGGCTTGGGCCCAGGCTGAGGCCGACGAGGCAAAGGCCGATGCCACGGCCACACTGGGTGAGCCAGCCGACATGTCCATCTCGCCGGCAAAGACCCCGCAGCCGCGTCACACCATCGACCCCGACAGCACGGCATCCTTCAGCATTCTCGACGTGCCCTCGCAGGGTGCCCAAGCACCCGCGCCCACACGTCGCCCCGACCTGGCTCGCGAGGAGGATGCGGGCCGTCGCTCTCCGCTCGGCCCCATCCTCATCGCCTTCATGGCCGGCGTTATCGCATGCTCGGTAATTGGAAACGTCTGGAGCCATGTTGAACAACAACGAAAAGACGCCGCCAAGGTCGAGATGTCCGTCGAACAATCGCTCAGCCGCACGCGCTCGGTGCATGTATCGGTCGAGGTCAAGGACGGCGCGACGTGGGACACCGCGCGCGGCGACAGCCAGATGCTCGTCCATATCGTGGGTCGCACACTCAAGGGGCAAGCGATCGACGAGTACCAATACGTCAATTCCGAAGGTGACGGCATCGAGCTCAAGCCCGGCGACTACGAGCTCACGGTCGATGAGCCGCCCGTCGCCACCGACGGCACGCGTTACCGTGCCTCAAAGCGCATGGTTCCGGTGAGTTTTAATTCACAGGCGCCCGATACGGTCGATAGCACGCCGCAGGGCGGGTTTGACCTTTACGCTATTGCTCAATAACTGCACCTGTCGCTCAACCCCGCCGCCAAGAGTGGGACAATAGCCCTCGACACTATTGTTTACTTTTGGAGGAAGTAGCATGTCCACCGTCACCACCATCAAGCGCGGCGGCCTTACCGCTGCCATCGATTCCATGGGCGCCCAGCTCACGAGTCTTGCCCTCAATGGCAACGAGTACCTGTGGCAGGGCGACCCGGCCTTTTGGGGCAAGCATGCGCCCATCCTGTTCCCCATTGTGGGCTCACTGCGCAACAACACAGCGACGTCTGCGGCTGGCACCTGCGAGATGCCGCGCCACGGACTCGCGCGCATCGTCGAGCACAAGCTGGTCGAGGTTTCGGAGGACGGCTCCTCGGTAACGTACGAGATCACCGACACGCCTGAGTCGCTCAAGGCTTTCCCCTTCCACTTTAAGCTCAACATGACCTATGCCCTGACTGGTGACGCCACGCTTACCCAGACCTTTGCCGTTACGAACACTGGCGACGTGGACCTGCCGTTCTCGGTGGGTGGCCACCCTGCATTTAACGTGCCCGCCCCTGGCGCCGAGGACGAGGCATTCGAGGATTACGAGCTGGCATTTACCGAGGCTTGGACCAACGAGGCCCCCATCATCACGCCTGACGGTCTCATGACGTTCGAGGGCAGCTACAAGGCTCCCGATAACTCGGACGTGCTGCCCATCACGCACCGCAGCTTCGATAACGATGCCATCATGTTCACCGATACTCCGGGCTCCACGCTCACGCTGCGCGGTCGCAAGTCGGGCCACGGCGTCAAGATCGACTTTGAGGGCTTTAAGTACATTGGCGTGTGGTCTGCCGCCAACGACGCTCCGTTTGTGGCGCTCGAGCCCTGGACCGGCCATACCACCATGGACACCGAGGACGATGTCTTTGAGCACAAGGTCAACACCATCACCTTGGCCCCCGGCGAGACGGATGTTCGCAGCTTTAGCGTTACGCTGCTCTAGAGGTTCCGCCGTTCTAACGAACGGCGGACCGGTCGACGCTGCGCGCCACCCAGAGCGACAATTTGTCATTCAAAAGGCACGGCATGACCAGAAGGTCTATGCCGTGCCTTTTCATGCCAACTTGTTCGCTCTGGGCGGCGCTCGCTGGCATTGCCAAAACATCGACGTTCCCAATGACTACCGCGTGTCTATTAATTTTTCGAGCTTGTGCTGCGCTGCTGGTCGCTGGCGTATATCCTGTTAAGTCGTCAGCATACGATTCAACAGGGAAGGCAGATTATGCATTCTCCCCATCAACGCGACGCGCAGACCCAGCCGGTGTGCAGCCGTCGCATCTTTTTGGGTAGCGCTCTCGCTGCGAGCGCTTCCGTCGTCGCCGGCGCGCTCGCCGGCTGTCAGCGCCCGTCCACGCTTAAGGTGGTTCAGCCCACGACGGGCGGCGGTCGCGACGACCTGTCCGATTCCGTGATCGGCAAGGACAAGATCCGCATTGGCATGGAAGCGGCCTACGCCCCGTACAACTGGCAGGTCTCCGAGGCCAGCGAGTTCACGATCCCCATCGACAACGTGCAGGGCGCCTATGCCGATGGCTACGACGTGCAGATCGCCAAGATCGTCTGCAAGGCCCTCGGCGGCGAGCCCGTTGCCGTCAAGCAGAGCTTCTCGGGCCTTATCGATTCGCTCAACAACGGCCAGATCGACCTCATCATCGCCGGTATGAGTGCCACGCCCGAGCGCGAGGAGTCGGTCGGCTTCTCCGACCCGTACTTCATTGGCTACTTTGGCCTGTTCGTAAAAGAGGGCTCGCCCTACCAGAACGCCACCAAGCTCAGCGACTTCAGTGGTGCCACGGTACTCGGCCAAAAGGACACCATGCTCGACACCGTCATCGACGAGATCCCGGGCGTCGTCCACAAGAACCCGGTCGATTCGGTTCCCACGGTGTTCTCGAACCTGCTGCAGGGCACGTGCGATGCCGTGACCTACAACACCGAGAACGAGAAGGGCTATATGGCCCAAAATCCGGACATTGTCCCTATTCATTTTGCCGAGGGCGAGGGCTTTAAGCAGGAGGTCGCGGCAAACGTCGGCTGCCGCAAGGGCTCGGACAAGCTGCTTAAGCTCATCGACAAGACACTCAAGGGCATTAGCCAAGAGGAGCGCGACCAAATGTGGGACGCGTGCCTCGATCGTCAGCCGGCATAGGGAGGCAGCATGAAAACCATCAATCGTCTGGCCTCCTTTACCAAGGCCGACCACCGCTATGTGTACCTGGGCACGAGCGTTATCGCGGCGCTCGGCCTGGCGTTTAGCCAGCGCAACCCCACGCCGCTGAGCTTCTTGGCGCCTACGGGCGCGTTCCAAGACTGCCTCTGGGCAATCCTTTGGGCCTGGCTCGTCGTATCGGCGGCGGCGCTGGTCACCAAGCTTATGCACTGGAACGACTATCGCGAAAAGTCGCCGTTCGCATCCGAGCGCTTCCGTCGCGGCGCGCGCCTGGGCAGCTACGTCGTGGTCGCCATCGCGGCGATCTTTTTCGTGGACCGCTGCGTCATGTCATTTATCGACCTGGTGCAGGTGAGCATTGTCTCGGACTCCAATCCCAGCGACTTTCTGTCGAGCTTGGTCTACATGACCTACAAGAGCGGGGACTTCTTTATCCGCGGCATCGAGATCACCATCGCGCTTGCGACCTTCGGTACCGTCATCGCCTTTTTCCTGGCGCTGCTCTTTGTGTTCCTGCGCATTCAGACCTTCGATCGCGTGGACAACGACCTCACGCGCTTCTTTAAGAGCATCGGCCGCGGCTTTGCGACCATCTACTCCACCATCGTGCGCGGCACGCCCATGATGGTCCAGGGCCTGCTCATCTATTACGCGGGCTTCACCGTTTTGCGCGGCATGGGCTTCGAGACCGCCCAGGCCAACCAGATTTGGAGTACCTTCACCGCCGGCCTCGTCACCATCTCGCTCAACTCCACCGCCTACATGATGGAGGTCCTGCGCGGCGGCATCGAGTCCATCGATCCCGGCCAGGCCGAGGCGGCGCGCTCGCTGGGCCTGTCGCAGTGGCAGGCTATGCGCAAGGTCGTGTTCCCCCAGGGCATTAAAAACGCGATTCCGGCGCTCACCAACGAGCTCATCATCAACATCAAGGATTCGTCGGTGCTTTCGGTCATCGGCGTGTTTGACCTCATGTACGCTACTACCACGGTCGCCGGCGTGTACTACCGCCAGATGGAGGTCTACTGCGTGGCGCTCGTGGTCTACCTGATCCTGACGCTCGTGGCGAGCCGCCTGCTCGAGGCCTTTGGCAAAAAGCTTGGCGCCGAGGCCCCGGCAACGCTGCCCAGCTCCAACTAGGCTCAAGACGAGGAGAATCATCATGGCAGATACCGCCACTACCGGCACCGCGGCCGCCGCACAGACCAATGAGCCGCTTATCCGCGTCGAGGGCCTGCGCAAGAGCTTTGGCTCGCTCGAGGTGCTTAAGGGCATCGACCTCGCTGTCAATCCCGGCGAGGTCGTCACCATTATCGGCGCCTCGGGCTCGGGCAAGTCGACCTTCCTGCGCTGCCTCAACCTGCTCGAGACCCCGGACGCGGGCCACATCTGGTTCCACGGCCAGGACCTTACGGCCGAGCGCTGCAACATTAACAAGCTGCGTGAGGACATCGGCATGGTGTTCCAGGGCTTCAACCTGTTCAACAATATGGACGTGCTCGACAACTGCACGCTCGCGCCCGTCACGCTCAAAAAGATGAGCAAGGCCGAGGCCGAGAAGGTCGCGATGGAGCATCTGGCGAGCGTGGGACTCGAAAAGTTCGCGCACGCCGCCGTGGGTCGCCTGTCCGGTGGTCAAAAGCAGCGTGTGGCCATCGCTCGTGCCCTGTGCATGAATCCGCAGATCATGCTGTTTGACGAGCCGACCTCGGCGCTCGACCCCGAGATCGTGGGCGAGGTGCTCGAGGTCATGCGCAAGCTCGCTGCCGACGGCATGACCATGGTCGTCGTCACGCATGAGATGGCCTTTGCCCGAACCGTATCCGACCGCGTGGTCTTTATGGACAAGGGCGTGGTACTCGAGGACGCCGCGCCGGCCAAGCTCTTCGGCAATCCCAAGCACCAGCGCACTCGCGAGTTCCTCTCTCGCTATCTCGAGGACAAATAACCGGCGCAAACGCCTACGTTGCAGGGCCGCTCCCGTGGGGCGGCCTTTGTCGTCACAATCGAAAGGATGTCATGGCCGAGGTTTGGCGCTTCTTTGCGCATGAGGACGATTTTGCCGATATGGACGAGGCCGGCGCGTGCGAGCGCTTGGGCCGCGTGCTGTCGTTTCCGACCATCTCGAGCATGGATGCCGAGGCGGTGGACTGGCAGCCCTTCGACGACCTGCGCGCCTATATGCAGCAGGCCTGGCCGCGCGTGTTTGCGGCGGGCGAGGTCGAGCTTATCGACCACTCGCTGTTGGTGACGCTTGGCGGTTCCGACTCCGCCCTCAAACCCGTCATGCTCATGGGCCACATGGACGTGGTCCCCGTGGTGCCGGGTACCGAGGCCGACTGGACGCACGCCCCCTTTAGCGGACAGGTGGACGACACCTACATTTGGGGTCGCGGCGCTATCGACATGAAGGATCAGGTCGCAGGCATTCTCGAGGCGGTTGAGTATGCGTTGGCGCACGGCTGGGAGCACAAGCGTTCGCTGTTGCTCGCCTTTGGCCAGGACGAGGAAACCACGCAGTACGGCGCTGGAGCTATCGGCCGCGTGCTCGAGGAGCGCGGTGTTGAACTTGAATATCTGATCGACGAGGGTGACTACCGTATTGTTTCGGCTGCCGAGTACAACGCGGGCGAGGGTTGGCTCATGCACGCCGACCTGGCTGAGAAGGGTTATGCCGACATTGTGCTCAAGACAAAGAGCGCGGGTGGGCATTCTTCCAACCCCTACGGCGGCACGTCGCTCGAGGTGTTGAGCCGTGCCATCACCGCAATCTGCGATATCGAGTGGCCGACGCGCGTCACGGACCTGCTTGCCGCACAGCTCGTCGAGCTGGAGCTCTACACGGCCGACGAGATTGCTTCCAACAAGGACGCCATCGTGCGCGAGTGCCTCGCCAGCAAGAAGCTCTATCCGCTCGTGACCACCACCTGTGCACCGACCCAAATCGAGGGCGGTAGCACCGGTGCTAACGTGATGCCGCAGGATATGTGGGCCAATATCAATTTCCGCATGCTCGAGGGCACGAGTGTGGCCGATGTCGTGGCCTGCTGCCGCGTCGCCGTTGCCGAGGCGGGGCTCGCCGACCGTGTCGAGATCGAGCTCGGTCCTGGCAGCTCCGAACCCTCGCCGTCTCCGCGCATCGGCGGACCGGGACTCGAGACCGTCCGCGCCATCGCCGCCCGCTATTTCCGTGATCCAGAGGGGACGGAGGAAAACGGATCATCAGCGGCGGGCGGAGCTCCTATCGGTATCGTTCCCTCGACCGTGATTGGCGCGACCGATGCTGCCAACTACCAGCGCATTTGCCCCGAGTGCATTCGCTTCTCGGCCTTTGTGGTAGACGATGACGAGTGCGAGCGCGGTGTCCACGGCACCAACGAGCGCATCACCCGCCGCGCCTACCTCCAGGGCGTACGCTTTTTCATCGCTCTGCTTCAAACGCTCTAGAATGTGACAAAGCGACAGTCCCTTTGTTAGCCGTTGGGGACGTTCTTAAACGACTAGTCGTTAATGAACGTCCCCAACGGCTATGTCCACTCATTCCGTGCGGGTTATATGCAGGTTTGCCTGCGCACGCTATCATGTATGGGTTAGACCGCAACTATGTACCCCATACGCGAAGGGATGCGCATGTATCTGAAGATCGACATGTTCTAGCCGGGCTTACCCCCGCAGCGGCGCCGCGTGCCCCATCAACTCTGCCGATTTTCACCTTCACGCATATAAAGGAGTCCCGCCATGCGCGACAAGCTCGAAAAGATCATCAAGGCCTATGAGGAGCTCGAGAAGAAGCTTTCCGACCCGGCCGTTGCCTCCGACATCAAGGAGTTCACGCGTCTCAACAAGGAGTACGCGCACCAGTCCGACCTCATCGCCGCCTCGCGCGAGTACATCGGCGCGCTCGATGACATCGAGGCTGCCAAGGAAATGCTCCACGATACGACCGATGCCGATGAGAAGGAGATGCTCCAGATGGACATCTCCGAAAACGAGGCCAAGCTTCCCCAGCTCGAGGAAGACATTAAGTACATGCTCATCCCGAGCGACCCCAACGACGACAAGAACACCATCGTCGAGATTCGCTCCGCCGCCGGTGGCGACGAGGCGGCTATCTTTGCCGGCGATCTGTACAAGATGTATCAGCGCTTCTGCGAGTCGCGCGGCTGGAAGACCACCGTGCTCGACTCCAGCCCCAGCGAGGCCGGCGGCTTTAAGTCCATCGAGTTCAAGGTCGAGGGCGACCGCGTCTACTCCGTCATGAAGTTCGAGTCCGGCGTGCACCGCGTCCAGCGCGTTCCCAAGACCGAGTCCCAGGGCCGTATCCAGACCTCCACGGCGACCGTCGCCGTACTTCCCGAGGCCGAGGAGATCGACGTCCAGATCAACCAGTCCGACCTGCGTATCGACACCTACTGCGCCTCCGGTCCTGGCGGTCAGTGCGTTAACACCACTTATTCCGCCGTGCGCATCACCCACCTGCCCACCAACACCGTGGTGCAGTCGCAGGAACAGCGCTCCCAGATCCAGAACCGCGAAGTCTGCATGCAGATGCTGCGCGCCCGTCTGTACGAGATGGAGCTCGAGAAGCAGCAGGCAGAGCTCGGTGCCGAGCGCCAGAGCCAGATCGGCCACGGCAACCGTTCCGAGAAGATCCGTACCTACAACCAGCCCCAGGACCGCGTGACCGATCACCGCATCGGCTTCAACTCCACCTACAACGGCGTCCTTCTGGGCGACCAGCTCGGCACCGTCATCGAGGCACTCGCCGCCGCCGAGCGAGCCGAGAAGCTGGCACAGGCCGTGTAGGTTACGCGGTTTTACAAACCGCGTAACGACTCGACGCTGCAAACGCCCCTAAGCGGCAATCTGACGTTCAATTTCAAGGGCGCGACCAGAAGGTCAGCGCCCTTTCATTTCACGTCACCTTGCTCGCTTAGGGGCGTTTTCGCTGACTTATGCTCAACCTGCGGCGCCTTAGAGGTGGTCATTGGGGACGTTCTTAAATGACCAGGTTGGGCATATTGCTTTGAGGTGTTATTCAATCAGCTGTGATGGCCTTTGAGCTGCTTACCTGCTTAAAGCAATTAACGGTGTGCATCTGCTATTGAAAATATTGCTCGAAAAATCGTTCAAGAAGTCGCGGAGCGATTTTTGATGGGTCGTGCGTCAAGCGATGTGGCAAGTTCTTGGTTAGATATTGGTCAGTTTTGGGGCAACCTTGCCAAAAGCTTGACGGATGCAGATTTAGACGTCGACGAATGAACACTCTAGGCAGGCTCCAAGCAAAATTCTGGGCTGATTCTCGATAATCGCCTTTAATCGCCCCTTGCCAAGCGCTGGCCTCGCTTACAATCTGCTCCGACATTCGCGCGCCGTCCGGCGCTTAAGAGGGGAGGGCCCCATGGCAAACGAGATTTGGACCATCAAGCGTTGTCTCGAGTGGACCAAGGAGTACCTGGCCGAGCGCGGCGAGGAGCATCCCCGTCTTTCTGCCGAGTGGCTGCTGTGCGCGGCCACGGGCCTGGCGCGTATCGACTTGTATATGCGCATGGACGAGACGCTTAACGCAGCCCAGCTCGAGACCATGCACGCGGCCGTCGTTCGTCGCGCCAAAGGCGAGCCGCTGCAGTACATCACGGGCAGCACGCAGTTTCGCATGATCGACGTCGCGTGCGCCCCCGGCGTGCTCATCCCGCGCCCCGAGACCGAGATGCTCGTCGAGGAAGTCCTCAATTATCTGGATGCCGAGGTACTGAGCCCCGAGGCCGCTGCCCGTCAGCGTGTTGAGCTGCCTTGGAACGATGAGGTCGAGCAGGCCCGCAAAGCTGAGGCGGCGCTGGCCGACGAACGCGCGACCGCCGAGCGCCGTGCTGCCAACCTGACGGCCGCCGATGAGGCTGCGCTGGGTAGCGACGTGCTCGGTAGCCGCGCCTATGCCGAGGAGCTTGCCGATCGCGAGGCCGAGGAAGCCGCCGCGCAAGCAGCAGAAGCCGAAGCCGCAAAAGCCGCCGAGCCCGAGCTCGACGAATACGACATCGCCATCGAGGGTGCCGACCAGGAGACGGCTTTAGCTCAGGATACCGCTGCGCCTGCCCCAGCCGGGCCCTGCACTGCCCGCGTTCTCGAGGTCGGCTGCGGCACGGGCTGCATTTCGCTCTCCCTTGCCTGGGAGCGCCGCGGCCACGTTACCTGCACCGCCACCGATATCGAGTCGCGCGCCATCGATCTGGCCACCAAAAACCGCGACGCCCTCGGCCTCACGGCAGATGAGGTTGCCTTTAGCCTCACCAACCTGGTGAGTTCCATTCCCCGCGAAGAGTGGGGCACCTTTGATGTGCTCGTCTCCAACCCACCTTACATCCCGACCGACGTCATGCGCTCGCTGCCGCACGAGGTCAAGGACTTTGAGCCCGACCTGGCGCTCGAGGGCGGCGCCGACGGCCTCGATATCTTCCGCCGCCTGCTCAACGCGGCGCCTTACATGCTGCGCGCCGGCGGCCTGTTTGCCTGTGAGCTCTACGAGGGTACCCTCGATGCCGCGGCCGAGCTCTGTCGCCAGGCAGGCCTTTCGGACGTACGTATCGTCCATGACCTTACCGATCGCCCCCGCATCGTCCGAGCCATCGTCACCGAGCCCAAGCAGCGCCATTAATATTTATTAACTGGTTAACAAAAATTATAAATTAGTTTATAATTAGGACGGCTGAAAGAGGTCGGTCCATGCAACCTCTTACCTTTCGGGAAATCATTGCCCTACTCAAGCACGATGGATTCGTGAAGGTCGCGCAAGTCGGTAGTCATGCTAAGTATGTTTCTAACGATCGTGTTGTCACCGTGAACGGCTCTGGTGGTGATCGACCAAAGAAGGGCACGTGGGCAAGTATTCGTCGCCAAGCTGGACGGTAGTTGGAGGCAAAATGAGGCAGCGATTTACCTATGACTGCGTTCTCATAAAAGAAGACGACGGTTACTGCGCCAGCTTCCCGCAGATTCCCGGCGCCTTTGCCGATGGCGATACGCGCGAAGACGCGATTGCCCATGCCACCGAGGCACTGATGGCGTTTTTGGCCGACGACCTCAACAACGGTTTGACTCCGGCAGGGTACGAACGCTCGGCCGAGGTCGTGGCCCTTTCAGTCGAAATCGACCACGAGGACGCTCGGGAAGCGGCGTGCCGAACATTTAAAGACGCAGCGCTGGACCTCAAAGTCTCCGCTCCGCGGATTACCGCGCTGGTCAAAGCCGGAAAGCTCGATGTTGAACTCGTCGACGGCCGTCGGATGATAACGATAGACAGCATCGAGCGCTACGCCGCCCAAGAACGCCACGCCGGCAGGCCAAAGAAGTTCGTCGCAGTCCAATAACCCCCTCACTTTCACCGACTACTAGAGCCGCTCACCAAACCAACATGCGCTCTGGGCAAATAGATTGAACGTTTCGTGCGAGAATGCCCCACAGTAAACAAACTTGCACCAGAGCGTAAGGGGCTGGCATACACATGCAGACGGTCTATCGGGTATACGAGGGAACGCGCGAGCCGCATCGGCTTGCCGTCGAGCGCACGGCCGAGGTGCTCGGCCGCGGCGGCCTGGCTTTGATCCCGACCGAGACCGTCTACGGTGTCGCCGTGGCAGTCAGCGCCTTCTCGGACGCCGTGCCCCAAGATACAAGCGAATTCCCATCGTGGCCGCGCGATCCGCAGGCTGCCGTCAATGGCGCCGCAGTTCCTGCGCTCGGCACCGGCTATCGCCGTATCTTCACTCTCAAGCAACGTGAGCTCACGCAAACCGTCGCTTGGCTGGTCGATGGCGTCGAAGCACTCGATCGCTATGGCGTGGATATCCCGGAAGATGCCCGCATACTCGCGCGACGATGCTGGCCGGGAGCCCTGACTATCGTGGTCAAGGCAGCTCCCTGTGTGCCGACCTTTATGCGCGCTGCCGACGACACCGTGGCCCTGCGCGCTTCGGCCTCTCCCGTGGTCCAAGCGCTCATTCGCGCCTGCGGCAGCCCCCTTGCCTGTACGAGCGCCAACACGCACGGCGCGCCCTCGCCGGCAAGCTTTGCCGCCGTCGAGGGTCGCATCCTGGAGGGGGTCGATGTTGCCGTCGACGCCGGTGAGACCCCGTGTCGCGACGCCTCGACCATCGTGTCGTTTCAGCACGGCGGGCTCCAGATCCTGCGCCAAGGCGCACTTCCCGCATCAGAGATCGAACGGGTCCTGTCCGACCCGATGCAATAGAAAGGTTTAAGCGATGTCGTTGAATCTGGGCAGCCTGGGCATGGAAGATGCCTCGTTTGACTTTGGCGGTTCCTACATCATGGCGCTCGACTGCGGCACCACCTCGGTACTTGCGACCATCGTCGACGAGTACGGCTGCATCGTCGCGCAGGCACGTCGCAGCGTAAAAACGAGTTTTCCGCGTCCCGGTTGGGTAGAGCAAGACCCCATGGCGGTCCTTGCCAGCCAGATCGCGGTCATGATGGAAGTCCAGTTTAAGAGCGGTATCCACTCCGACCGCATTGCCGCCATCGGCATCTCCAACCAGCGCGAGACCACGGTGGTCTGGGACCGTGTGAGCGGTCAGCCGATCTATAACGCCATCGTATGGCAGTGCCGCCGTACCGCACCTCTGATCGACGAGCTTGTCGAGCAGGGCGCAGAAGGGCTGGTGCGCTCCCGCACGGGACTCACGCTCGACCCGTATTTCTCGGCCTCCAAGGTGCAGTGGATTCTCGACAACGTCGACGGCGCACGCGAGAGCGCGGCGGCGGGCGACCTCATGTTTGGCACCATCGACACCTGGCTCATCTACAACCTCACCGGCGGCCAGGTCTTTGCCACCGACTACACCAATGCCAGCCGCACGGCACTCTTTAATATCCATACGCTCGATTGGGACGACGACCTGCTGGCACTCTTTGACGTTCCACGTTCCATGATGCCCGAGGTTCGCTGGAGCTCGGGCGACTACGGCCGCGTCGCGAGCGACATCATGACCAACATGCCGCCCATCATGGGTGTGGCGGGCGACCAGCAGGCATCGCTGTTCGGCCACTGCTGTTTCCGTCCCGGTCAGACCAAAAACACCTATGGCACGGGCTGCTTTATGCTCATGAACACCGGCGACGAGATCGTCGAATCCAAGAATGGCCTGGTCTCCACCATCGGTATCGCTGCGGACGGCAAAGTCAGCTATGCGCTCGAGGGCTCTATTTTTGCCGCCGGCTCAACGATGAACTGGCTTCGCAACAACATGGGCATCATCTCGAGCGTGAGCGAGTCGGCACAACTCGCCGCTTCGATTAGCGACAACGAGGGCTGCTACTTCGTTCCCGCCTTTGCGGGTTTGGGTGCTCCCTGGTGGGACCCGCATGCCCGCGGTATCGTGTGCGGTCTGACCGGCGCCTCGAGCCGTGCGACCATCGTACGTGCCGCCTGCGAATCCATGGCATATCAGAGCTACGACGTGTTGCGCGCCATGGAGCAGGACGTGGGGCTTTCGATTGAGCGCCTGTCTGTCGATGGCGGTGCCTCGCGCAACGAGTTCATCATGCAATTCCAGGCCGACCTGCTGGATATCCCCGTGCTGCAATGCGAGACGGTGGAGACCACGGCAATCGGTGCCGCGTACTTGGCGGGTCTTGCCGTCGGCTATTGGGAAGACCTAGAAGAGCTGGAGCAAAATGCCCAGATCGTTAGGACCTTCCTTCCCCACATGTCCGCCGAGCGCCGCGAACAAAACCTTGCGGGCTGGCGTGATGCAGTCAGGCGCTCGCTCAGTACCGCACAGTAGGGCTGCGATGGGCTGCTCGATACAACAAACCGCTAAACTAATGCATGGCGTGCGGCGGCAACATTGCTGCGCGCCTTGTCAGCAAGGCCGTATTGCGGCCGCAACGAAAGGGGCAATCAACCCATGACCGTCACCTACGATACGTCCCGTGTGACGCTTGTCGATCACCCGCTCGTCCAGCACAAGCTGTCGATCCTGCGCGACAAAAACACCGGCACCAACCAGTTCCGCCAGCTCGTGCGCGAACTCGCGCTTTTTGACGGCTACGAGGCCATGCGCGACCTGCCTATGGAAGACGTCGAGGTCGAGACCCCCATCACTACCGCCACGTTCAAACAGCTCGCCGGCAAGAAACTCGCCATCGTGCCCATCCTGCGTGCGGGCCTTGGAATGGTCGACGGCATTCTCGACTTGGTGCCCTCCGCTCGCGTGGGCCACATCGGCATGGAGCGCGACGAGGTCACCCACGAGCCGCACGAGTATTACTGCAAGATGCCCAAGGATATCGACCAGCGCATCTGCCTGGTTGTCGACCCCATGCTCGCCACGGGCGGTTCGGCCGAGATGGCCATCAGCTACCTGCGCGAGCGCGGTGTCAAGGACATCCGCATGCTGTGCATCGTCGCGGCCCCCGAGGGCCTCAAGTCGCTGACTGAGAAGGATTCTGATGTGCATATCTATACCTGCGCCATCGACGACCATCTCAACGAGGCTGCCTACATCGTTCCCGGCCTGGGCGACGCCGGCGACCGTATCTACGGCACGCTCTAGTCGCTGGACTAAGACGACCGCGGCTGCAAATACGAAGAAACGGTGCGCGCGGACGAACAGAAGGCGACCGCGCGCACTCCTGTTAACGGACGTTTTGCCCTGCAGGGTTCGAGAAAAACGTATTACCGTACCTGCGGCATAAAGAAGGTCTTAAGAAAACGAACAGGTGCGTATTAACCGATGCTTTTTCGGTTGTACTTTAGCGATTGGCTCGTACAATAGTCACCAATGTTTGGCGGGAACTGTTCTGTGAAGCGTTAAAAAGGGAAAGTGAGGACGCCAGTGTTTCAGATAGCCGATTTGCTCGCTATCGTTGCAGGTGCCATCGCGGGCGCGATCGCCTTCCTTCCCTTTGTCTTTACGCTCAAGCCGGTTCTTGACGATAGACAGAATGCGGACATGCTCAAGGGTATGGTGAGTCTGGCGGTCTCGGCAATCGCCCTGCTCGTCTTTACCTTGGTTGTGTTTGTGTTGTTCGGAGAGGCATTTCGCATGTTCCTCCTGGGCGAGGCGATCGGCTTCGTGGCCTTTATGGCCGCCTGCACGGTTCGCGTCGCCAAGGCGCTGCGAGATCCTCATGAGGTCGAAAGGTAAGTCGTGGAAATTTTTGAAAAGCTGCCTGATGAGATTAATCATCTGGTCAGCGAGTTCAGCTCCACCCCTGTCGTGGGCGATCTGAGCTGCGGCATCACGCAGTACTCGTTTTGGCTGATCGTCTCCACGATCGTGCTCCTGATCGTCCTGGCCGTGTTCAAGAAGAAGCAGACCCTGGTTCCCAAGGGCTTCTTCGTCAACGGTTTCGAGTACATCATCGAGTACGTCGAGAACGATATCGGCAAGGGCGTCGTGGGTGAGAACTGGAAGAAGCACTTCCCGTTCCTGTGCTCGCTTTTCCTGTTCATCCTGATCAATAACATGATCGGCCTGATCCCGGGAATGAAGCCCGGCACCGGCGCAATCGGCTCCACCGCCGCGCTCGCCATCTTCGCCTTCGTGTACTTCATCTACTACGGATGCAAGGCTCACGGCGTGATCGGCTACATCAAGAGCCTCGCCCCGCAGGGCGTGAGCTTCCCGATGAACGTGCTCGTGTGGGTCGTCGAGCTCTTTTCGACCTTCCTGCGCCTCATCACGCTCGCCGTCCGTCTGTTCTGCAACATGTTCGCAGGACACGTGGTCATGGGTTCGTTCGCCATCATGGCGAGCATGTTCATGCAGCCGCTGCTTCAGCAGGTTTCCGCGGCGCACGCCGTCGGCGCCCTGCCTTCGCTGGCCTGGCTTGCCATCCTCATCCTGATCTATGCGATCGAGCTTGTGGTCGGCGCCATTCAGGCTTACGTCTTCACGGTCCTTACCGCCGTGTATGTCTCCGAGGCAGAGGAGGTCGCGGAGGAGGAGTAGTCTTCCGTTCGCGCCTTAAAGGTAAGGCAATTCGTTAAACCGCCGGTGCCCGTACCCATGGAGCCCGGCAGTTATAAAAAGGTTATCCTGCGTGAAATAAGACGCGCACGACAAAGGAGGAATCGTGGGAGTTATCGGTTACGGTCTCGGTGTTATCGGCGCTGGTCTTGCTATCGGCCTGTCTGCTCTGGGTGCTACGGGTGCTATGGCCCGTCAGCCTGAGGTCCAGGGCCGCGTGTTCACCGTCTTCATCATGGGCTCCGCCTTCGGCGAGGCTCTGGCTCTGATCGGCTTCGTTGTCGCGCTGATCGTTAAATAGCACGGAGCGTCAAGTATGAATCTTTCATCCCAGAAGAGCGCGATCGCACTCTCCGCGTCCGCGGCCGCGCTGCTCATGCCGGTTTCCGCGTTCGCTGAGGACGGCGCTGCCGGTGCGGACATCCTCATCCCTAAGATGGCGGAGTTCATCCCGGCGCTTATCGCCTTCCTGATTATCTGGATCGTGCTGGCCAAGGTTGCCCTGCCGGGCATCATGAAAACCATGGAGGAGCGCGGCAAGAAGATCGAGGAGAGCCTCGACGAGGCCGAGAAGACCAAGCAGGAGGCTATCGCCAAGCGCGCTGAGTCCGACTCGATCGTCACCGACGCCCGTCGTCAGGCTGCCGACATCGTTCTCGAGGCCCGTAAGGACGCCGAGTCCGAGCGCGCCCGTATCATCGAGGCTGCTCACAAGGAGGCCGAGGAGATCATCGCCAAGGCCCATACGACCGTCGAGGACGAGCGCAAGTCCATTTACGCCGGTGCCGCGAGCTCCATCGCCGACCTGTCCGTTGCCGTCGCCACCAAGATCGTGGGCGAGGCACTCGAGGACGATGCCGAGCAGAAGAAGCTCATCGAGCGCTACATCCAGGAAGCAGGTAGCCTGAATGCCGACTAGCCGCTATCAGGACAAGGTGCTCGAGACCTACGCGCGCTCCCTTCTGGAAGCCGCTAAGGCCGAGAATCATGTGTTCGAGGACCTCGAGATGATCGAGCGCTTGGCTTCTGCCAGCCCCGAGATCATCGCCGTGCTCGACACCATGTCCAAGCGCGACCAGCTCGACCTTCTTCCCAAGGTGGCAGCTGCCTTTAAGTACGTTGCCGAGGAAGACGAGGATGTAGTGGGCGTGACCGTCACCACGGCGATCCCGCTCGACGACGAGCTGCGTCAAACCATCACTAAGAAATGCGAGCAGGACTTCGGCCGCAAGGTATTCCTTATCGAGCAGGTCGACCCGTCTATCGTGGGCGGCCTGGTGCTCGAGGCTCGCGGCGAGCGTCGTGACATTTCCGTCAAGACGCAGCTGCGCATCGCGCAGGAGACCCTCGCAAACTCTGCTAATTCGTACGGAGGTGAAGCCTAATGTCCGAAACCCTCAATGCCCAGGATATCGCCAAGAAACTGCAGGAGCAGCTCACGAGCCTCTCCGCGACGGTCGATACGCATGAGGTTTCAACGGTCGACGAGGTAGGCGACGGCATCGCGCGCGTCTCCGGCCTCAAGAGCGCCATGGCAGGCGAGCTTCTGGAGTTCAAGAGCTCCGATACCGGTGAGACCGTCTTCGGCCTTGCCCAGAACCTTGACCGTGACGAGGTCGGCGCCGTTCTGTTCGGTGCCGTCGACTCCATCAAGGAAGGCGACGAGTGCCGCACCACTGGCCGCATTATGGATATCCCCGTGAGCCGTGCCATGCTCGGCCGCGTCGTCAATCCGCTCGGCCAGCCCATCGACGGCCTGGGCGACATCGTCGCCACGCACCGTCGCCCCATCGAGTTCAAGGCTCCCGGCGTCATCGATCGTACCCCGGTGTGCGAGCCGGTTCAGACCGGTCTGCTCGCTATCGACTCCATGGTGCCTATTGGCCGCGGTCAGCGTGAGCTCATCATCGGCGACCGTAAGACCGGTAAGACCGCCATCGCCATCGACGCTATCCTCAACCAGCGCGGCAAGGGCATGGTCTGCATCTATGTCGCCATCGGCCAGAAGGCCTCCACGGTTGCCAACATCCGCGAGACCCTCGCTCAGCACGGTGCGCTCGACTACACCATCATCGTTTCGGCCACCGCTGCCGATTCCGCCCCTATGCAGTACATCGCGCCTATGGCCGGTGCCGCTATCGGCGAGTTCTTCATGTACAACGGCGAGGACGGCAAGCCCGCCAGCGAGACCAACCCCGGCGGCCACGTGCTCGTCATCTACGACGACCTGTCCAAGCAGGCTGTGGCCTACCGTCAGATGTCGCTGACGCTGCATCGTCCGCCCGGACGCGAGGCCTATCCTGGCGACATCTTCTACCTGCACTCTCGTCTGCTCGAGCGTGCCGTCAAGATGTCCAAGAAGAACGGTTACGGCTCCATGACGGCACTGCCGATCATCGAGACCCAGGACGGCGACGTCTCGGCCTACATTCCGACCAACGTCATTTCCATTACCGATGGTCAGATCTACCTGCAGTCCGAGCTCTTCTTCCAGGGTCAGCGCCCGGCAGTCGACGTGGGCATCTCCGTGTCCCGCGTCGGTGGCGATGCGCAGACCAAGGCTATGAAGCAGGTTGCCGGCAACCTTCGCCTGGACCTCGCTTCGTACCAGGAGCTCGCTGGCTTTACGCAGTTCGGCTCCGACCTCGACGAGGCTACTCAGAAGCAGCTGACCCATGGTGCTCGCATGACCGAGCTCCTGAAGCAGCCGCGTTACAAGCCGTTTGAGGTTGGCGAGCAGATCGTTACGCTGTTCGCTGGCAACGAGGGCTTCCTGGATGACCTGGAGATCGCCGACGTGCTGCCCTTCCGTGCCGAGCTCATCGAGTACATGGACAATGGCTTTGGTTCGCTGCTCGACAAGGTTCGCGCCAAGAAGATCGATGATGACACCAAGGCTGAGCTCTTGCGCGTCATCGGCGACTTCAAGCAGCAGTTCATGGCCAAGCACCATGCCGATACGACTGGATCAGAGGAGAACTAAGCCCTATGGCCAACCTTCGCGACATTAAGAAGCGAATCTCCTCGGTTACCACGACCAAGCAGATCACGCGCACGATGGAGATGGTCTCTACGGCCAAGATCCGTCGTGCCCTCGATCGCTCCAAGCAGGCCGAGCCCTATAAGGAGGCGCTGACCGACGTCATGTTGACGGTCGCCGGCGACGCCTCCTGTTCGGGCACCGATCCCATGCTGCAGAAGCATGAGAGCGTCAAGCATGGCCTGATTGTCGTTATTGCCTCGGACCGCGGCCTTGCCGGCGGTTTCAATACGACGGTGGAGCGCACGGCCGAAAAGCTCGCCGCTTCTTGGGCGAACGATGGCATCGAGTGCGAGATCATTGCGTGCGGACGCAAGCCGGCCACGTATTTCCGCGACCGCGCAAACGTCGTCATGCACTTTGAGGGCAATTCCTCCGAGCCCGATTTTAATCAGGCTCGCATGATTTCCTCTCATATCTGCGATGCGTATCGTGCCGGTGAGCTTGACCGTGTCGAGCTTGTCTATCACCACGCCAAGAACCGCGTGGATCAGGAGCTTCGCGTCGAGCACTTGCTGCCGCTCGACCCCGAGATGATCGCTATGGCCCACGGTCCGCGTAAGAACGAGACCGACGCCCCTAAGCGCATCTCGTCCACGTTCGAGTTCGTGCCCTCTCCCGAGCATGTTCTCGGCAAGCTTGTACCGTCGTATATCCTGACGGTCATCTACCAGGCCCTGATCGATTCGGCGGCCGCCGAGCAGGGTGCACGCCGCAAGGCCATGCACTCCGCGACGGAAAACGCCACCGCGATCATCTCGACCCTTACCCGCACGTATAGTCGCGTGCGTCAGGCTTCGATCACGACCGAGATTAACGAGATCGTCGGCGGAGCCTCAGCATTGGAGGAACAGTAATGGCTAATAACACCGTAAAGCTTGCGGTCGAGGAAGCCACCAAGAAGACGACTGCCGGTGATGGTCGCATCGTGCGAATCATCGGCCCTGTCGTCGACGTCAAGTTTGACGGCGCGGTGCCCCCGATCTACAACGCGCTCACGGTCGAGGCCGAGACCCCGATCGGTCATCTGAGCACGATCCTCGAGGTCGAGAGCCAGCTTCCGGGCGGCGTCGTCCGCACGGTCGCCATGTCCTCGACCGACGGCCTGCAGCGCGGCCTCATCGCCACCGATACCGGTGAGCCCATGAAGATGCCCGTTGGTCCCAAGACGCTCGGTCGCATTTGGAACGTCATGGGCAAGCCCGTCGACGGCAAGCCCATGCCCGAGGTGGAGGAGTTCTACCCCATCCACCATGCAGCGCCCCGCTTTGACGAGCTCACCACCAAGACCGAGATCTTCGAGACCGGCATCAAGGCCGTCGACCTGCTCGAGCCCTACATCCGTGGCGGCAAGACCGGCCTGTTCGGCGGCGCCGGCGTCGGCAAGACCGTTCTGATTCAGGAGCTCATCAACAACCTCGCCCAGGAGCACGGCGGCACCTCGGTGTTCACCGGCGTCGGCGAGCGTACCCGCGAGGGCACCGACCTGTTCCTCGAGATGAGCGAGTCGGGCGTTATCGACAAGACCTGCTTGGTCTATGGTCAGATGAACGAGCCGCCCGGAGCGC
>CATWID010000021.1 GCA_958350755.1 uncultured Collinsella sp.
CCTTTTTGGCAAGCCGCTTCGAGATCGATCGTGCCGGTGTCACCTATACAGCCGATACGCTGCATGCCCTTCGCGAGTTTTACCCGCCACAGGTGAAGCTTTACTTTATTACGGGTGCCGATGCGATTATCGATATTGTGACCTGGCACAATGCTGATGAGATTGCCGAACTGGCAACCTTTATTGCTGCGACACGTCCCGGCTTTGACATCGATACGGCCCGGGCGCGGATTAAGGAATCAGGACTGCCATTCGACGTGCGCTATATCCAGATTCCTGCGCTGGCGATTAGCTCGACCAACATTCGCAAGCGGGTTGCCCGCGGCATGAGCGTGCGCTATCTTACGAGCGAGTCCGTGCTCGGCTATATCCGTAAACGCGGTCTGTATGCCGATCTTGGGCAAGACGATTTTGATTGATGGGGGAGAACGTTGTCGGTAGAAGATCAGTTTGAGGGCGACGAGCGCGCGCTATTGACGCGTATCCACGAGTTGCTCGATGTGCGCATGAAGGATAAACGTAAGCGCTACGTGCATTCGCTCGGGGTTGCCGAGACTGCGCTACATCTTGCCGAGGTATACGGTGTCGACCGCTTTGATGCCGCTGCCGCCGGCCTGATCCATGACTGGGACAAGGTGCTCTCCGACGACGAGCTGGTCACGCGCGCTTTGCATTACGGCATTAAGATCGCCGGTTCTCCGTCTGCCGCGACGCCGCTATTGCATGGACCGGTTGCCGCCTATGAGCTTCCGCAGCTTTTTCCCGAGCTTTCGCCGGCGGTCTTTCAGGCTGTCGACCGTCACACCGTTGGCGCTTGCGACATGACGCCGCTCGATATGGTGGTCTTTGTTGCCGATGCCATTGAACCCAACCGCCACGGCGATTATGCCCATGCGCTGCGCAAGATGGTGGGGAAGTCCTCGCTCGACGAGTTGTTCTTCTCCTGTTTTGCGCAGGGTCTGGTCTATGTGATCCAGTCCGGGCGTTATCTTTATCCCACGGCTATTACGATTTACAACCATTACGCCCAGCTGCGCTAGCTCGGGCTGTCTAGAAAGAGGTATTCCATGGCCGATGAGACCATGACCGACGAGCAGATTCTTAAGGCTGTGGAGCACAAGAGTTTCGTTGCCACGTCCGACCGCACTGCCGCCTCGCTGTCCGCGAGCGGTGTCGCCGCCGAGGATGTCGCCCGCGCCGCCGCACAGGCCGCCTACGACAAGAAGGGCGAGGACGTGCAGGTGCTCGACCTGACTGAGCTTTCCGATGTGTGCGACTACTTTGTCCTTGCTACCGGTACCAACAACCGTCAGGTCGATTCCATCGTTGACGAGATTGAGGAGAAGGTCGCCGAGGCTTGCGGAGAGCATCCGTTTTCCATCGAGGGTCGCGAACAGAAGACCTGGATTCTCATGGACTACGGTTCAGTCGTCGTCCATGTCTTTACCCCTGAGGCCCGCGAGTTCTACCGCCTCGAAAAGCTCTGGGGTGACGCTCCCCAGCTCTCCCTGGACCTCCTCTAGTAGCTCATTTGGGACGGGGCTTTCTTAGCTACCATTAACCCTTTCCGGGCAGTTGCGCCAAGCGCGGCTGCCCGGTTTTCTTTTTGCCTAAATAGATTAGTTGTTGAAGCGGGATTGGCGGCCGAAGGATAGGGCGGTGTCGCCAAATTTATCTCGGACGGCGTCGATGGCGACGGAGAGGTCGCGTCGGTCGCTGGATTGGGCTCCGCGGTCGTCGACTTCGCAGAACAGGTCGGTCTGGATGCCACCCTGATGGTCGAAGTCGCTCATGCCGATGCCTGCCAAGCGCACGCGCATGCCTTCCTGCCAGATGTTATCGAGCAGCTCGATCGCTACGGCCACAAAAATATTCTCGTCATCGGTGGGGTGGGGAAGTCGCCGTTGCGCCGAGCGACCGCTGCCATACGAGTATTTTAGCTTGAGCGTCACCGTGACGCCCGTCAGTCCCTGGCGGCGAAGACGTCGCCCCACCGACTCGCCCAGCAGCGCAATCGCCGCTTCGATGTCCTCACGCTCGGTCAAATCTTTTGCAAAGGTGCGCTCATTGCTTACCGACTTGACCTCGCGCTCCTCATCCAATCTTGTGACTTCGGAGACTTCGAGTCCCAGCGCACGCTGACGCATGCGCTCGCCGTTCACACCAAAAATGGCAGCCAGCGTTGACTCCGGCGCGCGCGAAAGCTCCCCCAGCGTATAGATGCGCATGCGGTGCAGCCGTTCCTCGGCCGAACGCCCGATACCGCTCATGGCCGATACCGGCAGCGCGGCCAAAAAGCGCTGCTCGGTTCCCGGACGTACGATGGTAAGCCCAAAAGGCTTGTCTCGTTCGCTTGCAATTTTTGCTACGGTCTTGTTGCAGCCGACGCCAATGGAGCAGGTCACGCCCAGCGCCACCACGCGATCGCTGATGCGCTGTGCAACCAACAGCGGGTCTTCGGGCGCAAAACGCCCCGGTGTGATATCGATAAAGGCCTCGTCGATAGATACGCGCTCAACGCGCGGGGTCTCGTCGGCGAGGATCGCCATGACCTGTGCGCTGACCTCGCGGTAGCGATCAAAATGGCCATGCGTCCAAATGGCTTGCGGACACAGACGCCGTGCCTCGGCCGATGCCATGGCAGAATGCACGCCAAAACGACGCGCCTCGTATGAGCAGGTCGATACAACGCCACGAGAATCGGCGTCACCGCCCACGATAAGCGGCTTGCCACGCCACTCGGGATGGTCGAGCATCTCCACGCTCGCAAAAAACGCATCGAGATCCATCAGGCCCACCGCCGGTCCCGTCCAGGGCGGTGGCGTGACGCCCACTGCATCCTCATAACCGTATGTATGTTCGCGTCTTTTCATGGCATGAGTATACCGCGCAGCTCATGTGGGGTGCGTGGATGTGCTTGCAAATCGCAAATTCTTGTCTAAGATATGGATTTGCCTTCGACTACACCGAAGAAGTTGGTCTCACGGACTTCACCTGCCCGCGTCGATGGCGTATTATATTCAACTGTTTGTTTGTAGTTGCAGCCTAAAGCTGCTTGGTTGGAGGAGTTTCCTTTGGCAGTCAAGATTCGCCTTGCTCGTCACGGCGCTAAGAAGCGTCCGTACTACCGTGTCGTCGTCGCCGATTCCCGCGCCCCGCGTGACGGTCGTATCATCGAGGAGGTTGGCCGCTACAACCCGATGACCGCCCCCAAGACCATCAACCTCGACCTCGAGAAGATCGCCGACTGGCAGTCCAAGGGCGCTCAGCTCACCGACGCCGTCGCCGCTCTGGTCAAGGCCGCCAACGAGGGCGAGAAGACCGAGACCGTCGTCAAGAAGTCCAAGAAGCAGCTCGCCAAAGAGGCCGAGGCCGCTAAGGCTGCCGCTGAGGCCGCTGAGGGCGCCGAGGAGTAAATCGTGCCTGAGGTTGACGCTGCACAGCTCGAGGGTGAGGCAATGCTCTCAGATCGCATCGCCGATCTCGTCGAATATCTCGTTGTTCAGATCGTCGACGACCCGGATTCCGTGAGCCTTGAGGTCATCGATGGTGACGACGCCTCTACGATTGAGGTTTCGGTCGCCGAGGATGACGTCGCTAAGGTCATCGGCCGTCGTGGCCGTACCATCAAGGCCATTCGCACGCTCGCCCGTGCGCTGGCCGCTCGCCTCGACACTGCTGTCGAGGTAGAGGTTCTGGGCTAGGACCTTGAGGTCCCAGTACAAAAACATCGCCCGTGTGGTCAAGCCGCACGGAAGGAAGGGGGAGGTCCTCGCGCAGCCGCTGCGGGGGCTTCCTTCTGTATTAGAGCCGGGTATGCGCGTCGCCCTGACGCCGCCGGCGCTCAAGCGCGACCGCTTTTGCACGGTTGTGTCCGTCACCGATACGGGCGATGGCGATCTGGTCTCATTTGAGGGCATTGACGACTTGACGGCCGCCGAGGGCATCACGGGATGCTATGTGCTGGCAAATCGTGACGATTTTGAGCTCGATTCACTCGACGCCGCCTATACCGACCTGATGGGTCGCGAGGTGGTTGACGAGCGCTTCGGTTCGCTCGGCACGATTGTCGAGATCATGTCGACGCCCGCTAACGATGTTTGGGATGTCGAGGGCGATCGGTACGGCGAGGTACTGATTCCCGTGATCGAGCAGGTTGTGCTCGATCTTCCCGACACAGGAACAATTTCCGTCCACGTTATGGACGGCCTGATCGATATGGACAAGTAGGGAGGACAACATGCTGATTGAGACCCTTTCGGTCTTTCCCGAGATGTTTGAGCCCGTCATGTCCACATCGATTTTGGGCCGCGCCCGCAAGGCCGGCCTTTTTGATTTTAAGGCGTATAACCTGCGCGACTGGACGCACGACCGCCATCGTACCGTCGATGACGAGCCGTACGGCGGCGGGCAGGGCATGCTCATGAAGGTCGAGCCTATCGCCGAGGCCATCGAGGCCATTAGCGCGGAGGGCCCCAAGCCGACGGTGGTGTTCTTCACCCCGTGCGGCGAGCCTTTTACGCAGCATGTGACCGAGCGCCTGCTCAAAAGCGAGCGCTTGCTGTTTGTGTGCAGCCGTTACGAGGGTGTCGACGAGCGTGCCTATGCGTATGCCGACGAGCGCCTGTCGATCGGCGATTACGTGCTCACGGGCGGCGAGCTTCCCGCTATGGTCGTTGCCGATGCTGTCGTACGCCTGATTCCCGGCGCCCTTGGTGACGAGATGAGCAACGTCGACGAGTCGTTCTCGACCGCCGAGGACGGAGGCCTGCTCGAGTATGCGCAGTACACTCGCCCTGCTGAATTCAACGGCGAGGGCGTGCCGCCGGTGCTCGTGAGCGGCGATCACGCCAAGGTCGATGCCTGGCGCCGTAAGAATGCCATCGAGCGCACCTGCCGCTGGCGTCCCGACCTGATCGAGACGGCACGGCTTACGCCCCAGGAGCGCGCATACGCGCAGGAGATTCTGGACGCTTCGTATTCGCAGAGCGAGGAGTGAGAATGGTTCCATCGCAGCATTCTGCCCTGAGGGGCGCCTTTGAGTGGATTGTGGTCGTCGTAATCGCGCTCGCCGCCACCTTCTTGATTCGCTCGTTTGTGATTGAACCCTTTGTGGTGCCCACCGGCTCCATGGAGTCCACGATCGAGATTGGCGATCAGATCCTGGCGCAAAAGGTGAGCCTCGAGCTCGGCCAGCCTGTCAGCCAAGGCGACATCGTGGTATTCCACAACCCCGATGGCACCTCCGAGCATGATGTGCTGGTGAAGCGCGTTATTGCCACAGCCGGCCAGACCGTTGACCTGCAGGACGGCAAGGTCGTCGTCGACGGCCAGGTGCTCGACGAGGACTATACGACCGGCATGAGCTGGCCGCTTTCGGTCCAGGCGCCCGCCGCCCAGGTGAGCTATCCCTACACCGTCCCCGACGACTGCGTGTGGGTGATGGGCGACAACCGCGAGAACTCAGCCGACTCACGCTACTTTGGCCCGGTCGACCGTTCGGACCTGATCGCCGTGGCGCTCGTGCGTTACTGGCCGCTCAACCGTCTGGGCGCTATCGACTAAAAACCGCTATAGTACAGTACCTAACCGTGTAATCGTTTCGACGAGGGGATATTAGAGGCATGAACGCTTCATCGCTTTCCTTCCAAGACATCATCCTGCGCCTCCAGCAGTACTGGGGCGAGCAGGGCTGCGTCATCATGCAGCCCTATGACTCCGAGGTCGGTGCCGGTACCTTCCATACCGCGACCACGCTGCGCTCGCTCGGTCCTTCCGAGTGGCGCACCTGTTATGCGCAGCCCTGCCGCCGTCCCGCCGACGGCCGCTACGGCGAGAACCCCAACCGCATGCAGCACTACTATCAGTTCCAGGTGCTCATCAAGCCCTCGCCGGTCAACGCTCAGGAGCTCTACCTGGGTTCGCTGGCCGCTATTGGACTGGACCCCAACGACCATGACGTCCGCTTCGTCGAGGACGACTGGGAGAGCCCGACGCTCGGCGCCTGGGGCCTTGGCTGGGAGGTCTGGCTCAACGGCATGGAGGTTACGCAGTTCACGTACTTCCAGCAGGTGGGCGGTATCGAGGTCGACCCCGTGCCTGTCGAGATCACCTACGGCCTGGAGCGTATCGCCATGTACGCCCAGGGCGTCAACTCCGTTTATGACCTGGTGTGGAGCTATCTGCCCGACGGCACGCCCATGACCTACGGCGACGTGTTCTTGGAGAACGAGCGCGAGTTTAGCGCCTACAACTTTGAGGTCGCCAACGTCGAGATGATGCGTCAGAAGTTTGACGACTACGAGGCCGAGTGCCACTCCTGCCTGGAGCGCAAGCTTCCGTTGCCGGCGTACGACTGCGTCATGAAGTGCAGTCACGCCTTCAACCTGCTCGACGCCCGCGGCGCCCTGTCCGCGGTCGAGCGCGCCAACTACATCCTGCGCGTCCGCGCCGTCGCCAAGGCGTGCTGCGAGGCCTACATGGCCGAGGTCGCCGGAGTCAACGAGAATGCCGATCAGGAAGGCGAGGTGGCGTAAGCCATGGCAGACGCTAAGGATTTCCTGTTTGAGATCGGTACGGAGGAGATGCCCTCCGCGCCGCTGAACAATGCCGTCAAGCAGCTTGGCACCATGATTGCCAAGGGTTTGGACGATGCCGGCCTGGCCCACGGCGAGGTCCGTGTGATCTCGAGCCCGCGTCGCCTGGCTGCGCTCGTGGCCAATGTCGCCACTGCGACCGACGAGGTCCACGAGGTTAAGCGCGGCCCCGCGGCTAACATCGCGTTCGACGCTGACGGTAACGCCACTAAGGCCGCCCAGGGCTTTGCCCGCAAGTGCGGTGTGGCTGCCGAGGATCTGGTCCGTCGCGAGGACACCGACGGCCGCGAGTACGTCTTTGCCGAGAAGAATATTCCTTCCGCACCGGCTACGCCGATTCTGACCGCTCTGTGCGAGAAGACCATCGCCGGCCTCCAGTGGCCCAACTACCGCTCTCAGCGCTGGGGTCACGAGCACGCGACCTTTGTCCGTCCGGTCCGTTGGATTTGCTGCCTTCTGGGCGAGGACGTTGTGCCCGTGTCGTTTGCCGATGTGACGAGCGGCAACACCACGCGCGGTCATCGCGTGCTTGGCCCCGGTGACCATGTGGTCGCCAGCCCCGCTGTTTACGAGCAGGTGCTCGAGGACGCCGGCGTGCTTTCTGCCGAGCGCCGTCGCGAGGCCATCCTTGCCGGTATCGCTGAGGTCGAGGCTGCGCGCCCCGGCTGCCACGTCGATACGCCTAAGAAGGTCTTCGAGGAGGTCATTAACCTCTGCGAGTGGCCGACGGTGCTCGTCGGTACCTTCGATGAGGAGTTCCTCAAGGTTCCGCACGAGATTATCTGTGAGTCCATGCTCACCAATCAGCGCTACTTCCCGATTTATGACGGCGAGGGTAAGCTCACGCGTGAGTTCGTCGTCGTCTCCAACAGCAAGCCCGAGAACGCCGAGCGCGTGATCGACGGCAACGAGCGCGTCGTGCGTGCCCGTCTGGACGATGCCAAGTTCTTCTACGAGGAGGACCTTAAGATCTCCCTCGACGAGTTCCGTGAGCGCCTTGCCAAGGTCGCTTTCCAGGAGAAGCTTGGCAGCGTGCTCGCCAAGTCCGAGCGTATTGAGCAGCTCGCGCTTGCGATTGCCCGTGAGGCACACCTGGGTGCTCATCTGGCAGCCGACGCCGGCCGTGCCGCGCACCTGTGCAAGGCCGACCTGGTGTCTAACGCCGTCGTCGAGTTCACGAGTCAGCAGGGCGTGATGGGCGGTTATTACGCGTCCGCGATGGGGGAGAACGACGAGGTCGCCCATGCCATCCGCGATCACTATCGTCCCCGCTTTGCCGGTGACGAGTTGCCCGAGGGCACCGCTGGCTGCATCGTCGCCTGCGCCGACAAGCTCGATACCATCGCCGGTATCTTTGCCATCGGCGAGCCCCCGACCGGCTCCTCCGACCCCTACGCGCTGCGTCGTGCCGCTATCGGCATCATCAACATCCTGCGCGATCGCCTGCCGATCGACCCCACGTCGCTGATTGACTTTGCTCTGCAGCTTTACAGCGAGCAGGGCATTGAGTTCGACGCCGCCGAGGTCGCCCAACAGGTTCGCGACTTCTTCCATGGCCGCCTTGTGAGCATGGCCCGCGACGAAAAGATCCCGGCCGATACCGTTGCCGCCGTCTCCGCGGTGCACATCATCGCCCCGTCCGTCTTCTTCGCCCGCTGCGCCGCCCTCGACGAGGCCCGCAAGAACGACGCTGAGACGTTCGATAACCTGGCCACCGCCTATGCCCGCGCCGCGCACATCTCCAAACCCGAGCTGGGTGCGGAGTACGACCGCAGCCTGATGGGCGAGGCCGAGTTCGCGCTCGCCGACGCCTCCGAGGCTGCCCAGACCGCTGTCGATGCCGCCCTTGCTGCCGAGGATTACCCCGCCGCATTTGCCGCACTTGCCGCCCTGCGTGCCCCCATCGACCGCTTCTTCGACGAGGTTATGGTCATGGACAAGGACGAGCAGCTCCGCGATAATCGCCTTAAGCTGCTCAACCGCTTCGAGGCCGTGTTCTCCGGCATCGCCAACATCGGTGAGCTTGCCCGCAAAAAGTAAGCCAGCCTGCGCATAAGCGCAAAAGGAGCCCCGCATGGATTGCCCGGTCGCCGTTCGTCCCACCGTTATCGTTATCTCCGACTCTCTCGGCGATACCGCTTGTGAGGTGGTGCTTGCGGCGTCCGGGCAATTTGATGAAGGGGCTTTTCACGTTTTGCGCCTGCCTAAGGTGTCCTCGGTGGAGCAGATCAAGTCGTTTGTGGGACCGCGCGTCGATGCCGACCATCGCGATATCGCCGTGTTCCATACCATCGTCGACCCGGCCCTTCGTGCTCGCGTGCTCGACTACTTGGGCATGCTGCACATTCGCTCGGTCGACCTGATCGGTCCGACGCTCGCCGTGCTGTCGTCGCTCGTCGGTGTGCCGCCCAAGGGTGTGGCGGGCGTGATTCACAAGACCGATGACCGCTATTTCCATCGTATCGAGGCCATGGAGTATTTCGTTGAGCACGATGACGGTCGTGGTTGTGACGATCTGTCGGGTGCTGATATCGTGCTGCTGGGCGTGTCGCGCACGTCCAAGACGCCGCTGTCGATGTATTTAGCCTATCAGGGCTACAAGGTCGCCAATGTCCCGCTGGCGCACGGCATGGAGCCGCCCAAGTCGATTTACGAGGTCGACCCGATGCGCCTGTTCGGCCTGATTTCGACCGTCGATGTGATTTCCGAAATTCGCGATAGCCGCTTGGGCGATGACTACGCCCGCGCCGTTGCCGGCTCTTATGCCGAGCCTGAGAGCGTGCGTGGTGAGCTTGCGGAAGCCCGCGCGCTCATGAAACGCCTGGGCTGCTTTGTTGTGCGTACCGACGGCAAAGCCATCGAGGAAAGCGCTGCCGAGATCATTGCTCACCTCGAAGAGATTCAAGAGGCAAGAGCCCGCCGCGCCGCCCGCCGCGCTCAACAAAAGTAGCTCACTTGGGACAAGGTTGTTTGGGTAGCTAATTTGGGACGTGTCTCTTTTAGCTACCCAAAGAGAATACTTGGAAATAATGCTGATAAATGGTAAAGCGATTTAGCAAAAACATCGCATTCGACCTGCACTTTCCTTGTAGTGGTATCTTCATAAGGTAACCACCTTTACCTACCGTTTACCGCCAGTTTTAGCACGTTTACCAAACCGCGCATCCTCTGCTTAAGCCTGCCCAAAACCCGCCGTATAGTTCCCTCACGGCCCGCATCCGGCGGGTCGATTCGTTACCACGGTCGTGCGCGAGAGCGCATGGAAGGGGAAGTATCGTGAGCGATTGCAAGAGGGTTTACCGTTTTGGAACCGACGCCCAGGGCACCTGTGTCACCGAGGGCGACAAGTCCATGAACTTCGTGCTTGGCGGCAAGGGCGCAAACCTTGCCGAGATGAGCCGTATCGGCCTGCCGGTTCCCGGTGGCTTTACCATTACCTGCCAGACTTGCGTTGAGTACTCCGGCGCCGGCAACGTGTGGCCGGAGGGTGCGCTCGACGAGATCGTTGCCGCCGAGGTCGACCTCGAGGCCCGCTGCGGCAAGAAGCTCGGCGATGCCTCCGATCCGCTGCTCGTGTCGGTCCGCTCGGGCGCTCCGTTCTCCATGCCCGGCATGATGGACACGGTTCTCAACCTGGGCCTCAACGACGATTCCGTCCAGGGCCTTATCGCCCAGACGCAAAACCCGCGCTTTGCCTGGGACAGCTATCGTCGCTTTATCCAGATGTTCTCCAACGTCGTCATGGGTGTCGATGCCGACTTGTTCGAGAATGCCCTGACCCAGGCCCGCCTGGTCGCCGGCGTTCGCGTCGATTCCGAGCTTTCGGCCGAGGACCTGCAGGAACTCGTCGAGACCTTCAAGGGCATCTTCTCCGAGAACGTCGAGGCTGCCCTGTATCCCGAGCTCGAGGTCGCTGACGGCAAGCCTGTCTTCCCGCACGACCCGGAGCTTCAGCTGCGCCTTGCCATCCAGGCCGTCTTTGGCAGCTGGATGAACGAGCGCGCCTGCATCTACCGCAAGCAGCATGGCATTTCCGATGAGCTCGGCACCGCCGTCAACGTCCAGGCTATGGCCTTTGGCAATAAGGGCGAGACCTCCGCGACCGGCGTCGCCTTTACGCGCAACCCGGCCGACGGAACCAAGGAGTTCTACGGTGACTTTCTGGTCAACGCCCAGGGCGAGGACGTCGTCGCCGGCATCCGCAACACCGAGCCCATCGCCGACCTCAAGACCACCCCAGGCCTCGAGTCCGCAGGTGAGGAGCTTGAGCGTGTCTTCCTGACGCTTGAGGACCACTATCGCGATATGTGCGATATCGAGTTCACCATCGAGCAGGGCAAGCTTTGGATGCTCCAGACCCGCGTGGGCAAGCGCACCGCCACCGCCGCCCTGCGCATCGCCATCGAGATGGTCGAGGAGGGCCTCATCACCCGCGAGGAGGCCGTGAGCCGCATCGATCCCGCACAGCTCGACCAGCTCCTGCACCCGCAGTTCGACGCCTCCAAGAAGTACGAGGCACTCGCTACCGGTCTTAACGCCAGCCCCGGTGCCGCCGTGGGCGAGGTCGTGTTCTCGAGTGATGACGCCGTCGCGCGTTCCGCCGAGGGCCACAAGGTCATTCTGGTTCGCTGGGAGACCAACCCCGACGACCTGAAGGGTATGGTTGCCGCCGAGGGCATCCTGACCAGTCACGGTGGCAAGACGAGCCATGCCGCCGTTATCGCCCGCGGTATGGGTACGCCCTGCGTCTGTGGCGTCGAACGCTTCCATATCGACGCCGCCGAGAAGGTCGTACACATCGAGGGCAGCGACCGCGTGCTGCATGAGGGCGATGTCATCTCCATCGACGGCACCCAGGGTATCGTCGTCGACGGCGCCGTTGACCTGGTTTCGGCCGAGCTCACCGGCGACCTGGACACCATCCTGTCCTGGGCCGACGAGATCCGCTTGGACGAGACCTGCGGCCACGCCAACCATGTGCGCGTCAACGCCGACAACCCCGAGGATGCTGCGCTCGCGCTCGAGTTTGGCGCCGAGGCCATCGGCCTGTGCCGCACCGAGCACATGTTCCTGGGTGACCGTAAGAACATCATCCAGAGCTTTATCCTGTCTGACGATGAGGCCGTGAAGCAGCAGGCCCTGGCCGATCTGCTCAAGGTTCAGACCGAGGACTTCCTGGCGATGTTCAAGACCATGTCCGGTCGCGATGTGGTCGTTCGCCTGCTCGATCCACCGCTTCATGAGTTCCTGGACGATCCTCGCGAGCTCGAGGTCGCCATCGCCAAGAAGGAAGCTGCTGGCGCCAGTGAGGAGGAGCTCGCCGCCCTGCGCGCCCGCCTGCGTCGTATCGATGGCATGGTCGAGTCCAACCCGATGCTCGGCCTGCGCGGCGTGCGCCTGTCCGTCGTCTTTGGCGACCTGCCGCTCATGCAGGTCCGCGCCGTCGCCACGGCTGCCGCCCGCCTTATCAAGGAAGGCGTCGACCCGCGTCCCGAGATCATGGTGCCGCTCGTCTCCATCACGGCCGAGCATGTCCAGACCCGCGAGGTCATCGAGCGCGTGATCGCCGAGGTTTCCGCCGAGGAGGGCGTCGAACTCAACATTCCCGTGGGCACCATGCTCGAGCTGCCGCGCGCCTGCATGGTCGCCGACGAAATCGCCCAGCACGCCGACTTCTTCTGCTTTGGCACCAACGACCTCACCCAGACGACCTTCGGCTTCTCCCGCGACGATGCCGAGGCCAAGTTCATTCCGCTGTACCTGCACAAGAAGATCCTGAAGGACAACCCCTTCGAGACCATCGACACGGCGGTGCTGGAGCTCGTGCGCTTGGCCGTCGAGAAGGGCCGCGCCACCAATCCCGACATGCACTTTGGCGTGTGCGGCGAACACGGCGGCGACCCCAAGTCCATCAAGGGCCTGTTTAACGTGGCCGACGTGGACTACGTGTCCTGCTCGCCCTATCGCGTGCCCCTCGCGCGCCTGGCTGCCGCCCAGGCCAAGCTCGAGGCCAAGCGTTCCGCCTAACGTTTTGGGTTTAGACGCCTAGCGTAGCCCCCTTCATGCCGCCCGTCTCATTCGTGAGACGGGCGGTTATCATGTGCGGGTTTTGTCTTTTTGTCTGCGTAAAAAAATGTTCTTGCAGCAGAAACTCGCGCGTGTATACTCGAATACGTTTGTTCAACTACGTGCCGGCCAAGGTGGTACGGCACCTCTAGAAGAGTAAGGAATTGCACATGGATTACATCCGCGCAATCGAGCGTCAGCAGATCCGCGAGGACATTCCTCAGGTTCGCGTCGCCGACAACGTCAAGGTTCACTACCGCATTAAGGAAGGCGACCGCGAGCGCATCCAGGTCTTCCAGGGCGACGTCATCCGCATGGCCGGCGCCGGTGCCCGCGAGACCTTCACCGTCCGCAAGATGTCCTTCGGTGTCGGTGTTGAGCGTACCTTCCCGCTTCACAGCCCCAAGATCGCCAAGCTCGAGGTCGTTCGTCATGGTCGCGTCCGTCGCGCCAAGCTGTACTACCTCCGCGACAAGGTGGGCAAGGCTGCTCGCATCCCCGAGAAGCGCTAAGAAGATCGCAGCGTCTGTCCACTCGTTTGGACACAAGGGTCACCTTCGGGTGGCCCTTCTTTTTATCTGATTTGCATGCAAGGAGGGCCTGGTATGGCCAACATGACGAGCTCGGTTTCGGCATCGCAGGTTGCCGGTGAGTTGGCGAGCGCTACGTTTGAGGAGATTCCCGCCCTCGTGGAGCATTATCGCGAGGATCCGCGCCAGCAGGTGATCAAGGCTTGCGAGCGTGCCCTCAAACGCCATGCCAAAGAGCTTGCCGAGCGCGAGCGCGTCAACGGCATGTATCAGCTTATGCATGAGCTCGGCGGTGATGGTGTGGTCGTGGGCGTCGACGAGGTGGGCCGTGGCTCGGTAGCGGGTCCCTTGACCGTGTGTGCCGTGTGTCTTCCGATGGAGCCGCGCATCTGGGGCATCAACGATTCCAAAAAGCTCACGCCCGCGCGCCGCGAGCTGCTCTCGGTGAAGATAGCCGAGGTGGCGACTGCCATCGGCTTTTGCCATATCGCTCCTGCGGATATCGATGAGATGGGCATGGCCCGTGCTATCCGTACCGCCGTTGCGGGCGCCGTGGCCGATACGGGGCTCGAGCCCGATTGCGTGCTTATGGACGGTAACCCCTTGGGCGCCGTTCCCAACGAGCGCGATGTGGTGAAGGGTGATGCCAAAATCGCCTGCATCGCCGCGGCGTCCATCATGGCCAAGGTCACGCGTGACGAGATGATGGTCGAGTACGACGCCGAGTATCCCGAGTACCATCTGGCCGAGTCGAAGGGCTATGCAAGCCCCGAGCATATCGAGGCCATTCGCAAACATGGACTTTGTCCACTGCACCGCGTGAGCTTTTGCGGAAACTTTCTGCAGACTGAGCGCCTTTTCTAGGTCAATTGTGGAGACAGGGACCTCAGGGGTTTTATAAACCTGCTGGTAGCGGGCCGTATGCAACACCATTGCTGCGTGCGGCCCGTTTTTTGACGGTATTTGGTCAGCTTTTGGTTTGCTTCCGGTACTTACCCGCATGAAAGGTGCCCTCATCATCGGGGCAATGCAGCGTGCGGGAAAGGAGACCCCATGAGTGCCGCAAGCAAAAAGAGCAAGACGCAGCAGCTCAAGGAGCGTTGGGAAAACGGCGAGCTCGACTGCGGGGCGATGACGCCCGAGTTTATCAAGGGACTCAGTCCCCGCGAGCTGGGCATGCTGGGCGAGCTGATCACCATCGACTACTTTAACGAGCGCGGCTACACCTTGCTGGAGCAGGGTTATCGTTGCACCGAGGGCGAGGCCGATCTGGTGCTGCTCGATGAGCTCGACGATGTCGTGGTGATGGCCGAGGTCAAGACCAGACGCGTCGCACTGGATTGCAACACGCGGGTCTTTCCCGAGGAGGCCGTGGACGTCCAGAAGCAACGCCGCTACCGCCGCATCGCAAGCTGCTATCTCATGGAGCATTATCCGCTGAAGGCGATTCGCTTCGATGCCGTGGGTGTCACCATTCGCGGCGGGCATATCGCCGAGATCGAGCATCAGTACAACGCATTCGATTGGCAGGTGTCGTGATGGCGTTCGAGACGTTTGCCGTTCACGCGGCCTGCATCCGCGGCGTCGAGGCGATTCCCGTCACGGTCGAGGTCTCGCTTGCCGGCGGCGTTCCGGGTATTCAGATGCTCGGCATTCCGAGTATGGAGGTGATGGAGTCACGCGGTCGTATTCGCTGTGCGATGCGCTCCGCCGGGTTCGAGATCCCGCGCTCGGGCATTACGGTCAATCTGGCGCCCGGCGATATTCGCAAGACCGGTAGCGGCTTTGATCTGCCCATCGCCATCGCGGTGTTGGCGGCCGATGGCCAGATTCCCCGTGACAACCTCGATCGTTGTCTTATTGCTGGTGAGCTCGGCTTGGACGGTACGGTGCTTCCTGTCAAGGGCGAGGTGGCGTTTCAGCTGCTGGCTCGCGACATGGGGCTGTCCTTTATCGCCGGCAGGTCCGATCAGCATGTGCCGCTTGCGGGCGTTGATTGCGGCTTTATCGATCATCTGTCTCAGCTTGCTCGCGGCATGGGCGATGCCGTGCGTCATTATCTGGATTCCGAGGGTGTTGAGGCGACCTTTGAGCCCGAACTCGACTATGCCGACGTGCTAGGGCAGGAAGTCGCTAAACGCGGCATGGCGCTTGCGGCCGCCGGCGAGCTCGGTTTGCTTATGATCGGGTCCCCGGGATCGGGCAAGACGATGCTCGCGCGTCGTATGACCGGCATCCTGCCCGAGCTTTCCGTTGAGGATCAACAGGCGGCGCTGTGCATCCATTCGGTTTTGGGTGAGAACATTGATGGCTTGTTGGCGGGGCACCGGCCCTTCCGCAGTCCCCATCACAGTATTTCGACCGCAGGTCTTATCGGCGGTGGGCGCCCGGTGCACCCGGGTGAGATCAGCCTTGCTCATGGCGGCGTGCTCTTTTTGGACGAGCTTGCCGAGTTTCCCACGGGTGTGCTGCAGACGCTGCGTCAGCCCATCGAGCGCGGCTATGTGAGGATCGTACGCGTCGACGGGGCCTTTACCTTCCCGTCGCGCTTTCAGCTGCTGGCTGCGAGCAATCCCTGCCCCTGCGGTTTTATGGGCGATCGCGAGGTACCGTGTCGCTGCTCAGCGGCGATGGTCGAGCGCTATCGGTCTAAACTGCGCGGTCCTTTGGCCGACCGTATCGACATGATGATCGACGTGACCCGTCCCGACCCCCAAGTGATTATCGAGGGCGCGGAGGGTATGTCGTCAGCTGAGTTACGTGACTACGTTGTGCGCGGTCGCGCTTTTCGCGCTTGGCGCGAATCCCGTATGGACGATGCTGATGCCGAGGCCGAGGATGACGAGACACGGTCCATTGACGGCGTCGTTTCGACCTTTGAGCTCGATGATGCGGCGGAGAAGTGTGTGCTCGGCCTGTCCAAACGCACGCATCTCACGGGCCGCGGCATCGTGCGCCTGGTGCGTATCGCGCGTACAATCGCTGACGTCGCCGAGAGCAAGCAGGTGACGCAGGACCATGTGCTCGAGGCGGCGATGTACCAGGGAAGGAGGGACCAATGATAGCCGAGGGGACCTTTGAGCTGCATCCAGGTGATGCGTTGTATCCCGAGACCGTTTTGGAGCTTTCTGATGTACCCCAGACGCTTTATGTGCGTGGCAATCCCGAGGTGCTTTCGACACCCGCGCTCTCCATCATCGGCGCGCGCAAGGCCTCGCCGTATGGTCTTGCCGTGGCAGAGCTTGCGGCAAAGGTGGCGGTCGAGGCGGGAGTGACGGTAGTTTCGGGCGGCGCGGTCGGTTGTGACCAGGCCTCGGGTTGGGCTGCGGTCAACGCCGGCGGCAAACACGTCGTGGTGCTGGGGACGGGCGCCGACGTGGTCTACCCGCGTTCGAGCGCGGGGCTTATTATGCGCACGCTCGATACGGGTGGCGCGGTCGTGTCGATCTCTCCGTGGGGCATGGGTCCGCGCAAGTTTGCCTTTCCGCGCCGCAATCGCGTGATCGCGGCCCTGTCGCAAGCCCTCTTTGTTTCCGAGGCGGGTATGCCTTCCGGGACGTTTTCTACAGCCGAGGCTGCTATGGATTTGGGGCGCGAACTTCTTGTCGTGCCGGGGTCGATCCTATCGCCCGAGTCGCGTGGCACGAATTACCTCATTGCGAACGGTGCTTGCTGCATCATCGACGAGGAATCTATCGAGATGGCTATCTCACGCATCTACGGCACCCTGCGCTACTCGCGCCCCGATGCTCCCGGCATTGCCGACCTGGATCCAACACAGCAGACCGTGATGCATGCGCTCATCGCCTCTCCGCTCAAGGTCGACGACATCGCGGCGCTCGTCTCGCTCGATGCCGTCGGCGTACTTAAGCTCCTGGGTTCGCTTGAGCTCGAGGGTCTTATCGAGCGCATGATGGATGGAAGGTATGCGCCCTCCAAGTTTGCCCTTCACGCCCAGACACCCTTCGGTCACAATGGAAAACATGTCAATTAGAAAGGTGTTTGCAGATGCTGTTTGATCAGGTGACGGTTATCGGTGGCGGTCTGGCGGGTTCGGAATGCGCGATCCAGCTGGCAGACCGCGGTTTTGCCGTTAAGCTGTGCGAGATGCGCCCCCAGGTTAGCTCCCCGGCTCACCATACCGATCACTTGGCAGAGCTCGTCTGCTCCAATTCGTTTAAGTCGACCCGTCCGGATTCCGCGGCTGGTTTGCTGAAGGCCGAGCTTGAGCGCATGGGTTCAGTCCTGCTCGATTGCGCCCATCGCGCGGCTGTTCCCGCTGGCGGTGCCCTGGCGGTCGACCGCGTCAAGTTTTCCGAGCTTGTCGAGGCCGAGGTTGCCGCCCGTCCCAATATCGAGGTCGTGCACGGCGAGATCACGCAGATTCCCGAGGGCCACGTGGTCATTGCCGCGGGCCCGCTGTGTTCACCGGCGCTGAGCGAAGAGGTCATGAAGCTCGTCGGTGGCGACGCCCTTGCGTTCTTCGATGCCGCGGCGCCGATCGTCGATGCCTCCACGCTCGATATGGACGTGCTGTTTTCGCAGTCGCGCTACGAGGAGCAGGGGAGCGGCGACTATCTCAACGCTCCGCTCAACAAGGAGGAGTACGAGGCCTTTATCGAGGCACTTACCACGGCCGACCGCGTGGTGCTCAAAGACTTTGAGGGCGGCGATCTGTTCCAGGCCTGCCAGCCTGCCGAGGAAGTTGCGCGCACCGGCAAGGACGCCATTCGCTTTGGCGCCATGAAGCCCGTCGGCCTCACCGACCCGCGTACCGGACGTCGCCCCTGGGCGGCGATTCAGCTGCGTGCCGAGAACAAGGAGAAGACCGCCTATAACCTGGTGGGCTTCCAGACAAACCTGACCTTTGGCGAGCAGAAGCGCGTCTTCCATATGGTGCCGGGCCTGGAGAACGCTGAGTTCTTCCGCTACGGTGTCATGCACCGCAATACCTTTGTCGACGCCCCGCACGTGCTCGATGGCACCTTTGCCGTGCCCGGTACCGGCGTGCGCCTGGCCGGTCAGATCACCGGCACCGAGGGGTACATGGAAGCCGTGGCGACCGGTCTGCTCGCGGCGCTCAACACCTATGCCGAGGCTATCGGTGTCGCGGGCGTCGAGTTGCCGCGCGTGGGCGCCCTGGGTGCGCTCGTGGGCTATGCGACCGATCCTGCCACCGTGGGCTATCAGCCTATGCATGTCAACTTTGGCCTGGTGCCGCCACTCGAGGATGGTAAGCGCCGCAGCAAGCGCGACCGCTACCAGGCCTATGCGGACCGTGCGCTCGAGGCCCTTGATGCCTATCTGGCCACTCGTCCTGATCTGTTTGGAGGCGACCGGTCATAGCCTTTGACCTGTACGACACCGTCGACTCGTTTATCGCCTATATCTCACGTGTCGAGGGACTTTCTCCCAACACGGTGACGGCCTACGGCTCGAGGCTGGAGCGCTTTGCTGCCTGGTGCGAGCGCGAGGATATCGATGCTTTCGCTGCCGACGTGCGCACCATTCGCCGCTATCTTGCCGAGCTTTCGCGTGAGCAGGTGGCTCCCCGAACGCTTGCGGCGCATCTGTCGGCTATCCGATCGCTCTATCGATGGATGGCTGCCGAGGGGGTCGTGGAGGGCGATGTGGTCTCGGCAATTTCCTCGCCCAAGCTCCCGCGCGATCTACCCGGTGTGCTGACGACCCAACAGGTGGAGGCGCTGCTCAAGACGCCTGATACCTCAACACCCGCGGGACTGCGCGATGCGGCGATGCTCGAGCTGCTCTATGCCTCGGGCGCCCGTATCTCAGAGCTCGCAGCACTCAATGTGGAGTCCATTGCGTGGTCCGAACGCACGCTGCGCCTGTGGGGCAAGGGGAGCAAAGAACGTATCGTCCCTCTGTATCGTCGTGCGCTCGAGGCGACGCGTCTCTATATTGAGGAGGGGAGGCCGGAGTTGCTCGCTCAGGCAAAGCGTCGTGACCCCGCTACCGGGCCGCATCCGCTGCTTATATCGGCGCGCGGTAATCGCATGAGTGCCGCCATGCTCAGGCGGCGGTTTCATATGCTGGCGACGCTCGCCGGCATTCCGGCCGACATCGCCCCGCATGCGATGCGCCATACCTTTGCGACCGACTTGCTCGAGGGCGGCGCGGACCTGCGCTCGGTTCAAGAGCTGCTAGGTCATGCGAGCCTGTCCACGACGCAGATCTACACGCATCTCACACCCGATCGGCTTAAGCGGGCTGTGGCTCAAGCCCATCCCCGCGGCGAATAGTGGCTGGGACGTCCCGCGCCGCGCTCAGGTGTGTGGTTTTGATTGCGGGTTGGCAGGAAGATGCATTCCTGCTATAATTCATCGGGTTGCTTCACGGCAACAGGTTTTTATCACGCACGCGCGGCTACTTCATACCGTGGTGCCCGGGCTTTGGTAGCACATGTCCGGGTTGGTTTTGGAGGATGACCCCGCGCGGAGGCAAACCACAGGAGGTTTAACATGGCTACCAAGATTAATATCCGCACCCTGCTCGAGGCCGGCTGCCACTTCGGTCACCAGACCCGTCGCTGGAACCCCAAGATGAAGCCGTTCATCTTCGGTGAGCGCAACGGCATCTACATCCTCGACCTCAAGCAGACCATCCTCGACGCCGACCAGGCCTACACCTTCGTCAAGAACGTCGCCAAGGGCGGCAACGTGCTGTTCGTCGGCACCAAGAAGCAGGCTCAGGAGGCCGTCAAGAACGCTGCTGAGCGCGCCAACATGCCTTACATCAACCAGCGTTGGCTCGGCGGCATGCTGACCAACTTCGTCACCATCCGCTCCCGCATCAACCGCATGGAGGAGCTCGAGGCCATGGTCGAGGACGGCCGCATGGCAGTGCTCCCCAAGAAGGAGCAGGCTGTTCTCGGCAAGGAGCTCACCAAGCTCCAGACCAACCTCGGTGGTGCCCGTGACATGAAGGGTCTGCCCCAGGCTCTCTTCGTCATCGACACCAAGCGCGAGGAGAACGCCATCAAGGAGGCTCAGCGCCTGAACATCCCCGTCGTCGCTCTGATCGACACCAACTCCGATCCCGACGAGGTCGAGTACGGCATCCCCTGCAACGATGACGCTATCTCTGCTGTCACCCTTATGTGCGAGCTCATGGCTGACGCCTGCCTCGCTGGCTCCGGTAAGGAGCAGGTCTCCGAGGCCGAGATGGCCGCTGAGCCCAAGGCCGAGTAAATCAGTCTTAGTTAATTCTTTTTCATCTCTTTGAAAGGAACCACAATGGCCCAGATTACCGCCGCTATGGTCAAGCAGCTCCGCGAGATGACCGACTCCCCGATGATGGAGTGCAAGAAGGCTCTCGTCGAGGCTGACGGCGACATGGACGCCGCTGTCGACGTTCTGCGTAAGAACGGCCTTGCCAAGGCTGCCAAGAAGGCTGGCCGTGAGACCAACGAGGGCGCTGTCGCCGCGTACGTCTCCGAGGATGGCAAGACCGGCGCTCTGCTCGAGCTCTCCTGCGAGACCGACTTCGTTGGCTCCAACGCCAAGTTCACCGGCTTTGCTTCCAAGGTCGCTGAGGTTGTCGCTACCACCGAGCCTGCTGACGTCGACGCTCTGCTCGAGAAGCCGATGGGCGAGGAGACCGTTTCCTCCGAGCTCACCGAGATGATTCACATCATGGGCGAGAACATGAAGATCTCCCGCTTCGCCGCCCGCAAGGCCGAGAACGGCGCTCTCGCTTCTTACATCCACATGGGTGGTAAGATCGGCGTCCTCGTCGAGTTCGCCTTCGAGAAGGCCGAGACTGCTCAGGCTGAGTCCTTCAAGGCTTTCGCTCACGACGTTGCCCTTCAGGTTGCCGCCGTCGCCCCGATCTGCGCTACCCGCGATCAGGTTCCGGCCGAGACCGTCGAGCACGAGAAGCAGATCTACATGGCTCAGGCTGCCGAGTCCGGCAAGCCCGAGGCTATCCAGGAGAAGATGGCTGTTGGCCGTCTGGAGAAGTTCTACAAGCAGTCCGTGCTCACCGAGCAGGAGTTCATCAAGGACAGCTCCCTCACCATCAAGAAGTACGCTGAGCAGGTCTCCAAGGAGCTCGGCGACACTATTACCGTCGTTGCCTTTGACCGTCTGGTCCGTGGCGAGTAAATAAGCTCTTGTAGCTGGTAATGAGCAGGCTGTGGGTTTTACTCACAGCCTGCTTTTTCATGGCTCTTATCAGAGCCTTTGATATCATATTGAGAGTCTAATTAAAGGAGGATCGCTTTGTCCGACATCCGATATAAACGCGTGCTTCTTAAGCTTTCCGGCGAAGCACTGATGGGCGACGGCCAATATGGCATCGACCCCAAGGTTACCGACCATCTTGCCAAGCAGGTCAAGGAGCTGCTCGCCGTTGGCCATGAGGTCGGCGTCGTTGTCGGCGGCGGCAATATTTTCCGCGGCATGGCAGGCGCTGCCGGTGGCATGGAGCGTGCTCAGGCCGACTACATGGGCATGCTGGCAACCGTTATGAACGCGCTCGCCCTGCAGGATGCCTTCGAGCATAACGATGTTCCCTGCCGCGTGATGAGCGCTATCCAGATGAACGAGATCTGCGAGCCCTATATTCGTCGTCGTGCTATCAACCACCTGTCCAAGGGTAATGTCGTTATCTTCGCCGCCGGCTCGGGCAATCCGTACTTTACGACTGACACCGCCGCGGCCCTTCGCGCCTGCGAGATCGGTGCGGAGATTCTGATTAAGGCCACCAAGGTTGACGGCATCTACGACAAGGATCCCGTCAAGTGCGCCGATGCCGTCCGTTTTGACAAGATTACCTATCACGAGGTTCTCGTTCGCGGCCTGCAGGTTATGGATTCCACAGCTACGGCCCTGTGCCAGGATAACCGTATGCCTATTTTGGTCCTCAACATCGATGGCGAGGACACCGTCAAACGCGCGCTCGCGGGTGAGCCCGTCGGCACGCTCGTCTATCAGGAGGATTAAGCATGGCAGAGAACATCACCGCCCATATGGACAAGTCGCTCGAGTCCCTCAAGCATAACTTCTCCAAGGTCCGTACCGGTCGCGCCAACGCCAACATTCTGTCCGACATCACCGTCGATTATTACGGTGTCCCCACGCCGGTCACGCAGGTTGCCGCCGTCAAGACCCCCGAGGCTCACATGCTGCTCATCGAGCCGTGGGACAAGGCCCTCATCAACGCTATCGTCAAGGCCATCGGCGCTTCCGATCTGGGTATTACCCCCAACTCCGATGGCACCGTCGTTCGTCTTCCGTTCCCGGCTCCCACTGAGGAGCGCCGTCGCGAGCTCGTCAAGGAGTGCCGCGAGTACGCCGAGCAGGCCAAGGTGTCTATCCGTAACATCCGTCGCGACTTCAACAACAAGCTCGAGCGCGATGAGGAGCTCACCGAGGACGATGTCCGTCGCGAGCAGGCCAAGGTCCAGAAGCACACCGATGAGTATGTCGCCAAGGTCGAGGAGCTTCTGAAGGAAAAAGAAGCCGAGGTCATGGAGATCTAAGGTGCAATACGACGAGCATAAACTGGTCGAGTACTTTGCCGACGCCCCTGTGGGCGTCGGTTTTTCCGACCTTGACCTCAATAACATTCCGCACCATATCTCGTGCATCATGGACGGCAACGGTCGTTGGGCCACATCGCGCGGTCTTGCACGCACCGAGGGCCACAAGGCGGGTATCGTCTCGCTGCGCGAGATCATTACCGCCTGCGTGCGCCTGGGCGTCGACGTGCTTTCGGCCTATGCATTTTCGACCGAAAACTGGAATCGACCGCAGCACGAAGTCAACGTTCTGATGCACCTGTTTGCCAAGACGTTTATCGACGAGCTGCCGCTTCTGAAGCGCGAAAATGTGCGCGTAGTCTTTTTGGGTGACATTTCCGCGCTGCCCAAGAAGACTCGCGACGTTTTTGAGCGCGGTCTTGCCGAGTGCGCCGATCACACCGGTATGACGCTGGCGCTTGCCGTCAACTACGGCGCGCGTGCCGAGATTACCCGCGCTGTCCGTCAGATCGCATCCGACGCTGCCGCCGGTAAGATCGATCCTGCCGCAATTGATGAAGACATGGTGGCTTCCCGCCTCTATACCGCCGGTCTTCCCGATCCCGAACTTGTGATTCGCACCTCTGGTGAGCTGCGCCTTTCGAACTATCTGCTGTGGCAGGTGGCTTATTCCGAATTCTACGTCACCGATACCTATTGGCCCGACTTTGATCGTTGGGGCCTTGTCGACGCCATTTTGGCCTATCAGGGCCGTGACCGTAGGTTTGGTGGACTGAGTAAGACCGAGGAGGCTTAATCGTGTCCGATCGTCCCAAGGCATCTGCTCCCAAGACGCCAGTTTCCGCGGCGCCTGCGCGCAAGGCTGCCGCTGCGGGAGCACCTGCAGCAAAGAGCGGCACCGGTTCGTGGCCGGCGGGCTTTATCACCCGTGCCGCCGCCGGTATCGTCTACGCCGTTGTCTTTATCCTGTGCCTGGTTTTGGGTATCGTGCCCACGGCCATCTTTGTTTCTGTCATGAGCGGTCTGTGCTGCTATGAGTTTTTCCGTATGACGAGGCTCGATGGCAAGATGGCTAACGAGCGCATGGGTATCGCTGCCGCCGTACTCTTTCCGCTGTCGGCGTTGGGCGATTCGATGTTGCTGAATGCCCTGCTTTTTGCCCTGATGCTCGCTGTGGGCATTTGGTATGTTTGGTCGCCGCGTACCCGCATCTCTGATGTGGCCGTGACGCTCATGGGTCCCATCTACACTGGCTTTATGCTGTCGGCTATCGTGCTGCTGCGCGATGCCGTGCCCGGTTTTGCCGGCGCCCTGCTTTCAGTGGGCGTTTGCGCGTCCCTTTGGGTCTCCGATTCGTTTGCCTACATCGTGGGCAGCCGTATCGGCAAACACAAGATGGTTCCCAAGATCTCTCCCAAAAAGAGCTGGGAGGGGTTTGTTGGCGGCATCCTGGGCTCGGTTTTGATTTGGCTCATCCTGTGGGCGACGCACTTCTACAAGCTCAGCCTGCCCTATGCGCTGCTGTGCGGCGTGGTCGTGTCCATTCTGGGCGTTATCGGCGACCTTATCGAGTCGCGCATCAAGCGCGGTGTGGGCGTCAAAGATTCCGGCAACCTTATCCCGGGCCACGGCGGAATGCTCGATCGTAGCGATTCGCTTATCTTCGGCTGCATCACCGCGCAGCTGTTGCTGATGATCGGAGGCGTGCTGTAATGTCCTTCCAGACGACGTATGGCCCCGATGGACGCCTTCGCGTTGCCATCCTGGGTTGTACGGGCTCTATCGGCACCCAGGCGCTCGATGTGTGCCGCCAGCATGCCGATCGCCTGCAGGTGACGGCGCTGTCCGTTAACTCCAGTACCTCCGAGCTCGTTGCCGCTGCCCGCGAGTTCTCGGTTCCGGCGGTTGCCGTGGCCGATGTCGATCATGGCGATGACGCCGTGCTGCAGGAGTTGCCCGAGGGAACGAAGCTCGGCGTTGGCGCGCAGGCGGTTTGCGAGCTCGCGCATCGCGACGATGTCGACTGCGTACTTGTCGCTATTGTGGGCGCCGCCGGTCTCGAGGCGAGCCATGCGGCCTTGACCTCGAATAAGCGCCTTGCCCTTGCCAACAAGGAGTCCCTCGTCGTCGGTGGCGACTTGCTTATGCCGTTGGCACAACCGGGCCAGCTTATTCCGGTCGACTCTGAGCATTCCGCCATCTACCAGTGCTATCTGGGGGAGAACCCGCGCGAGGCCCACTGCATTTGGCTCACCTGCTCGGGCGGTCCGTTCTTTGGCCGCACGCGCGACGAGCTCGATCGCGTGACGCGTGCCGATGCCCTCGCGCATCCCACGTGGGCCATGGGTGCCAAGATTACCATTGACTCCGCCACCCTCATGAACAAGGGCCTGGAGCGCATTGAGGCCATGCATCTGTTTAACTGCGACCTCGATTTCATTAACGTGGTCGTGCAGCGTCAGTCCAAGATTCACTCTATGGTCGAGTTCGCCGACGGCTCCGTGATGGCGCATCTCGGTGCATCCGACATGCGTATTCCCATCCAGTTCGCGTTCTCGTATCCCGAGCGTTGGGATACTCCGGCGCCTCGTATCGATTTCCGCGAGCTGGGGCAGCTCACGTTTGATGCTGCCGACATGGATACCTTCCGCTGTCTGGCACTGGCCGAGCGTGCCGGCAAGACGGGTGGCACCATGCCGTGCGTGCTCAATGCCGCCAACGAGGTCGCCGTCGATGCCTTCCTGCACGATGGCTGCAGCTTTACCGATATCGATCGCATTGTGGAATCCTGCATGGATGCCCACGATATGCAGGCGATCGATTCGTTTGAGCAGCTTCGCGACATCGATTCGTGGGCGCGTGAAAAAGCTGCGCAGGTGCTCGCCGCAACCCGTTCCTAACCCATAAGGATTGCTTTTTCGTTTTATGGATACTGTTCTGAGCGTTCTCTCATCGGTCTTTTGGGGCCTGCTGATGCTTTCCGTCCTCGTGTTTTTGCACGAGGGCGGCCACTTTTTGGCGGCGCGTGCCTGCGGCGTCCGTGTGACCGAGTTCTTTTTGGGTCTGCCGTGCCGCTTTGACATCCATTACACGTCGCGTCGCATTGGAACCAAGTTTGGCGTGACCCCGCTGCTGCTGGGTGGCTACGCTGCCATCTGCGGTATGGATCCGACCAATGTTTCGTGCGCCGATCGCGTGCTCGCGGCTATCTATCGTCATGGTCGCGTGACCGTGGCCGACCTTGCTGTCGAGCTCGAGCTTTCCGAGGAGGATGTGCTCGAGGCATGCGCCCTTTTGCTGGGCTGGGGCTCCATCGCGCCCTGGTATGAGGAAGGGGAGAAGCCCTCGCCGAGCTACTATCCCACCAAATATCAGACGTTGCCGCGAGACACGGCAGGCTATACCACCTTTGATGGTCGCCGTTTCGATCGCGAACATGCGACTGCCGAGGGCGATGTGTGGGAGCTGCCGTGCGGCGAGGCCGAGTTCCTTGCGCAAGAGCGCTCGCACACCTATCTTGGCCAAGGCTTTCTCAAGCGCGCCTTTATGCTGCTCGCAGGCATTATTGTCAATATCTTGACGGGCTTTTTGCTCCTTATGAGCATCTATTCCATTGCGGGTGTCACCGTGCCGATGGATACCAACGTGATCGGTCAGGTTGACGAGGGGTCTATTGCCGCCAAGGCGGGTATCGAGGGCGGTGACGCGATTCTTTCGGTTGACGGAGTATCGTGCTCTACCTGGATTGACGTTTACGATGCCATCGGCAAGGCTGCCGGTAAGGACGATATCGCCATCGAGTACGAGCGTGACGGCAAGCAGCATTCGACCACGGTTGCGCTCAAAGAGGACGAGCGCCTAGGTGTGTATGCCTCTACGCAGGTGGTCCGTTTAGACCCCATCACGTCGGCTCGCCTGTCGTTCTCTTACGTCGTGCAGACAGCGGAGGGCGTGATGCGCCTGCTCCAGCCGCAGCATACGATGGAGATTCTCGATCAGTCTTCTTCGATCGTGGGTATTAGCGTTATGTCCTCACAGGCTGCTGCTGCCGGCCCTGCCACGTTCCTTTCGTTTGCCGCCCTCATTTCGTTCTCGCTGGGCTTTATGAACCTGCTGCCCATCCCACCACTCGATGGCGGCAAGCTGGTCATCGAGATCATTCAAAAGATTGCGGGCCGCGAGCTTCCGCTCAAGGTCCAGACGATTGTGAGCTATGTGGGCATCGCGCTCTTTGCGCTGCTGTTTGTCTATATGCTTCGTTCCGACATCCTTCGATTTATTCTGTAGGGGAGTGTTTGGATTGTCTTTATCCCATCCTTTGCCTCGCGAGTTGACGCGCCCCGTGCATGTGGGCGGTGTGCAGATCGGTGGCGGCGCGCCGGTGGTGGTGCAATCCATGACCTGCACCGATACCGCTGATGCCCAGGCAACGCTTGCGCAAGTGGGCGCGTTGGCGCAGGCTGGCTGCGATATCGTGCGTGTGAGCGTGCCCACCGAGGCCGCGCTTGAGGGTTTCCGCACCATCTGTGCCGAGTCTCCGGTGCCGATTGTCGCCGATATCCACTTTAACCATAAGCTCGCCATTGGTGCCGTTGAGGCCGGTGCCGCCAAGCTCCGCATCAATCCCGGCAACATTGGCGATTGGGCCAAGGTCGATGCCGTGATCGATGCCGCGGGCGCCGCTGGGTGCGCGATTCGCATTGGCGTGAACGCGGGCTCGCTTGAGCAGGATATCGCCGAGCGCGAAGACCTCACGCAGCCCGAAAAGCTCGTGATGTCGAGCGAGCGCTTCGTCAAGCACTTTGAGGACCGCGGCTTTACGAACATTGTGCTTTCGGCCAAGGCCCATAGCGTGCAAACGACGCTCGATACTTATCGAGCCCTGTCACGTGAGATTCCCCACGTTCCGCTTCACCTGGGCGTGACGGAGGCGGGGACCAAGCTCCAGGGCACCATCAAGAGCTCTGTAGGCTTGGGTATTTTGCTTTCCGAGGGCATTGGCGACACCATGCGTGTGTCGCTCACGGCCGATCCGGTCGAGGAGCCGCCGGTCGCCTGGGGAATTTTGCAGTCGCTGGGCCTGCGTCGCCGCGGTCCCGAGATTGTCTCGTGCCCTACGTGCGCCCGCTGTCAGGTTAACCTGATTCCTATCGCCGAGGAAGTAACCGAGCGGCTTAAGAACTATACCGCTCCGCTTTCCATCGCCGTTATGGGATGTGCCGTTAATGGCCCCGGCGAGGCTTCCGATGCCGACCTGGGCGTTGCTTGCGGACGTGGTCAGGCCTTGCTCTTTTCGCATGGCCAGATCATTGGTAAAGTAGCTGAGGACCAAATTGTCGACGCGCTTATGGCCGAGGTCGACAAGCTTATTGAGGAGAAATAAATGACCCGAGCAATGTATATGTCTAAGCTCTATGCGCCGACGCTTAAAGAGGATCCGGCGGACGCCGAGCTCGCCAGTCACCGCCTGCTGCTCCGTGCCGGCATGATCCGCAAGGAGGCCGCCGGCCTGTATTCCTACCTGCCGCTTGCTTGGCGCTCGATTCGCAAGATCGAGAACATCGTGCGCGACGAGATGGACGCTGCGGGCGCTCAGGAGCTCATGATGCCCATTATGGTCGACGCCGAGCTGTGGCGTGAGTCCGGCCGTATCGATGCCTATGGCAAGGAGCTTGTGCGCTTTGACGACCGTCATGGTCGCGAGTTCGTGCTGGGCCCCACCCACGAGGAGACCGTCACGGCCCTGGTGCGCAATGAGCTGCGTTCCTACAAGCAGCTGCCTGTCAATCTGTACCACATTCAGGACAAGTTCCGCGACGAGTTCCGCCCTCGCTTTGGCCTGATGCGCGGTCGCGAGTTCATCATGAAGGACGCCTACAGCTTCTCCGCCACGCAGGAGAGTCTGCAGGAGGAGTACGACAAGATGAAGCAGGCCTACGCCAACATCTGCGAGCGCTGCTACATCAAGGCTCTGCCCGTTGTCGCTGACTCCGGCGAGATCGGTGGCGATACCTCCGTCGAGTACATGGCTTTGGCCGACGCCGGCGAGGCTTCGCTGGTCTACTGCGACGATTGCGGCTTTGCTGCCGATGACGAGGCGGCAAGCACCAAGGTCGTCGTGACCGAGGGCCCCGGCGACGGTACGCTCACCAAGGTCGAGACTCCGGGCATGGGAACCATCGAGGCCGTTGCCAAGTTCTTTGGCTTCCCCGAGAACGGTACGCGAAAGTCGCTGGCGTTGATCGATGCCGAGGGCAAGCCAGTCGTGGCCATTGTCCCGGGCGACCACGAGCTCAATGACTGCAAGGCCGAGCACGTCTTTGGCAAGGGCTATCGCATGATGACCGACGAGGAGCTCCAGACCTACGGTCTGCACAAGGGCTTTATCGGACCGGTTAACTTGCCCGAGGGCATCCGTCTGGTGTGCGACGAGAGCCTGCGCGAGTCCAAGCAGTGGGTCTGCGGTGCCAACGAGGTCGATTATCACTTTACCGGTGCCTGCCCCGAGCGCGACTTTACCGTCGATGAGTGGGCAGATCTGGTCACCGTCGTTGCCGGCGATCCCTGCCCGCACTGCGGCAAGCCGCTCTCTGCTGCCCGCGGCATCGAGGTCTCTCAGGTGTTCCAGCTGGGCACCAAGTACTCCGAGGCCATGGGTGCCACCTTTATGGACGAGGACGGCAAGGAGAAG
>CATWID010000022.1 GCA_958350755.1 uncultured Collinsella sp.
TGAGGCCGGAGCTTTGGCTCCGGCCTCTCCATATAAGGGCTCGGCTTTGCCGAGCCACCAAATTTGCATAAGCCCCAGAACATGTTTGAGAACTGTGCCTGGAGTATGTGTTGGTAGGCCCCGAATCGGTGTTGCCTCCCGGCGCATTCCGCAGGGGGAGCGATATTTTGCAGCACGAAGTGCGTAGCAAAATATCGCTCATGCCCGAGGACGCGCCGGGAGGCAACACCGATTCGGGGCCGGACATACAGATTTACCTGCGCTTTTACAAATTCGTAAACTTTTTTCAAAAAAGTGCTTGCACAGTTCTCGAATCATAGGTTATTATCTTCCTCGTTGAACGCGCGGGTCCAACAAAACGAACCGCAAATCAACAACATAGCATGTCGGAGTGGCGGAATTGGCAGACGCGCTAGCTTGAGGTGCTAGTGACCGCTTTTTGGTCATGCGGGTTCAAGTCCCGCCTCCGACACCATCGCATTTGAGAAGCCTCTTCGGAGGCTTTTTTGTTACCGATAGACGGTGGGGTCCACGATGGAAACGCTTGAACGCAACGAGTGGGCAGACGTTGCCCAACTAGTCGAGATCACGAGCGATGCTGTCATCATCTGCGAGCTCGACGGAACCATTCTGCATGTGAATAATCGCTTACTTGGTTTGATGTGCGAGGAACGCGCCGACGTCATCGGCGGAGATGTTAAAGACGTCCTGTACTCGTCCGCTTTTGAACGTGCGACGGAACATCGTCTGCCATTTGAAACTGATGGCTCCGAGAACGAACTGATGCTCAAGCTGAGTGACGGCTCTTTTATTCCCGTCTTGGTTCGTGCGGGCTCCGTAACGCCTCCACACATCTTTGGGCGCCGCGCACCACGTGTCCTGGTGGCGCTTCACAGTATCGAGGAACAGTATTCTCACGACCGGCAACTCAAGCGTGCGCTTTCGGAGCTTAGAGTGGCGAACAAGCGCCTCTCTGGCACGCTCTCGGTCATTATGAGTACCGTGGGCTCCGATGAGCTGCCCAGCCTACTTGATACCGTTTTGAACCAGCTTGTAGGAACGCTCGATGCTTCGGGTGCCGCTATCTATTTTTCTGAGAGCGGTGGTTTTAAACTTCGCGGTGTTTCCAAGGAGCTGTACGACAGCTACCTGCCTGAGTTTTTGCCGTATGGCGCTGGCATTCCGACGTATGTTCTTCGTGAGTCGCGTGCCTGTCGCTTGTCGATTCAACAGGACCTTGAGGGTGATAAGGTCGCCTCCGGTATGTTCATGGATCTGGACAATCGTTCTAAGCACCTGTTGCGCATGCAGGATATGCCTCCGTACCGCAGCGAGATCTGTCTTCCCGTTTTTTACGGTACGCAGATCCTTGGCGTGCTGGAAGTTGGTTGGAAACGCCCTCAGGCACCGCTCGCCTATGACGTTAATGTGCTCGAGGTCATTTGCGATTACCTGTCTATCCAGCTGGTCGGCATGGCATCGAGCCTTCGCTCCCGTCGCACGGCCGAGCTTGGCCGCTCGCTCAATGTCTTGCGTGACGAGTTGTTTACCTTTCTAGACGATTCCGCCGCGGCTACCCAGGCGGTATCGTCCGAGATCTGCAATATGCTCAACTGCCATTTTTGCCCTATTGAGTATGACGCCAGTCTGGATTCCTACGTCATAGATTTTGAAGGCGGCAGTCGCGTTGCTTTGCCGGACGATCCCGAGAAGCTTTTCTTTTCCACGACGGCGCCAGCGGCACGTCTGGGGGCTGGCCCTGATGGCTTTGAGGCATCTGTTTTGGGCGGCACGAGCGCCGAGGACCTTAAACACGTCCGTATAACTCGCGTTGACGAATCGATGCCTATGGGAGGCTGGCTTAGGGCGCATGGCCTGCCTTGCCAGGGTCTCTACGTCGACGCCGGCATCGAGGCGGGGCGCCCGCGCTCTGAGGGCGATGGCAAGCACAGTAACGACGCGATCGTTCCTGCTTCTGTTGCGAAGGGGCCGACGACGCGTGCGCTGCTGCTTCGTGATGGTAGCCAAGAGCCGATTGATGATCTTGAATATGACTACTTGGTGCACTTGGCGCATGACTTTGAACTGATCTACGAAGGCGAATCTCAAAAGCGCGAGGAGCGCCATATCGCTCAGACCCTCCAGATTGGCATGAGAAATTCCCTGGGGGATGTTCCGGGAATCGCCGCCGATTCGGTGTACCTGTCGGCCACGAACTCGGCGTTGGTCGGCGGCGATTTCTATACGCTCATCCGTCTTCCCGACGACTGCGCCGTCATGATTCTGGGCGATGTGTCTGGCAAAGGCATTGAGGCTGCATCGATGTCCGCGCTCGTCAAGACGGCCCTGACGGCATATGCCTGGGAGGGCGCTGGACCGGCCCGCATGGCACGCTCCCTTAACAGCATGCTCATGGGCTTCTCGAGGGTCGAGACGTTCGTGACGGCCTTTATCGCCAAGATTGACCTTAAAACCGGACGCGCAACGTATTGTTCGGCGGGCCATCCTCCGACCATGGTCATCAGGCCAGAGTCGATGCCGCTGGGTGGCGGCGAGGCCCGTGGGGGAGAGGTCGAGCTGCTTGGATGCCAATCGGGCGTAATTGGTGCATTTGAGAGCATGGTTTACGAGACGGGCGTGTTTACGTTCGCTCCTGGCGACATGCTCTTCATGTATACGGATGGAACGATTGAGGCCCGCGACCGCACCGGAGCGTTCTTTGGCGAGCAGCGCCTTCGTGATCTTCTGCTCTCTGTCTCGGGTGAGGGCGTATCGGGAATCTGCGGCAAGGTCTTGGGCGAGCTCGACCGATTTACCGAATCGGCGCTGGACGATGACATCGCATTAGTGTCCCTTGAGTTTTTGCGGGGCCGGTCCTAAACAGCGACGCTGGGCGCGCCGAATCCGCACGGTTGCGGAAAGGCATGCATCGAACAAGCTCTTTTGGGGAACCATGGTCGTATGAATGAGTGGAATGACATAGCGGTTTTGACGCCACCAGGCGATATCGACATCGCCACGGTGCCTGCGCTGCGTCGGCGGTTGGATGCTTTGATTGGCCGCGGCGTGCGTCGTGTCGTCATCAACTGTCAGGCTGTTAGCTTTATCGATTCGACGGGCTTGGCATTCCTGCTTACGCGCGCTCGTGAGCTCATGAGGCGAGAAGGCCTGCTTTCGCTCGTCAATGCATCAGGTGAAGTTGTTCGCTTTTTGGAGATTGCTCGTCTTGTCGATATCCTTCATGTCGCGGGGCCGGCACGGGAGTCTATTCCCGCCATTCCGGTGGGGGAGCTGCCTCGCTGGAGTAAGAGCGTCGAGGTCCGTCAGGGTATCGAGAATCTTCCATACTACCGACATCGCATCGCCGAACTCCTTGAATCGCTTCCGTTGCGCCGTGACGAGCGCTACGATGTCGCATTGGCGTCGGGGGAGGCACTGGGTAATGCCTATGACCATGCGGGCGGTATCGGGTGCGTCCTGACGGTTCAGGCCTATGGCGATCGCGTTGTGGTTGAGGTGCTTGATCGAGGTGCTGGCTATTCTATCGATGAAACGAGCGAGCCGGTCGCATCCGAGGAACGCGGCCGCGGTATCAAGCTTATGCGTATGCTCGTCGATAACGTGGAGGTTGCTCGTCGTACGGACGGCGCCGGCACGCGCGTGCAGATGGTGAAGCTGTTTAGCGGAGCGCTGGAATCGTGTGCCTAGCCAATCGCTTTAGCGCGTTTAGCTACTAAGAACATGCGGCAGACAAGTTTTTTGAAAAAAGTACTTGCGTCTTTTGGACAACTCGCGTAAATTAATAACCCGCAAGCGGACATGGCTCAGTTGGTAGAGCACAACCTTGCCAAGGTTGGGGTCGCGGGTTCGAGCCCCGTTGTCCGCTCCAAACGCAACAGCCCGACTACTACGGTAGCCGGGCTTTTTCGTACCCATCGTATGGGCTCGAACCCGAGAGGGAGCGAGCGTTAAGCAAACGCGGAGCGTTTGTAGCGAGCTGGCGAGGACGCCGACAGGCGACCGAAGCCGGTGCGGATCCGCGAAGCGGATACGCAGACGCCCCGTTGTCCGCTCCAACTATCTTACGCGGTTCTAACGAACCGCGTTTTTTGTTGACGCTGCGCGAGCCCCGGGCACCCCATCTTGCCCCTCAATCGTCGGTCGCGTACATAAAGTACGCTTCCCTCCTCTTTCGCGGCAACTTGGGGCACCCGGAGCCCGCTCGCTGTCGTGGCCGGAGGAGTGGGCCTTCCGTTCTTTTCACTGATCGATCGATTCGTCCCAGGAGACTCGAACCCGAGAGGGAGCGAGCGTTTGGGGCGTGGCTGTGGCGTTGTTTGCCGCGAATGTCCGCTTTGGGCGTATCATCGTGGGCATCTCGCATAACCTCGTTGCAAGGGAGATACGCCCCATGGCTACAGAAAAGTCTTCTTCGCGCTCATGGATGTCCGACGCCGCGATCTATCAGATCTACCCGCGCTCGTTTAAGGATTCGACTGGTTCGGGTCTGGGCGATATCGCGGGCATTACCCAGCAGATGGACTATCTTGAGCGGCTGGGTATCGAGGCCATCTGGCTGAGCCCGTTTTACCCATCGCCTCTTGTTGATGGCGGCTATGATGTGGCGGACTACTGCGATGTCGACCCACGTCTCGGGTCGCTTGACGACTTCGATGACATGATCACTGCGGCTCACGCGCACGGCATCAAGGTCATCGTCGACATCGTGCCCAACCATTCGTCCAACCAGCACCCCTGGTTCAAAGCCGCTCTTGCCGCCGGCCCCGGATCACCCGAGCGCGCCCGTTATATCTTCCGCGATGGTCGCGGCGAGCACGGCGAGCTGCCTCCCACCAATTGGAATGCCAACTTTGGCGGCCCCGCCTGGACGCGTGTTGCGGACGGTCAGTGGTATCTGCACATGTTTACGCCCGAGCAACCGGACTTTGACTGGTCATGCCCCGAGGTTCACGCGTTCTTTTGCGACGTCCTGGCGTTTTGGAGCGATCGAGGCGTCGATGGCTTTCGCATTGATGTGGCGCACGGTCTCGCCAAGGATCTCGACCGCGATGACCTCGACCGGTGGCATCTCGCCGAGGGCGATGACATGGTTGGCGACGGCACCCATCCGCTGTGGGACCGCAACGAGGTCCATGAGATCTATCGCGAGTGGCGCCGCGTGTTCGACCGCTATAATCCGCCGCGCAGCGCCGTTGCCGAGGCATGGGTGCTGCCCGAGCGCCAGTATCTCTACGCGCGTCCCAGCGAGCTTGGCCAGACATTCAACTTTGAGTTTGCCAAGGCCACTTGGACCTATGATGACATGCACGCTGCAATCGAGGAGGGCTTGAAGGCGGCTATCGAATCCAATTCTGCCTCGACCTGGGTACTCTCCAACCACGACGTGCCGCGCGTGGCGACGCGCTATGCCCTGCCGCAAATCAAGGCGACGCGCTACCACCAGATTGCGCTCGACTGGCTCTTACGCGACGGGTCGTCTTATGACGAGGACCGCGAACTCGGTGAGCGCCGCGCGCGGGCGGCCCTTTTGCTTGAGCTGGCGCTTCCGGGCTCGGCATACGTGTATCAGGGTGAGGAGCTCGGCCTTTTTGAGGTGGCTGACATTCCGTGGGCTGCACTCGAAGATCCCACTGCGACCAATACGCACGGACCGAAGCGCGAGAAGGGGCGCGACGGCTGTCGTGTGCCCCTGCCGTGGGTGGCGGCGGACGATCCCGCGCAGGGCGGATCGTTTGGGTTTTCACCGGCGGACGCCGATGCGGCGCCCCATCTGCCACAGCCTGCATGGTTTTCCGATTACGCTGCCGATAGGGAAGAAGCGGACCCGACATCGATGCTTGCGCTCTATCGCGACGCCCTCTGGCTGCGGCGCAAGCTGCGCGGGTGCGCCAACGATCTTGCGTGGCTCAATCTCGACGGGCGCACCGGCCTTGCGGATGGTGCCGAGGGCGCTGAGGGTGGCGTCATCGCCTATCGCCGCGACAACGGCTGGGCGTGTGTGACGAACTTCGGCGCAGTACCCGTGGAGCTGCCGGCGGGCAGAGTCCTGCTCACCTCATCACCGCTTGCAGACGGCAGGCTCGCGCAGGACAGCTCTGCCTGGATCATGCTCGGTGAGATATAGGGGTCTCTTGCGGCGAGCTTGCGTTTGCCTGCGCCTTCCGCGGCGGCTGATGTCTTCGCGAGGTTCGCGAGGGCGTCGCAAAACTTTTCAAAAAAAGTTCTTGCATAGGATGCGGGCATCACGTAAGATTAATCCTCGTAAGCGGACATGGCTCAGTTGGTAGAGCACAACCTTGCCAAGGTTGGGGTCGCGGGTTCGAGCCCCGTTGTCCGCTCCATTTGGGCGTTTAGCTCAGGGGGAGAGCGCTTCCCTGACACGGAAGAGGTCAGAAGTTCAAATCTTCTAACGCCCACCAAATGTTCGCAGCCCAGAGGCTATGTCCTCTGGGCTGTTTTGTTTTGGTTGCCAAATGTGTCGCCAAATACGTCACCAAATTTCGAGTTTTTGATCTTCCGGGATGCTTCTCAGTAGTCATCCGGGGAAACTCTCATCTTCTCCGTTTGCATACACATATCTTTCAAGGACTCGTGCCGCGGTTGCATGAGGCTCGGCAAGGCACGACCGCAACATGTTGGTCAAGCATTATCTTTTGGATTCTTTTGGCGTGAGCGGCTTGGTTTTGGTAGGATTTGTCAGCGGCTTGACTAAGGGGGTTTTATAACTGCCATGCAGGTAGCCGTGTTGGTAACGTTTTACCGACTTGCCAAGAGCCCCTCATAATTAATGCGTCTGCAAAATGACCAATTGCTTTGACCTGCTGAAACACTATATGTTGTGTTTGACCTAAAAAAAGAATACAGGATATAGATGCGTCTTTGTCGTATGATAGATGGCGGACAGAGAACGAAGACCTTAACTGCCTCTTTTGAACGTGTCCCTGAGCCGCTTGATCGGCTCCTGGGCATGTCCGCATGGAGACTTATGGTTTATCGAGAACACAGATTGCGCGACGGCGCCGCAAGACAGGGGCACGCCCTGCCGGGTATCGTTTGGCTCTGAAGCGCAATGAGACTACGACGCGAAAGAGGCAAGAGGATGAAGATCATCAAGCGCAGCGGCACCGAGGTTGTCTTTGACATCGAAAAGATCGTCAATGCGATCCGCGCCGCAAACTTGGAGGTCGTGGAGGGCTCTCGTCTTACCGACCGCCAGGTGATCTACGCGGCGCAAAACGTCGCCGAGGCATGTGAGAAGGCCGGCCACACCGTATCGGTCGAGGAGATCCAGGATCTGGTCGAGGACGAGATTATGCGCCTCGACTGCTACGAGGTTGCCCGCCACTACATCATCTATCGCTATGTTCAGAGCCTGAAGCGCCAGAAGAACACGACCGATGACAAGATTCTGTCGCTCATCGAGTGCAACAACGAAGAGGTCAAGCAGGAGAACTCCAACAAGAACCCGACCGTTAATTCCGTTCAGCGTGACTACATGGCCGGCGAGATCTCCAAGGACCTGACTCAGCGTGTGCTGCTGCCCCAGGAGATTGTGGATGCTCATAATGAGGGCCTGATCCACTTCCACGATTCCGACTACTTTGCCCAGCACATGCATAACTGCGATCTGGTGAACCTGGAGGATATGCTCCAGAACGGTACTGTTATCTCGGGTACGCTGATTGAGAAGCCGCACAGCTTCTCGACGGCCTGCAACATCGCGACACAGATCATCGCCCAGGTTGCATCCTCCCAGTACGGCGGCCAGTCTATCTCGCTGACCCATCTCGCCCCCTTTGTTGAGGTGAGCCGTCAAAAGATTCGCGGCGAGGTCGCCCGCGAGCTCGAGGAGCTCGGCGTTTCGGCATCTGCCGAGAAGGTCCGCGAGGTCGTTGAGGACCGTCTGCGTGACGAGATCCGTCGCGGCGTTCAGACGATTCAGTATCAGGTCGTGACCCTAATGACCACGAATGGCCAGGCGCCGTTCGTGACGGTCTTCATGTATCTCAACGAGGCTCGCTCGGCGCAGGAGAAGCACGACCTTGCCATGATCGTGGAGGAGACGCTCCGTCAGCGCTATGAGGGCGTTAAGAACGAGGCCGGCGTGTGGATCACTCCGGCGTTCCCCAAGCTTATCTACGTGCTCGAGGACGATAACGTTTACGAGGATTCCCCGTACTTCTACCTGACTCAGCTGGCTGCGAAGTGCACTGCCAAGCGCATGGTGCCCGACTACATCTCCGAGAAGAAGATGCGCGAGCTCAAACTGTCGAAGGGCGAGACCGCGGGCAACGGCGACTGCTATACCTGCATGGGCTGCCGTAGCTTCCTGACGCCCGACCGCTCCGGTAACGGCTTTAACAATGTTGCCAACGCGCTGAACTATGACCCGACCAAGCCCAAGTACTATGGTCGCTTTAACCAGGGTGTTGTGACCATTAACCTGCCCGATGTCGCGCTGAGCTCGCATCAGGACATGGACAAGTTCTGGAAGATCTTCGACGAGCGCCTTGAGCTGTGCCACCGCGCCCTGCTGTGCCGTCATGAGCGTCTGATGGGTACGCTTTCGGATGCCGCACCGATTCTTTGGCAGTACGGCGCCCTGGCGCGTCTGAAGAAGGGCGAGACGATCGATAAGCTGCTCGTGGGCGGCTATTCCACCATCAGCCTGGGGTATGCCGGTCTGTATGAGTGCGTCAAGTACATGACGGGTCACAGCCACACCGAGAAGGAGGGCACGCCCTTTGCCATGGCGGTTATGCAGCGCATGAACGACAAGTGCGCCGAGTGGAAGGCAGAAAGCGATATTGACTTCTCGCTGTACGGGACCCCGCTTGAGTCGACGACCTACAAGTTCGCCAAGTGCCTACAGCGTCGTTTTGGCATCATCCCGGGCGTGACGGACAAGGGCTACATCACCAACAGCTACCACGTCCACGTGTCCGAGGAGATCGACGCATTCGACAAGCTCAAGTTCGAGGGCATGTTCCAGCAGCTTTCGCCGGGCGGTGCTATCTCCTACGTTGAGGTTCCCAACATGCAGGACAACCTCAAGGCTGTCATTCGCGTGATGCAGTACATCTACGACAACATCATGTACGCCGAGCTCAACACCAAGAGCGACTACTGCCAGGTGTGCGGCTACGATGGCGAGATCAAGATTGTTGAGGACGATGGCAAGCTGGTGTGGGAGTGCCCCAACTGCGGCAACCGAGACCAGGAGAAGATGAACGTCGCTCGTCGTACGTGCGGCTACATCGGTACCCAGTTCTGGAACCAGGGTCGAACCGAGGAGATCCGCGACCGCGTGCTGCATCTCTAATAACCATCCCAGGCTGCCCCGTAGCGAGGCCCCGGACCTTTACTCGCTATTTCGGACAGTCCTGGCTCACGACGGAGGCGCCACTGGCGCCTCCTGTTCGTGCGGAACTCATATCGAGCAAAGGTCCGGGGCCTCGCTACGGGGCAGCCAAGTTGATGTAGCTGAGATGCAGCATGCGGTCTGCTCACTCTTCGAAGTTCTTAGCGGAAATAATTCGAGCTGCAGCTTCGATTTACTTGCGATGGCGGTTGAGCTGCAACAAAGTTTTTATTAGACCTCGAACCCTATGCTCGATGTTCGCTTCGTTCATTGAGTTACCCTTTGCATGAGGCCGGGACATATCGTCCCGCCCGCAGTTTCGCAGGCCGCAGGCCGAGAATGTTTGAGGACGGGATGATATGTCCCGGCCTCCCGGGAGAGTTACCTATGAACTACGCGAACATTAAGTATTTCGACATTGCTGATGGGGAAGGTGTTCGTACTTCTCTGTTTGTGAGCGGGTGCCGTCGTGGGTGCAAGAATTGCTTTAACTCTGTTGCGTGGGACTTTGCTGCGGGCGAGCCCTTTGATCGTGCCGTCGAGGACAAGATTATCGAGAGCCTCGATCATCCCTTTATTGACGGCCTGACGATTCTGGGCGGAGAGCCCATGGAGCCCGAGAACCAGGCGGGGCTCGTTGAGTTTGTCGAGCGTGTTCGTGCCGCTTATCCTGCGGGGTCAGGAAAGACCATTTGGTGTTTTACCGGCGATGTGCTCGAGGAGCTTATGCCGGGAGGACGCCACCATACCGAGGTCACGGACCGTATCCTTACCTGTCTTGATATGTTGGTGGACGGCCCGTTTGTTCAGGACCTGTACGATATCACGCTGCGCTTTAGGGGCTCGAGTAACCAGCGCGTGATCGATATGAACGCCACGCGCGCCCGTGCTGAGCGCGAGGGCGTTGCGCTTTGTGATGCGGTTGAACTTTGGCGTGATGATCCGGTCTATTCGACCCATACTATGTAGCTTGTGGTCGATGCCGGAGGGCGTGGTACCATAGCGCGAACGTGAAATCGGAAAAGTGAGGCCCAGATGGTCGATCAGGAAAAAGTCGAGGCCGCCATTAAGCTGTTGCTTGAGGGCATAGGCGAGGACCCAACTCGTGAGGGCCTGCTGGAGACCCCGGCGCGCGTTGCCCGTATGTATGGTGAGATCGCCGGCGGCATGGACCAGAGTGCCGAGGAGCACCTGTCCAAAACCTTTGCCGTCGCTTCGAACGATTTGGTTATCGAGCGCGACATTACGTTCTACTCGCTGTGCGAACATCATCTGCTGCCGTTTTATGGCAAGGCCGCCATTGGTTATATCCCTAACGGTCGGGTGGCTGGGCTTTCCAAGCTCGCCCGCACGGTTGAGGTTTATGCCCGCCGTCTTCAGCTGCAGGAGCAACTGTGCACACAGGTTGCCGATGCCCTCATGGATTATCTCGCTCCCCAGGGAGCGATTGTGTTGATGGAGGCCGAGCATATGTGCATGACGATGCGTGGCGTGCAAAAGCCCGGCACCAAGACCGTGACGCTTGCTCGCCGCGGCGTCTTTGAGACCGATCCCGCGCTCGAGGAGCGTTTCTTTAGGATGCTGGGCCGCTAACCATGAGAGTCGTCAACGACTTTACATCGAAGACCGATGAGGGGACGTCGCGTCGCGGCTTTATGGCTTCGGGCCTGGCCCCCTTTGGTGCCATGCCTCGCATTGATTACATTTGTGCCAACGGGCTGTTCCGGCGGCACCTGGGCAACATCGTACAGTTGGAATCGGGGCGCATCTTCTGCCGCCACGGTATTGACCATCTGCTCGATGTCGCTCGCATTATGTGGATCAAGAATCTCGAGGAGCAGCTCGAATTTGACCGCGAGGTCATCTACGCCACGGCACTTCTTCACGATATCGGCAAAGATGAACAGTATGAATCGGGTATATCCCATGATGTTGCAAGCGAACGCGTCGCTGATGCGATTCTCGGCGGCATGCCCGATGACGTGGCGTTTGAGCCGGCCGATGCCGCAGCCATTAAGACGGCCATTCTGGGCCATCGAAAGCTGCGCGTGAACAGCCAACCGCTTGAGCGTCTGCTCTATGCGGCCGACAAAGCGTCGCGCGCCTGCTTTGCATGCCCCGCGCGCAATGCTTGCAACTGGAGCGATGATAAAAAGAACCTGTCGATTCGCGTGTAGTTAGTTTGCGCGGTCGGGGTTCTAAACGAAGGAGACGATCGCGATGAGTAACAAGAAACTGCCCGAGAATGCAACCAAGACTGAAGGCGCCGAGCTCGCCCGCCGTGGAAGGGGCGAAATATCCACCGCAACGGCGGTGCCCCATGTGAGCTATGACGATTTGCGCCATGCCGATCGTATTGTCATTGACGGCCTTGAGGTTTTTGCCAACCATGGCGTGTATCCCGAGGAGAACGCGCTGGGTCAGAAGTTCATCGTTTCTCTGGTGCTCTATGCCGACCTGCGCGCGGCGGGGGAGCACGATAACCTGGATGCCTCGATTGACTACGGCTCGGTGTGCCACGATGTTGATGGCTATCTGCGCGAGCATACGTTTAAACTCATCGAGGCGGCAGCCGAGGGTGTGGCCCAGATGCTGCTGCGTCGTTACCCCCTGCTGCTTGGTGTGCGCATAAAGCTCGATAAGCCGTGGGCTCCTGTTGGCCTGCCCCTGGCAAGCTGCGGTGTCGAGATCGAGCGCGTGCGGTAACCGGTTCTAATACGTCTCTATGGGTGGCTGCTTGAGCCGCTGCGACAGAGCTCTATTGTTGGGACAGTACGTGTCGAGCAGGGCGTGAAAACGCTGATTGTGGCTTGGCTCGAGCAAGTGGACGAACTCGTGGGCGACAACCATGTCGAGGCATTCGACGGGGTAGGCGGCGAGCTCGCGCGCGATGCGAATGGCGCCGGATTTGGGCGTGCATGATCCCCAGCGCGTTTTCATGCTGCGCACGGAGATGCGGGCCACGGTGACGCCCATTGCGACTTCGTACGCGTGCACGATGTCGCGCAGCGCCGATGTGACCTCGGACGCAAAGAGCTGGTCGATGTGGGCTTGGAGCTCATCGGACGTTAGGCCGTCGAGGATTGCGTGCCGCTTGGCCTGTGGGCCTTCGTCCGATTCATCGGTACCCATAAAACTTGCGAAGGTGGCCTGTTTGGGTCGCGGTGCGGGTGATGCAAAGTTGTGATCGAGTGCATCCTGTACCGTGATGGGCTTGCCCCAAAGTGCAATGATGGACGAGGGGCTGAGCGGCTCTCGTGCCGTCGCCTGACGCTGCTCGCGCTGGGCAAGTCGGCTGGTAATCCAGGCGCTGTTGCGCTTCACAAACGCTTCGATACGCTCGCGGGTGGCGCCGAGCGGTGCGCTGGCGTGGACCTCACCGCTCGAAGTGACGCGTAGGTTGAAGTTCTTGACGCACTTTTTGGTAACGACGACGGGGATGGGCGTCCCATCCGGTCGGGATGCGGAAATCGTAAACTGCTGCGTCAAAAGCGGTCCTTTGGATTGGGGACGGGCCGGCATGTCGACCGTTCGGCATGCCGGCCCGCTCAAGGGATGTGAAATTAATAACGCTCAAAGAAGGCGAGCGCGTTGTCGCTGCAGAGCTTTTGCATCACGGTCTTGCCAAAGTGCTTGGAGAGCATGTTCTGGAACTCGGGCATCATGCTGGCATCGGAGAGGAAGGCGGGCACAGTGGCGCCGTCCCAGTCGCCACCGAGTGCGATGACGTCCTCGCCGCCCAGGTCGAGCCAGTGCTCGATATGTGCCGCTAGCTGGTCGAAGGTGACGTCTGCGGCGGTCTTTTTGGTTGCGTCGTTGGAAAGGAACTCGCTGCAGTAGTTGAGGCCGACGATACCGCCCATGTCGCGAATGGTGCGGAACTGGTCGTCGGTGAGGTTGCGCTTGACTCTGCAGACGGTACGGGAGTTGGAGTGGCTGGCGACGAAGGGGCGCGTGGCGTGGGCGACAACCTCGTCAAAGCACTCATCGTTGAGGTGGGAGACGTCGAGCACCATGCCGGCGTGCTCCATCTGCGTAAGCGCCTCGATGCCGGCGGCGGTGAGGCCGGCGTGGGTGTCGTGGCCGCTCGCGAGCGGTCCCTGCGCGTTCCAGCTGAGTGACGACATAAGCACGCCCAGGCTCTTGAGCACCTCGATCAGCGCGGGGTCCTCGGCAAAGAACGTGGCGTTTTCGATGGTGTGGATGCAAGCGACCTTGCCGTCCTTGAGCGCGGGGCGAATGTCTGCCGCGCTGCGTACGTTGACCATGCGGTCGTGGTTAAGCATGGCCTGGCCGCTCATGTGCGCCATGATCTGCGCCTGGAAGCGCGCGGCGTGGGCGGTGGGAATCTCGTCGGGGACAAACGTGGCGAAGCACTGTGCCCACGGCGTGTTGCCGATCTTTGCGAGCGAGATGGCGCAGGCGTTGCCCTCGATGAGGTCGAAATCTTGCGGATGCGTTTCGTCGCCGGGGAAATAACCGTCGGTGCCGGCGGTAAAGCGCAGGTCGAGATCGAGCGTGGCCCAGCCGATGCGGTCGGCGGTGTCGCAGTGTAGGTCAAATACGGGATATGCCATGGTTCCTCCGGTTGCAGCGTTTCTTTGCAAACTGTCTTTGAATTGTATGACTAGGGTATAGTTAGCGCCATATGTTCATGGCGGCCCGCGTTGCGCGCCGCCCTTATCACGGAGGTTTCCATGTCCAACCAGGGCAAGAAGGTCAAGACTCATTATCGCGGCACGCTCGACGACGGCACGCAATTCGATAGCTCCTACGATCGCGGCGAGCCGCTGGAGTTCACCTGCGGCGCCGGTCAGATGATCAAGGGCTTCGATGCCGCTGTTGTCGACATGCAGGTGGGCGAGAAGAAGACCGTGCACATCCCGGCCGCCGATGCCTACGGCGAGCACAACCCCGAGATGGTCCTGACCTTCCCGGCCGAACAGGTTCCCAACATCGAGCAGATCGAGAAGGGCATGAAGCTCTTCCTGTCCACGCCGAGCGGTATGCCCGTCCCCGCCGTGGTCATCGACGTAACGCTCGAGGCCGTGACGCTCGACGCCAACCACGAGCTGGCCGGCAAGGACCTCAACTTTGATATCGAGCTCGTCGAGGTCGAGGGCTAGAGTATGCCTGAACGCTTGGTTTCGACGACATGCTTGGGAAATCTCAACGATCCGTCCTATGAACTCCTACTTCGCCGGGAGCTGGGCGGTGTCTTTGAAGTTGACGAGCTACTGCTCGATTGGGACCAGGCTGATGTATGCGCGTTTGCGGGCGTGACGGAGCTGGGGCGCACGATCGATGTTCGGCTGGATACTGTCGACGGCGGTCGTCTTGCCGATGGCGACGTGCTCGCCACTGACCGTTCGGGTGTGGTGCCCGTGGCGGTTGTCGTGCGCCTGCGCAGCGCCGAGGTATATTTGGTCGAAGTCGACCGCATGGACCCGATTGCGCTTGCGCATGCGTGCTGGGAGATCGGCAATATGCACGCGCCGCTTTTCCGAGGCGACTCGGACGAGCATACCGTGCGCATGTATACGCCGGTGCAGCCTGTTTTGGGCCGCATGCTCCGGGGTGTCGAGGGCGTTCGGCTCTCGGTGGTTACCCGTGAACTCGATGTGGACCGGCGCTTTGCATCGAGTGCGGCGGAGGTCGTCGTGAGCATGGCTCCGGACTTTACCATCGTTAAAAAGACGCGCGACTAAGCGCGCGTATGCGCAAGACGGGCTTTGAGGGGGTGACCGATCAAGGTCCGTCTTGCTGTTGATAGGAGGCTTTGGGGGAAGCATATGGGTCTTGAGGGAATCAAGCTGATTGCATGCGATTTGGACGGCACGTTGCTGCATCCGGGGGAGCGCGAGCCGCGTTCCGAGGCCTTTGAGCTTATCGATGAGCTGCATCGTCGCGGTATCGTGTTTATGCCGGCGAGCGGTCGCCAATACGCGAGCCTGCGCTACCTGTTTGCCCCGGTGGCCGATGAACTCGCCTATGTATGCGAAAACGGAGCCCTGGTCATGAGCGAGGGGCGTGCCGTGGTCAAGCGTTCTATGGAGCGTGGCCTGGCCATGGATATCGCGAATGCCGTGGTTGCGTACCCCCATGCCGACGTGACCCTTTCGTGCGAGGGACACCTCTACACCATGAGCAGCAACGATGCGTTTGTTGACCACCTGCGTTATGAGGTCCATTGTGATGTGGCGGTAGTCGACCGTCCCGAAGACATTGACGAGGATGTCATTAAGATTGCCTTCCAGACGCCCGAGGCGGAGCAGCCGGCGGCGCTGGAGTATTTTGAGTGCCTCTTTAGCGACCGTGTTGACGTGATGACGTCGGGAACCGAATGGACGGACTTTATCGGTTTCGGTTCGGGCAAGGGGTCCGCGCTTGCCGATTATGGCCGTGCACTGGGGATCTCGCCTGACGAAATGATGGCGTTTGGAGATAACGAAAACGATCGCGACATGCTCAACGTGGTGGGCCATCCCTATCTGATGGAAAGCTGCAATCTCAGCATGCGCGGTGTCAATGACCGTGTCCGCTACGTGTGCACGGTCGAAGAAGAGCTGCGTCGTCTACTTGCTGAGTAGGCATGTCCCAAACATTTACCGGCAGTCGGGGCAGAGACCCTCGAAGATGGTGTAGTGCGACGTGACGTGCCAGCCGATTTGCTCGGACGCCTTGGCGTCGAGCTGGGCATCGAAGGGGAGCGGTACGTCGATGACGCGGCTGCACGAGGTGCAGATGATATGTGCGTGCGGCTCGATGGTGCGATCGAAGCGACTTCCGCCCGGCGTCTTGATGGAGAGAATCTCGCCGGCGTCGGCCAAGAGATTGAGGTTGCGGTAGACCGTGCCGCGGCTGATTTTGTCATCTTGCGCGCGCACGACGTTGTAGATTTCGTCGGCGGTGGGATGGTTATAGCTTTGGCGCACGGCGTCAAGAACCAGCTTTCGCTGCCTGGTATTCCTTCTTTGCACCGCCATGCGCCTCGCCTCTTTTCTATCAACGGTCGTAGGTAAATGATACCGTATTTAGCACACAATACTAATAACGAGGCGTGAAACCGTCTTCATTGACAAGTGGGGCTCGGGCCTGGGCGTCTACGAGGCGAAAACGCGTTCCCATGCGCTCGTAGGAGGCATGAAGCGCCTCGAGATGAGACAGGATGTTTGCCGGAGCTCCCTGTATCTCCATCTCGACTGACCCGTCTTCCATGTTACTCACCCAGCCGGTGAGTGCGCGTGCCTGTGCGAGGTTGGTGTTGGTAAAGCGAAAACCAACGCCTTGGACTTGCCCCTCCCAGCGTAGGAAATAGCGCAGGGGAGTGTCTTGAGTGGCCTCGTCGCTTGCGAGCACAGTAAGCCTGCGGCGCAGCTCGAGCTCGACGTTTGATGGTTTTTGAGGCTCTCGACTGCCGCCGGTGACGCTGGAGAAGAACGTATCGAAGAAGCCCATCGCTAGGCCTGCTTGCCTGCGTCGGCCGGGAAGGTAATGCCGGCCTGCTGGCGCACGGCATCCATGATGCGCAGCGAGACGAGCGTGACATCGCGGTAGTGGCCAAGCTCGTGGCGTCCCGCCGGGGTCTCCCAAATCTCTTCCTTAACGTTATCGATGCCGCCGATGGCGGTGATAAAGTCGGCGAGCTCGTATTCCATAGTGTTGCTCGATTTGGGCAGGTCGAGCACGCGGCCGTTGTCGCCTTGCTCGCGCGGCGCCTCGGTTGCCGATCCGCGTACGACGTCGCCGCGATAGTCGATGCGGACGTTGCGGGGCGTGGACAGATGGTCGATCTGGATAGTGCCACGCTCGCCTTCGATCTGCGAGGGCAGCAGGTCATTCGTAATTTTGGAGTGCGCAAGCTCGACGGAGATACGGCCACCGCCGTAGCTGGCGAGGATGGAACCGCAGCCGTCGATGGGGCCGTGCGTGAGCTGTCGCGTGGTGGGGTCGAGCAGAGTAGCCATGCTCGTAAGGCCGGAGGGCATGCCGAAAATCTCGACCATGGGCTCGACGGTGTAGACGCCAATATCCATGAGGGAACCCGATGCCATATTGCAGTCGAAGATATTGGTGGCGCGTCCCGCGAGAATCTCGTTGTAGCGCGAGGAATACTTGCCAAAGCGCAATGAGGCGCGGCGGATGGGGGCGATCTCGCCCAGGGCGTCCTCGATGGCGTGGAAGGCGGGATCGTGGAGGGGACGCATGGCCTCGAGGGCCACGACACCTGCTGTCTCGGCAGCGCGGAAGACTTCCAGCGCCTGCGCTTCGGTGGCGCAGAAGGGCTTCTCGACGATGACGTGCTTGCCACCGGCGATGCAGGCAAGAGCCTGCTCGTAGTGAAGTGCGTTAGGGCTGCCGATATAGACGGCGTCGACGTCGGCGGCTGCCGCAAGCTCATCGAGCGACGTAAAGTTTCGCTCGCCACCGCGCTCGGCGGTAAAGGCAGTACCGCGATTGGCGTCGCGTGAAAGCGTGCCCACAAACGCGGCTTGGTCGTTGGCGTTGACGACTTGGATAAAGTCGTCGGTGATCATGGATGTGCCGATGGTCGCGATGCGCAGCATACGTCCCCCTTGCGTTGTTTGGCCTACAGGATGAGTGTAGCGCGTGGGGATATAAAGCTGCGCGAAAACGCTATTACAGGTCGCTCTCGTTAAAGCCGGCGTCGATATCGAGGTTGCTGCCGTCGGCCGCCGTGGTGGCGAGCTCATCGCAGCGCTCGTTGAGCTCGTGACCGGCGTGACCCTTAACCCAGATGAAATCAACCTTGTGCTTGCTTTTGGCGGTGAGTAGGCGCTCCCACAGGTCGCGGTTCTTGACGGGTTGCTTGTTGGCGGTTTTCCATCCGCGCTTTTTCCAGCCGTCGATCCAGTGCTTGTTAAAGGCGTTGACGACATACTGCGAATCGGAATGGACTTCGACCTCGCAAGGGCGGTTGAGCGCCTCGAGCGCCACGATGACCGCCATGAGTTCCATGCGGTTGTTGGTGGTCTTGGCATAGCCGCGAGAAAGCTCGGAGGTGAAGGTCTTGCCGGCGGGGTTGGTGTATTTGAGCACGGCGCCGTAGCCGCCGCGTCCCGGATTTGATCGGGCCGAGCCGTCGGTATAGATGATGACCTTCACGGGCTTCCTTTCGTTGGGTACGTTTCGTGTGAGTGACCATTGTAGCGCCATGCCCGCCGGGGGCCAGCAATCTACGATTTCTACCCCGTCTTCGGACTGTTAGTTGGCATGGATGATGCGGTTGAGCTCGTCGAGGTATTGCTGCAAGAGGAGAGAGGGCTTGCGCTCATCGTGCATGATGTAGCCAACGTGCATCGTTGGGGCGTCTGCTAGCGGGATCGATGCCATGCCCCATTGCATTTCATTGGAGAGGACACCGGTCGACAGGGTGTAACCGTTCGACGTGATAAGTAAGTTAGTAAGTGTTCCGCGGTCCGAGATTCGTATGTTGCGGTCGCAAGGGATATAGCTAAAAGGTTCCTCGGCGTAATAGAAGGAGTTTGAGGTTCCCTGCTCAAAGCTGTAGCGCGTATAGGGCGTGAGGTCGGCAAGGGACAGCTGCGGGCGGCGTGCGAGCGGGTGGCGCTCGCTAACGAAGACGTGGACCGTCGCGTCGAATAGGGGATGGAAGCTTGCGCGGGCATCGGCGAAGGCCTTCTGCAGAACGCGGGCGTTAAAGTCATCCAGATACAGAATGCCGATATCGCTGCGAAACGCACGGACGTCATCGATGATCTGCGATGTGGTGGTCTCGCGCATGATGAACTCGAACTTGCTGTCGCGGCAGCGCTCGACCACGTTGACAAAGGCCTCGACCGAAAAGGCGTAGTGCTGGGCGGAAATGGCGAGGCGGGCTTGCGGGGCGCCGCCGTCCTCGTAGCGTGCCTCGAGCATGTCGGCCTGCTCTACGACCTGGCGCGCATAGCCCAAAAGCTCGGTGCCGTCGTTGGTGAGCGTGACGCCGCGGCTGGAGCGCGTAAAGATCTCCAGATGGAGTTCCTGTTCCAGGCTTTTGACGGCGTTTGAGATGTTGGACTGAGCGGTATAGAGGCGCTGAGCTGCGGCGTTGATTGAGCCGGACTCTGCCACGGCGATCAGAAAACGAAGCTGCTGAAGGGTCATCGACGCCATCCTTTCGATAGTTATCTATAAAACAGATAACAAGTTAGCGCTTTTTAGTGATTGACCGAGGAAGACAATGCCCGTACTATTCAAAACACACAAAGGCGGTAGGTTATTAAGCCGACTACGGAATCGGGACGCGAAAGGAGGCCCGCATATGAATTGCTTACCAAGACGAATGCCGGGCTCCTGTTTGCGCCCGTCGGCGTGATCAGGAGACAGCGACTTACTTCTCTCTTTTTACTTACTTTCGTTCGATCAAGGAGATCATCATGAGCCAGTTCATCAACAACCCCGAGCACACCTTTGGTTTCGATACCCTGCAGCTGCACGTTGGCCAGGAGAGTGCCGATCCCGCATCCGACTCCCGTGCCGTGCCTATCTACCAGACCACGAGCTATGTGTTCCGCAACTCCCAGCACGCCGCCGACCGCTTTGGTCTTGCCGACGCCGGTAACATCTACGGCCGTCTGACCAACTCCACCCAGGGCGTCTTCGAGGACCGTATCGCCGCGCTCGAGGGCGGCGTGGCAGGTCTTGCCGTCGCCTCCGGCGCTGCTGCCATCACCTATACCCTGCAGGCTCTTGCCCAGGCTGGTGACCACGTGGTGGCTCAGAAGACCATCTACGGTGGCTCCTACAACCTGCTGGAGCATACGCTCTCCCAGTTTGGCGTCGAGACCACCTTCGTCGATGCCCATAACCTGGAAGAGGTCGAGGGGGCCATCAAGGACAACACCACGGTCATCTACCTCGAGACGCTCGGCAACCCCAACTCCGACATCCCCAACATCAACGCCATCTCCGAGATCGCCAAGAAGCACGGTCTGCCGGTTGTCGTCGACAACACCTTCGGCACCCCGTATCTGTTCCGTCCGCTGGAGCATGGTGCCAACATCGTCGTCCACTCCGCAACCAAGTTCATCGGCGGCCACGGCACCTCGCTGGGCGGTGTGATCGTCGACGGCGGTAACTTCGATTGGAAGGCGAGCGGAAAGTACGCCCAGATCGCCGAGCCCAACCCCTCCTACCACGGCGTTTCGTTTGCCGAGGCTGCCGGTCCCGCCGCCTTCGCAACCTATGTCCGCGCCATCCTGCTGCGCGACGAGGGCGCCTGCATCAGCCCGTTCAACGCCTGGGTCCTGCTCCAGGGCACCGAGACCCTGTCGCTGCGCGTCGACCGCCATGTCGAGAACACCAAGAAGGTCGTTGAGTTCCTGGCTGGTGACAGCCACGTCGCCAAGGTGAACCACCCGAGCCTGCCTGAGCACCCCGATCACGAGCTCTATCAGAAGTACTTTCCCAACGGCGGCGCTTCGATCTTCACCTTTGAGATTAAGGGTGGCCAGGAGGCAGCTTGGAAGTTCATCGATCATCTGCAGGTGTTCTCGCTGCTCGCCAACGTGGCCGACGTCAAGTCGCTCGTCGTGCACCCGGCCACTACTACGCACTCCCAGCTCTCTGCCGAGGAGCTTGCCGAGCAGAACATCACGCCCTCTACGATCCGTCTTTCCATCGGTACCGAGAACGCCGAGGACATCATTTGGGATCTGAAGCAGGCCTTCGCCGCGCTGGACGAGTAAGGCGACTTGTGCAAGGACCCCTTGCGACTCGATAGGTATAACTGCATAAAATGCCTGCTCAAGGCGCCTGCGCAAGCAATGGTTGCGCAGGCGCCTTTTTTGCATAGGAAGGGCGCTATTACAGGGTTTTTGGCATGCTTTATGCATTCGAGTTGTGGAAAACTCCTGTTGAGAGGATGTGAGTTTTACGCAATTGACGTGCGCCTTTTGAGTAAAACCGCAGGTCGCGATTTGCTCGAGGTACTATGCAGCGCGATCGAATCACACGCAGCTCAAACGCAGCAAAAACGCACTACGGAGGTTTCCAGCTACATGAGGATCGATTCACGAAAACCGAAAGCCGCCGCCCTTTCCGCCGCTCTGACCGTGGCGCTTTTGGCGGGCGCCGGCGCAACTGATGCCCACGCGGCAACACTGTCCGATACGGTTGGATCTACCCCGTCCGAGACGACGCTGGTACAGCCCGTTGATTATCGCGGCGATGGTTATGGTTCCATGCAGGAGTGGAACGCCTCGATGGAGGCCAAGCGCGATTCCCTTGAGATGCGCGCTCAGATTATCCTAAACATGTATGGTGACTATGCCACCGATGACGAGCGCGCTGTGCTGCAGGGTTGTATCGATGGTGCGGGCAGCCTTTTGACGATGGGGGAGGTCGACGCGAAGTCGACCGAGCTCGATGAGCTGCGCACTGCGCTTGAGAATGCCAAGCGCGAAGCGCTCGAGGCCGCTGCCGCCGAGGCAGAGGCTGCCGAGGCCGCCCAGGCTTCGTACTACAACGCCGGCTACACTCCGTCCTACGCGTCTGCCGCGTCCTACGCGAACGGATCGGGCCTGACGCGCTCTGCGGGTGTCAATAACTACAACGGGCGCCGCGAGACCTATTACAGCAGCAATGTGCTTTATCACTATCGCACGGGCGAATGGACTCAGGATTCTGAGGGCTTCTGGCGCGATTCCGACGGCTATTACGTTGTTGCCGCGGGCGATATGGCCCAGGGCTCGACCTTTACGGGCTCCAAGGGTGATTGCAAGGTCTATGACTCCGGCTGCGCCGCCGGAACCACCGATTACTACACCGGTTGGTAATCTGCCATCAGAGCAAAATAGGCACATGATGAGCGGGCGTCTTTACTGGGCTTTTGGGCACAACGTAGGGGCGTCCGTTTTTTGTGCGTGCTTGAGTTAACAGAGCGCTTACCGTGGCAGTACGCCGCGCATATGGGCGCGGGGCACACTAGTTCATGAGAAATAAGGTCTTTCTCGTGGAGGAAGTGGTCTTGTGAACGCTCGAGATATCGCCGTTGCCGCCGTTGCATTGGCGCTTGGTTGTCTTGGTCCTACGGCCGCGCTCGTCGCGGGTATGCAGGGGTCTTGTGGGGCTGCCTCTATCGTGGTTGGCGTGTTGATCGCGGCCGCGCTGCTGGGAAGCGCGGGCGTGACCCTTTGCCGAGATGACGAGGACGAGATGCCGCAGGCGCGGCGCTAGCGGTTGCGAAACTGGTTTTGGTCATAGATGAAGAAAGAAGCCGCCGCAAGGGGAGTGCCCCTTGCGGCGGCTTTGCTCTTGAGGCTGTTGGCTGCGGTGCGTCGAGCGCTACCAGCTGGCCTCGATTTCGCGGATGCGCGAATAGAGCCATTCGTTTTGCGGCACTTGGATACCGTGCTTGGCCGCGAGGCGGCAGATGGTGCCCGCAAACTCATCAACCTCGGTTTTGCGCCTTGCGACGCGGTCTTGAGTCATCGAGGGCATGCCGGCGGGGTCGAGCCCCTCGATGAGGTGCACCATCTGCGTTAGGTCTGCCTCGGTCAGCTCAATGCCCTCGGCGTTGGCGACCGCAAGCGTTTCGCGCATGGCGGAAACAAAGCAGCGGCGCTGCTCGGAGCCCGGCTCCGTGGCGCTTCCGTAGGTCCCGCCGTAGACCATGCAGGTCTGGTTGATGCCGTCGTTGAGCATGAGTTTGGCCCACATGCGGTGCGCAATGTCGCGCTCGACGGTATGGGCGATGCCGCAGCGCGTGTAGAGCCCGTCGATGGCGGCGACGGTCGCGGGGTCGGTGCCGGCGGCTGCACCAAAGCGGATCTCGCCCGCATTGGTAAAGGTGAGCGCGCCATTGAGAAACACGGCGTCCATGCCCTGGCAGATACCAAGAACGGTATGCTCCCAGCCAAAGCGTTCGGCAATCTTTTGTTCGCTCGTAATGCCGTTGCACAGCGAGGCGATGAGCGTGTTGGGTCCCACGACGCGCTCCATAGTCTTGAGTGCTTGGTCGAGACCGGTGGTCTTGACCGTCAGGATGACCAGATCGGCGGGCGCTGCCTCGCTGGCGCGGACGGACGTGAGACCGCAAGGCTTTCCGTTGACGGTGAGCGCATCGCCCGCGTGACGCTCAAAACGGGCGTCATCCATAACGTATTCGACGGCGTCATTGCCGAGGGCCTTGGCAATCATGCTGCCGTAGAGCAGGCCGACGCCGCCCTTGCCGATAAAGGCGACCTTGTTGATCTGCATGTGAATCATCTCCCCATATAAAAGGCGCCCGCGTAAGGGGCGCCTGATGGATTGTATGCTGCCGGGGTGATTGGTGGGTGCGCGGGGCGGCTGTTATAAAAAAGAAACGTTTGCCTGGACGTTACGCTGCGGGGCAGACCGCAAAGACGCGCGCGGGGTATCCGACACCATCACGGACCTTAGGGAAGGTGCAGAAGATGACGGCGCCTGTGGCGGGAAGCTCGTCCAGATGGTCCATGACCTCGATCTGATAGCGGTCGACCGAGAGGATGTATTGCTCGCCGGGATAGGGGTAGGCATCCTCGCGTGTGGTCACGGTTGCGGGGTCGGTGTCTGCCGGTTCGTGGCCGATGGCACCGATGTTGCGCTCTTCTACAAGCCATTTGATGGCATCGAGGTCCCAGCCGGGGTAGTGGGGTTGGCCGTCCTCGTCCTTGTTTTCGAGGTCGGCGAGCTTGGACCAGTCGGAGCGGAAGGCGACGAAAGCGTCCTTGGGAATGCGACCGTGCTCGTCCTCCCAAGCCTTGAGGTCATCGATGGTCAGGATAAAGTCGGGGTTTGCGGCGCACTCCTCGTGCTTGTCGATGACGCAGAGCGGATGCATAAACTCGATAGGTTCGATCTCGCCAAGGGAGCGGCCATCGACATGGAAGTGGCGCGGCGCGTCGACGTGGGTGCCGTACTGCGGGGCGACCGAATACTGGAAGCAACGCATGGGCGCGAGCATATCTTCGGGCGTGCCGGGCAGGTAGTCGAAGAGCTTGGTGGACTCAAATGGCTCAAAGCCAAACCAGTGCGGGGTGTCGCACGAGAGCGTATGGGTGAGGTCAACCCAGCGATAATCGGTGCTTTTGAGCTGGGATGCGAGGTTCCAAAGGTCGAGCGCGGGCATGGGTGACTCCTTTCATCGGGCTTTTTGCTGATGTTAAAGCGGTGCCGTGACAGCTCGATTTCTGCTGCGTTACGATACGTTCTCGATTGCGATTCCACGATGTTTCGGCCGCGTGACCATTGTGTTTCGCCTTGCCGGGGCGCTGATGGCGAAGGGAGGGGCCGTGCAATACCGCGTTGACCCCAAAAGTGGTAACCGAATATCTGCTCTGGGTCTGGGCTGCATGAGGTTTCCCGGTTCGCCGGGACACCCCGATGCGAAGACAGCCGATGCCATCATTTCCCATGCGGTGGAGCAGGGGATTAATTATCTGGATACTGCGTATCTCTATCCCGGTAACGAGGCGTGCGTGGGCGCCTCACTTGAGTGCTTGGGGCTGCGCGACCGGGTGCTGCTGGCGACCAAGTTGCCGCACGCTTCGTGCAAGTGCGCGGAGGATTTCGACCGGTTCTTCGACGAGCAACTGCGTCGCCTGCGGACCGACCATATCGACTATTACCTTATGCACAACATCACTTCGCCCGCCCAGTGGGAGCGCGTGGTGGCGTTGGGCATCGAAGACTGGATTGCGCACCAAAAGGCTGCGGGGCGTATTCGCCAGATAGGTTTTTCGTATCACGGCAGTGCGGCGGACTTCCTCACGATGCTCGACGCGTATGACTGGGATTTTTGCCAGATTCAGTACAACTACGCTGGAGAGCGCTACCAAGCGGGAACGGCGGGACTTATAGCAGCCGCCGAGCGCGGGCTCGCGGTGTTTGTGATGGAACCGCTTTTGGGCGGACGCCTGGCGGGCAAGCTGCCTCCGCGGGCCCGCGCCGTGCTCGATGACGTACGCGATCCGTACCTGAAGACGCCGGCTGCTTGGGGCCTTTCGTGGGTGTGGAACCATCCTCAAGTCACGATGCTGCTTTCGGGCATGACCGATACCGCGCAGGTGGACGAGAACGCGGTGCTGGCCGATCGGGCCCTGCCGGATTCGATGACAGCCGCTCAGCTCGATACCATCGCACGCGTGCTGGCGGAGTTTGAAAAATCGAATCGCGTGCCCTGCACGGGATGCGGCTACTGCATGCCATGTCCCAAGGGTATTAACATTCCCGGCTGCTTTGCCGCTTACAACGCGAGCTATGCGCACAGCTGGTTTACGGGGCTGTCGCAATACTTTACGGCGAGCGCGGTGCGCACGAGCGAGCCCAAGCTCGTGAGCAATTGCGTCAAGTGCGGCAAATGTGCGCGTCACTGCCCGCAACACATCGATATCCCCGAGCGTCTCGACGACGCGCGCCGACGTTTCCAGCCTGGCCCCGTAACGGCCGCGCTTAAAGTCTTCAGCAAAACTCGCTCCTCATGACCCTTTTATATCTTGTGATGGAATAGTTCCTGTTTGCGGCAGAATAGGGCGATAGCAGGAACTATTTCGTCGCAACTGAAGGGGGCTGTCGTGGGCTATCGGGATTCATGTGATGATTTGCGTGAGGTTCGTTGGGGCGTTTTGGGCGCTGGGCACATTTCGCATCGATTTGCATCGTCGCTCAAGAAGGTCGACGGGGCACGGCTGGTGGCTGCGGCCGGCCGCACTCCTGCACATGTCGAGGAATTTTGTCGAGCGTTTTCGATCGATGCTGCGCACAGTTATGTCACGGCTGACGATGGCGGCGATGCGGCTTATGATGCGCTGATTGCCGACCCCGATGTCGACGCAATCTACTTGGCTCTTCCGCATGGTATGCATACGCGTTGGGCCTGTCGCGCGCTGCGCGCCGGAAAGGCCGTGCTGTGCGAAAAGCCGGCCGTTTTGAGTGAGGAAGAGGCTCTCTCGATTGCCTCCGCCTCTCGCGAGTGCGGCGTGCTGTTTATGGAGGCGATGAAGAATCGGTTTTGCCCGATGCGCACTCGCGTGGAGGACTTGCTAGCGTCGGGCGAGCTCGGCTGTATCGTCTCGATCGAAAGCGTGCAAAAACTCGATTATGGTGAGTTCCCTTCGAGTTATCTGCTCGATCCGTTGCAGGGCGGCTGTCTATATGACATGGGCTGCTATGCGGTCGGGTGGTTTGAGGATTTGCTTGCGGGTGCGTGCGATGTTTCGTCTCGTGAAGTTCGCTGGCGTGACGTATTAGGCGGCCGCGTGGATTGGGCCGATGAGATCCATATGAGTGTCGGCGGTATACCCATTCATATGGTGTGCGACGGCAAAGCAGCATATGAAAGCCGCTTAACGATTGCCTGCGAACGGGGTTCGGTGGAAATCGAGCGCCTCCATCGCCCCGAGCTCGCCCATGTGAAGTACTCCGACGGACGAATGCTCGAAATTAATGCCCCGTTTGAGGTCGATGATTTCTACGGCGAAATTCAGCATGCGACGCAGCTCGTCCAGACGGGAGAGCTTGAAAGCCCCGTTATGCCTCTTGCCGCCACGCAGCGCTGCGCGCAGATTATCGATGCGATTCGCTTGACGCTCTAGGCTGCGGTGCTGGTGCTCAAGGGGGGGGGCTCGGCGGACCTTGCCCCTGATGCCCCTTTTATATCTTGCGGTGGAATACGGTCTGTTTGCGCCAAAATAAGGCACCAATAGACCGTATTTCACCGCAACTGATGAGGGGGAGCTGGAGATGCTGACGATTGGGTGCCATCTTTCGACGACGAAGGGCTATCGGGCAATGGGGGAGACGGCGTTGTCCATTGGTGCCAATACCTTTGCGTTCTTTACGCGCAACCCGCGCGGTGGCAAGGCAAAAGACCTTGACATGGATGACGTGGCGGCTCTGCGCGAGCTTATGGCGCAAAACGACTTTGGACCGCTGGTGGCGCATGCCCCGTATACCTATAACCCCTGCTCCGCTAAGGAGCGAGCGCGCGAGTTTGCCTTGGAGGCTATGGCGGAAGATTTGCAGCGTCTGGAAGCACTGCCCGGCAACTACTACAACTTCCATCCCGGTGCGCATGTGGGACAGGGGGCAGACGCCGGCATTCAGATGATTGTCGACACGCTGTGCCAGGTGATGTTTGAGGGACAGCAGACGACGGTATTGCTTGAGACCATGGCGGGCAAGGGCACCGAGGTGGGCCGTAGCTTTGAAGAGCTGGCGCGCATTATCGAGGGCGTTGCCGCCAAGTGTCCGGAGCTGTCGGCCAAGTTGGGCGTGTGCCTAGACACCTGCCATGTGAATGACGCCGGCTATGACATCGTCCGCGATCTTGACGGTGTGCTTGACGAGTTCGATCGTGTGGTGGGTATCGAGCGCCTGCGCGCCGTGCACATCAATGACTCCAAGAATCCCTGCGGCGCCCATAAGGATCGCCACGAGTGCATCGGCAAGGGCTACCTGGGTAGTGAAGAGTTTGGCGGCGGTATGCAGGTTATACAGAATATTGTATCGAATGGCCGCTTGCGCGCATTGCCATTCATCTTGGAGACACCGAACGAACTTGCAGGTTATGCGGCTGAGATCAATCTGTTAAGGTCGTTGCAGCAGTAAAGGCTGCCATAAAGTGGAGTGCTCCATTCACGTTATGGGTTTGTTTCAATCAGTTTTCTAATTGCAGATTCTTCCAAGCGGGTGCATAATAACCCTCAGTTTTTGCAGACCTCTGAATCACGTGGGGTCATTGGAAGGAGACTGATAATGAAGCTCAAGAAGCTTGGCGCATTTGCAGCCACGGGCGCCATGGCGCTCGCTCTTGCACTGACGGGCTGCGGCTCGTCCAACGCCACCTCTGGTTCTGATGCCAGTTCCAGCAGCTCTGACGACGCTAAGGTCGAGAAGGTCGACGGCTCCAAGGAGTACGCGCTCGTCAAGGACGGTACGCTCACCGTC
>CATWID010000023.1 GCA_958350755.1 uncultured Collinsella sp.
GTCGACGCCGATCGCCTCCAGGTCCTCGATCTGACGCTGAGCGGACCCCGCGCGTTCCCGGTCGATGTCCTCGATACGCAGGACAAAACGCCGCCCGGTTGTGCGCGCCCACGCCCACGCGAGGATCGCGGTGCGCAGGTTGCCCAGGTGGAAGTCTTCCCCATGGGAACTTTGCTTGGCAGGACTCTAATTTAAATTCAGCATAAACAGGGGCGCCCTCTTTGAGGACGCCCCTGTTCTGGCTTGTTTGCGGTTGTCGAAGCGATGCTTTGCCTCGCCTTGCCTTATGCCAAGAACTCCTTGGTGGTCGCCACGATGTTGGCGGCGTCCAGGCCGTACTTGTGCAGGAGCTCGGCACCCGGGCCAGACTCACCGAAGGTGTCGTTGACGCCGATCTTCTTGAGCGGCGTCGGACACTGCTCGCACAGGACGTCGGCAACGGCGCTGCCCAGGCCACCGATCACAGAGTGCTCCTCGACGGTCACGACGTGGCCGGTCTTGGTGGCGCTCTTGACGATCAGGTCGGCATCGATGGGCTTGATGGTGTGCATGTTGATGACCTCGGCGTCGATGCCCTCGGCAGCGAGCTGCTCGGCGGCCTCGAGAGCCTCGCCGACCATCAGGCCGCAGGCGATGATGGTCACATCGGCGCCCTCGCGCATGACAATGCCTTTACCCAACTCGAACTTGTAGGTCTCGGGGTCGTTGATAACCGGCGAGGCCAAACGGGCGAAGCGCATGTACACCGGACCGTCGCACTCGTAGGCGGCGCGCGTCACGGCGCGGGCCTCCACGTCGTCGGCGGGAACAATTACGGTCATGCCGGGGATGACGCGCATGAGGGCGATATCCTCGCAGCACTGGTGCGTGGCGCCGTCCTCGCCCACCGAGATGCCGGCGTGCGTGGCACCGATCTTAACGTTGAGGTGCGGGTAGCCGATGGAGTTGCGGACCTGCTCAAAGGCGCGACCGGCAGCGAACATGGCAAAGGTACTCGCGAAGGCAACACGACCAGTGGTCGCGATACCGGCGGCGACGCCCATAAGGTTGCTCTCGGCAATGCCCACATCGAAGAAGCGGTCGGGGCAAGCGGCCTTAAACTTACCGGTCTGCGTGGCGGCGGCCAGGTCGGCGTCGAGGACCACAAAGTCATCGTGCTCGTTGGCGAGCTCGACGAGGGCCTCGCCGTAGCTTACACGCGTGGCGATTTTCTTGACGTCTGCCATCCTAGAGCTCCTCTCCGGCGGCCGTGAGCTCTGCCATGGCCTGCTCAAACTGTTCATCGTTGGGGGCCTTGCCGTGCCAGCCAACCTGGTTCTCCATAAAGGACACGCCCTTGCCCTTTGTGGTCTCGGCGATAATGGCGGTCGGCTGCCCCTTGGTGGCGCGAGCCTCGGCAAAGGCGGCGCGGATCTGGTCGAAGTCGTTGCCGTCGGCGAGCTCAACCACGTGGAACTTGAACGCGCGGAACTTGTCGGCGAGCGGCATGGGGTCGTTGACCTCCTCGACGGGACCGTCAATCTGAAGGCCGTTGTGGTCGACGATCACGCAGAGGTTATCGAGCTGCTGGTTGCCGGCAAACATGGCGGCCTCCCAGACCTGGCCCTCCTCGCTCTCGCCATCACCCAGCAGGGCGTACGTGCGATAAGTATCGCCCCAGTGCTTGGCGGCAACGGCCATGCCCACGGCGGCGGAAATGCCCTGGCCGAGCGAGCCGGTGGACATGTCGACGCCCGGGGTGTCGTTCATGTTGGGGTGACCCTGCAGGTGGCTGCCGATGTGGCGCAGCGTCTCAAGATCCTCCTTGGGGAAGAACCCGCGCTCGGCGAGCACGGCGTACAAGCCCGGAGCGCAATGGCCCTTGGAGAGCACAAAACGGTCGCGATCGGCCTTGCGGGGATCGGACGGGTCGACGTTCATTTCCTCAAAGTACAGATAGGTCATGATGTCGGCAGCACCGAGCGAACCGCCCGGATGGCCGGACTTGGCAGCGTGCACGCCGGTGACGATGCCCTTCCTTACCTCGTTGGCAACCTTTTTGAGCTCTTCGTCGCTCATTGTGCCTTCCTTTCATCCTCTTTAGACAAGATGCGCACGGCACCGAAGGTAATCCCAACACAGCCGCAATGCACGTACGTCATTCATTATGCTGGAAACTGATGGCTTTACCAGAGTTTTTATCATTATTTGAACAATTTAGCAGGCAGAACCGCTGATGAAACGGTTTATCAATGTGAACGTCTTTTGGATGGAACGCGGTCGCCCCTACGCGCTAATGTCCTTGAATCCCTCGCCGAAGGCTTCCGTAACGTCAGCGACCGTCACAATGGCGTGAGGATCGCGCTCGCGCACGATCGTCTTAAGGGTATTGAGCTCTCGACGGCTCACGATGACCATGATCACCGGCTTCTCGGCACCCGAATACATGCCAGTCGCCTTAAACTTGGTACAACCACGACCCAGGCCATACATAATATCGGCAGCGATATCAGGGAACTTGTCCGAGATGATGAGTACCATACGACGCTTGTTGCCACCATCGACCACGGCATCGATCACGTAGCCGCTAATGACCATCGAAAGGCCTGCATATAGTGCATTTTCGATTGAAAAGACCGGAGCCGACAGCGCACATACGGCAACATCGATCGCCATGACGGTCGAGCCCACGGGCAGCGAGGTATTACGCGAGATGATTTGGCCAATCGTGTCCGAGCCGCCGGTGTTGGCGCCGGCGCGCAGCACCATGCCATAACCGATGCCCGTGATGATGCCGCCCCACATAGCGGGCAGCATCAGATCGGCATGTGCCAGCGGCGCCACAAACGGAGCGAACAGGTCGGTGAAAAAGCCCAGCAGCACAAAGCCTGTCGCCGTCTGCACCACGTAGAACATGCCGCCCTCGCGCATAACGACCAGCAGCAGCAAGGCGTTCATCACGATCGTCTGAATACCAACGGGAAGCGATAGACCGCGCGATGCGCCGACCGCCTGGATAATGGTGGCAAGGCCCGTAACGCCACCGGCAGCAAGGCCGTTAGGAATCAAAAACAGGTCGGTCGCAATAGCGGCCAGAGCGCACCCCAACATAATCTGGGGCAGGTCGTGAAAGAAGTTCATCGAAAGAATGCGCTTAATGTCCAGACGATATGCCATGCTGCCTCCCTCAAAAAAGCGCACCCCATCGGATGCGCTTTGAACTTCTTCTTGTATTCGATTCTACCGATTCGCCGGACAAAAACCACCCCTGCGCAGGGTTTATTCCGAATACAAACCCGTCCAACCGTTGGGCTTAGCATCGGCTTGAAGCCGCCCGATGTTTTAGATCTCCGAGCCTTCTACATCGGCGTTGCCGGTAGCCCAACGGTGATAGCCAATCACAAACGGATCCAAATCGCCATCGTCAAGAACGGCCTCGACGTTGCTGGTCTCCACGCCCGTACGCAGGTCCTTAACCATCTGGTACGGGTAGAGCACGTAGCTGCGGATCTGGTTGCCAAAACCAATCGTGGTCTTGGGTCCGCGAATCTCGTCCAGGGCCTCGGCACGCTTCTCGAGCTCAATCTCGTACAGGCGAGCCTTGAGGATCTGCATGCACGCGGCCTTGTTCTGGATCTGGCTGCGCTCGTTTTGGCAGGTAACCACAATGCCGCTGGGGAAATGCGTCACGCGCACGGCGGAGTCGGTGGTGTTTACGCCCTGGCCACCCGGGCCACTTGCGTGGTACACGTCGACGCGGATGTCGTCGGGGTTGATCTCGATATCGATATCGTCGGGCAGCACCGGAATGACCTCGACGCCGGCAAACGTGGTCTGGCGGCGCTTCTTGTCGTCGGTGGGGCTAATGCGCACCAGGCGGTGGACACCGGCCTCGGCGCGAAGCATGCCAAAAGCATCCTTGCCTTCGACGGTAAAGGTCGCGCGATCAATGCCAATGACCTCGGCCGCGGGGCAATCGTTGATGGTGACCTTCCAACCGCGGCGCTGGCAGTACTTCATGTACATCTTAAAGAGCATGAAGGTCCAATCCTGGGCCTCCAAACCACCCTGCCCGGGCTTGATGGTCACAATCGCGTCGCCATGGTCGAACTCCCCGGTAAACCAGCTCGCAAGCTCAAGCTCGTCGATGGCGCGGGCCAGGCGTTCTGCCGTAGCGGCAGCCTCCTCGCGCAATGCGACGACGTCGGGGTCATCCCCCATCTCCTCGGCAAGCTCCAGCGCAGCGCGGGCATCGGAAAGCTCGCCGCGCGCGGTGTCCACGGCAGCGATGTCTTCCTTGGTGCGCGCGATCTCCTCCATCGTGGCGCGAGCGGCATCGGCGTCGTCCCAAAAGCCCGGGGCGACGCTTTTGGCCTCGAGCTCCGTTACGCGGGTGCGCTTCTCGTCCAAATGGAGGTACGACTCAACCTCACCGAGCCGGTCCGCAAACGCGTCCAGCTCGGCGGGCGTTACCTCTAAAGCCTCAGCCATTAACGATTCCTGCCGTGGCAGTACTTGAACTTCTTACCGCTACCGCAAGGGCACGGGTCGTTGCGGCCCACGTTGACGTACGGATCGTCGCTCTCGGACTTGCGGTAGGTCGTCACCTTGCCACCGTTGTTGACGGCAGCCGGACCACCCTGGACAGCCGTGCGGGCCTGCACCTGCGCCTGCTTGCGCAGCACCGAGTCGCCGTTGTCACCATCGACCTCGGCAGGACCGGAGAAGTGCGCACCCTCGAGCGCGGGCTCCTCCTTGTGCTCCACGACACGCGGGGCAGCCTTGATCTCGATGCGCAGAACCGTGCGCAGGTAATCCTCGTACATGGTGTCGACGAGTATCTGGAACGCGCCGTAGGCCTCGGTCTTGTACTCGACCAGCGGGTCGCGCTGGCCAAAGCCGCGCAGGCCGATGCCGGTCTTGAGGTAGTCCATCTCCTGCAGGTAGTTCATCCAGCGGGTATCGATGACGCGCAGCATGACCTGGGTGTTGAGCTCGCGCATCAGGTCCTCGCCCAAGCGCTCGGCTTTCATGTTGTAGCACTTCTCTACGTAAGCCAGGACATCGGCAGCTAGGGCCTCATAATCCTCGTCGGGGAACTTCGGCGTATCGATGTGGCCGGTGAGCTCCACAACCCACTTGCGCAGGCCCTCCAGGTCGCGCTCGCCATCGTGACTGTCCTTGGTGCAGAACTCCTGCACGCAGCGGTACACGGTATCGTGCATGACCTCGGTGATGTGGTCGGTCAGATCCTTGCCGTCCAGAATCTTATTGCGCTCGGCGTAGATGACCTGGCGTTGCTTGTTCATGACGTCGTCGTACTCAAGGACGCTCTTACGCATGGAGAAGTTGATGCTCTCGACCTTGTGCTGGGCGCTCTCGACAGCCTTGGAGATGATCTTGTGCTGGATGGGCATATCGTCGCCCATGTCAGCCGTGACCATCATCTTGGAGACGCGGTCCATCTTGTCGCCGCCAAACAGACGCATCAGATCGTCCTCGAGCGACAGGTAGAACTGGGTCTCGCCCGGATCGCCCTGACGGCCGGAACGGCCGCGCAGCTGGTTGTCGATACGGCGGGACTCGTGGCGCTCGGTGCCGATAACGGTCAGGCCGCCGGCGGCAAGAACGCGCTCGCGCTCGGCCTTGCAAGTCTCCTTGGCCTCGGCGTTAAACTGCTCAAGCTGCTCGGGCGTTACGTCCTCCATGGTCAGGCCCTCGTACTCCAGGCGCTCGCGCACCAGCTCGTCGGGGTTACCGCCCAGCAAGATGTCGGTACCGCGGCCGGCCATGTTGGTAGCGATGGTCACGGCGCCATAGCGACCAGCCTGGGCAACGATATGGGCCTCGCGCTCGTGGTGCTTGGCGTTGAGGACCTCGTGCGCGATGCCGCGCTTGGTAAGGGCGGCCGACAGTTTCTCGGAGCTTTCGATGGAGACGGTGCCCACCAGGACCGGCTGGCCCTTGGCGTGACGTCGCTCGACGTCGTCGGCAACGGCGTTGTATTTGGCCTGGATGGTGCGGTACACCAGGTCCTCGTGGTCAACACGCTGCACGGGCTTGTTGGAGGGGATGACCTCGACGGGTAGCTTGTAGATCTCGCGGAACTCGGCATCCTCGGTGAGTGCCGTACCGGTCATACCGGAGAGCTTGTCATACAGACGGAAATAGTTCTGCAGGGTGATGGTTGCCAGCGTCTGGTTCTCCTCGCGCACGAGCACGCCCTCTTTGGCCTCGATGGCCTGGTGCAGGCCCTCGGAATAGCGGCGGCCTTCCATGATGCGGCCGGTAAACTCGTCGACGATCTTAACCTCGCCGTTGGTGACCACGTACTGCTTGTCGCGATGGAACATGTACTGGGCCTTCAGCGCCTGCTGCAGGTGGTTGACCAGCTGGCCCGAAAGGTCGGCGTAGATATCCTCGATACCCAGACGGCGCTCGATCTTCTTAAGGCCGCGCTCGGTGGCGGCAATGGTGTGCTTGGCCTCGTCCATGACGTAGTCGCCCGTGGGCTCCACATCCTCGGTGGCGGTGAGCATGTCATGCGACACGTCCTCGCCGCGCTCCAGGCCGCGCACGGCGCGCGCAAAGTCCTTGTAGGTGCTGGCCGACTTGGTGCCGGCGCCCGAGATGATGAGCGGCGTCCTGGCCTCATCGATCAGGATGGAGTCGACCTCGTCGACGATGGCGTAGTTGTGGCCGCGCTGTACGCGCTGCTCGGGGCGGGTGACCATGTTGTCGCGCAGGTAGTCGAAACCGAACTCGGAGTTGGTGCCGTAGGTGACGTCTGCCTGGTAGGCCGGACGCTTGAGCTCGAGCGGCATGTTGTTCTGGAGCAGACCGACGGTCATGCCCAGGTACTTATAGATGCGGCCCATCCACTCGGAGTCGCGCTTGGCAAGGTAATCATTGACAGTAACGACGTGCACGCCCTTGCCGGCAATAGCGTTGAGATAGCCAGCCAACGTGGAGACGAGGGTCTTACCTTCGCCGGTCTTCATCTCGGCGATGTGGCCCTCGTGCAGTGCCATGGCGCCAATGAGCTGCACGTCAAAGTGGCGCATACCCATGGTGCGCTTGGAAGCCTCACGCACGGTGGCAAAGGCCTCGGGGAGCATGTCGTCAAGCGACTCGCCGTTGGCGTAACGCTCGCGGAACTTATCGGTCTGGCCGCGGAGTTCCTCCTCGGTCATCTTCTCAAACTGGGGCTCAAGACCGTTGATCTGGTCGACGATCTTGTAGTAGCGCTTAAGGTCCTTATCGGATCCAAAGGACAGCAGCTTTGACATGAATCCCATGTGGTTTTCCTTTTTGGCCATCGCCCACGCCGTGCAGCTGCGGGCGAGTTAAACACAGATGATTGTACTTTAGCCAAACAAGGCGCGGCCTATACGGTCGACCTCGACCGCCACGTAATAACTATGACCAACCTGCCACAATGGGACAGGTTTATTTTGGCAAGTTTTATCTGAGCAAACGCCGTCTCTCTGCCATGTGGTGCCACGGGGACAGGTTAGTTTGCACCAATAAAAAGAAAAGGGCCGCGCACCCAAACGGATGCACGGCCCTTATGCCATGAATGCGAGTGATTCCGCGGCGAGCTATTTACTCAGCAGCCTCGGTGGTCTCGGCCTCGGCAGCGGCCTCCTCGACGGGAGCCTCTGCGGGAGCCTCGGCAGCCTGCTTGGCAGCCTCCTCGGCGAACTTAGCAGCACGCTTAGCCTTCTCGGCGGCCTTAGCCTCAGCGGCGGCCTTGCGAGCGGCCTCGGCCTCAGCAGCCTTGGCGGCCTTGGCAGCCTTGGCCTCCTCAGCCTTCTTGAGCTGGGCGGCAGCGGCGCCACCGAACTTGTCGGCGAAGCGCTGGACGCGTCCACCGGTGTCGACGAACTTCTGCTGGCCGGTGTAGAACGGGTGGCACTCGTTGCAAAGCTCAACCTTCATCTCGGACACGGTAGCGTGCGTCTTGAAGGTGTTGCCGCAGGAGCACGTCACCGTGCACTCGACATACTGGGGATGGATACCCTGCTTCATGGTAGGACTCCTTATTGGTCAGGCGCTGGTTACCGATCAGCGCATAAGGCGTCTTGGTTTCCGACCAAGACAACAAACTCGGCTATGGTACCACGGCGCCGCGTGTCCCACAAAAGGTTCACGGTCTTTTCGGAACGACACGAGCTGGACCTTAAATATCAACTTCATCCGAACACTCCCCCACATTCATCTCTCGTATGTATCGAGGTATTCCTGCTTGAGCGTCTGCGAGGACGACTCGATCTTTTCCACGAGCGTGCCGGCCTCGATGAAGTAGAACGAGTCGGTGAGGTCTGCCAGGTCGTCGAGCAGATGGCTTGAAATGAGCACGCTGCGTCCCCGCGCCACCTCGCTGCGCATCGCGTCGCAGGAGGTTTTCCGCTTTCCCGGATCGAGGCCGTTCAGCGGTTCATCGAGGATGAGGTACGGGCAATCGGTCGATATCGCCATGGCAAGCTTTACCTGCTGCTTCATTCCTGTCGAGAGTTTACGGGTCGGCTTGTCGAGATATGGGGAGATTCCGAGGGAGTCGCAGAGCGAGTCGATGTCGGCGGCCGATTTCCACGCCTCCCTAACGAAAGCAAGGTGCTCGAGGGCCGATAGCGTGGGGTAGAGATCCGTGCCGCCCGAAGAGCTCAGGTAGACGAGTTCTGCAAATTCGGCTGATCGACGTTGGCTGATTCCGTCTGCCGCCAGGCTTCCCGAGCGGATGCGGGTGGGAAATTGGCCCGACAGCGCTTCAAGAAGGGTGGTTTTCCCCGAGCCGTTGGGAGCAACGAGGCCCGCCGCCGTTCCCGGGCTCAGGAAAAGCGACCCGATTGAAAGTATCGTCGTGCTTCCGTATCCCACGCTCGCGTCCAGAAGCTCGAGCCCATGGCGCTTTTTCGCGGGTCCAGGCTGTTTGGGGGAACGTGTCGCAACGGCGCCGACCGCAAAAAAGACCGCGACGTATGCCAGGGCCACGGCAAGCATCGATGCGCTGCCTGAACCGGAGCCAATGAATTCTGTCGGGAAGCATCCTACGTAACCCGTTGCCTCGATAGGCGAGAACACGGCCAGCGGCAGGAGCCCGAGCACGGCATTATGCCCTAGTGCCGAATCGGACAATAACGGGAATGCCGGGGCCGCGACAAGCAGCGCGGAGGTAAGGGGGCCCGCGAGGACGCGCCTCGTTGCGGTCGATAGGACGGCGGAGCAAACGGATATCAAGGTTCCGCCCGCAAGCAGCGCGAGAAGCAGGGCTGTGAAGACGTTTCCCGCGGTCGTGGTGGTAAGCGCGCCGTCATGGAAGAAGGCGATCGGGTACCCAATTTGCCCGAAGCCGTTAAGGGCCAAGGCGTAAATGCCCCCGGGTGCGAGGCCGGCGAGGAGCATCGCGGCCCCCGCGGCGATTATCGAAAACACGATCTGGATAAGGCGCCGGAATTTGGGCACGGGCGCCTTCGCCGCCAGGGTCCCGGGCCTTGTGGCGCCGAGCACGAGTATCGACGAGAGAAGGAAGGGGATGAAGGGAAGGAAAGACGGCGCCGCGGCAATGGCGTAAGGCAGGAAGGAAAGGAATGGCAGGTCGCTTGCGGAGGCCGGGATATCCGTGATGCCGGAGCTGCTCAGGGCACGGCAATATGCGAGCTCCGCGTCATTGGTCTCTCGGTCTCCCACGATGGACCCGGATTGGAAGCCTTCGTCCATGAGCGCGTAGTAGCTCTCGGCAGAATCGAGAAAGGCGGCGTCGGTTTGAGCGGCAAGGGCGGCGTTCGCGTATCTTGCAAGCTCCGCGTCAGCTTGCTGCTCTGGAGATAGGCCTGTGCCGCTGGCCTGGGGCGCGCGCGTATTGAATGCGTCGACAAAGCCCTGCATGCCCTGCTTCATAAAGAAGGGTCCGTAGATGGGTGAATTGAACGCAATGGGGACGGAAAAGGCTGCGGCAAGAACGAGCGTAGAGATCCATACGGCCTTGTCTCTTAGGATTAGTTTGAGAAGAAGTCGACAGTACATTTAGAAGCACCTACGTTCCTCAAAGAATTGTTAGATTAAAAGTAACAGACCGGATGAAGATACGTGCGACGGGGGCGAGGCGAATGGCTGAGCGGTATCGATATGCAGGTTCAACGGTATCACATTGGCCACATAGATTTTTAACTTGCATTTCTACCCGCCCTTTTCGTAGAGTCGCCGATACGTGCTTAGCGCACCCTCGGCGCGTCCGGCAGGCTTTGCGAAATGGGATCCAGGAGACTTCGGCGCAGCATCATCTTGCGGAATGCTTCTAATGAGCCTCCCATCCTTCAAAAACAGAATCTCATCGCACAGCCTATCGACCGAATCCAAGATGTGGGATGACATGATGATGCACGTACCAGAATCGGCCAGCTTCCTGAGAATCTCGGAATGCAAGTCCACCCTGCTGGGGTCGAGCGCGTTCATGGGCTCATCTAATAGAAGGTACCGCGCGCCCGTCGCATACGCAATCGCCAGGGTAAGCTGCTGCTTCATGCCCTGGCTCAGAGTGCGGATCCTCATCTTCGCGAACTCGCCTATCTGCGTTTGTTCCACTATCTCTTCGATATCGCGAGCATGCGGCCACATATCGCAAACCATCTTGAGGTGATCTTCCGCACGCAATCCGGGATACAGCAGCGTCCCCTCACCAGGTGCATAGAAGATCATAGAACGGACCTCTCTCGCACCCGTACCCTGCACCTCATCCAGAACGATGCTCCCGTCCACGCGAGGACCCGGCAAACCTGCCATCGCACGCAGCAACGTCGTCTTTCCATGCCCGTTCGGAGCGACGAGACCGTAGACCGTACCCGGGGCAAACTCAGCGTTCACCGAATCTACGAGCACCTTCTTTCCATAAGAGATCGTCAGCGTTTGAAGGTCAATCATCGAGATCATCCCCTTTCGATCTTTGGAACACTCAGGCGCACCATCAACGGAGATACGGCGCCCAAGACCACCAGCAGAGCGCCCGATGCGCCGACGACCTCTCCAAAAGGCATCGCGTTCGTCCCTCGCCCAAGGAACCCAATCGTCCCCACCTGGGAAGCGGGATCAAACGAGGCGAATGGAGCCAGCAGCGCGACGCCCATGCCCACGCTTTCAACATGAGCGCTCAACGAACCCAACACCAAGAGAACCGCGCAAACCATTCCGGTGACAACGGGGTTGCGGCTAATCGCTGCTGTCAACGCAGCGACGACGGAAATCACGCCGTATGCCATGACCAGCAACGGAATACTGCACAACACCGCCTCCCCCACCATGGACGTTGTCGAAGCTCCCGCCCGAATGAGAGCGACGGGATACTCCGATCCACCCGCACCGTTCTTAATCACGGACACAACGACAGCGGGAACCATCGACACCAAAAGCAGCACCAAGCCAAGCAGGAGAGCCAGCGCAACAGCCGTCAGAAAACGCACATGCGCTGTTGCGGGGATCTGGAGAACCAGAAGGGAACGACACTGCAGGTGGGTGCACGCGAGCGATGTGACAACCACGGGCAACAGCAAAAATAAGGAGGGAAGCGCTGCCTGGAGATACGAAAGGAGGATTAATGGGGGCATCTTCGTACTTAACTCGTAAACCTTGGGGTCCGGCAAGCTCGCGATCGACTCAAGCAGAAGGGCGCGCGCCTCCGCACGAGAAGGAGTCTCCGGCTCGATTCCAATCGATTGCAGGAGAGTCGCATCTGCCGCGCCCAGCTCACCTCGAGCGCGCTCGTACGTCGCAAGGCTTCGAAACCCCTCCGCAGGCATAGGCGCGTACACGAAACCCGAAAGAGCATCCCGCATGTCTTCCAGGGCCGCTTTGCCCTCGACGTCCATATTAGCAGCGTTCTGCTCTAGATACCGATCTATTGAACGGAGCTCCCCATCCCTATACCGAACAGCGGAAACGTTATCAGCGTCAGGAAACATCTCGACCAGAGCCGGGGCCAGCATCGTCGTCGACATTGCAATCGCGCATACGGCGAGGGTAGGAGAACGCAGGAGCAGTTTCCCCATCGTTCTTACGTATGCAACGGCGGAGGCACAAGCGCTCGAACGAGTTGCCGTTCTCGATGCAGTGAAGGAACCTCTCTCAAGACAAATCGGGGATATCGGGCACGCGCAGCCGCTCTTTCCAGCAACGCAAAGCAGGCTAATTGCCAGCACCTCGATCCCGATTGCGCATACGAGGGCAATCGCGCCACGCTCGAAGCAAAGTCCAGGCAGATTCACTATCTGCGTTGTCGGGTACGGGCTATAGGCGCCGACGGTCAACTCAGTGTTCGCATACGTAAGGGGATTCAACAGGGCGAACTCACGTAAAGCGATGGATCTTCCGTAATACCCGGGAACCATCGTCACCCCCATCAGGGCACATACGAACACGATTCCAAGCGTAGGGTTATTGGCAATCTTCACGGCAAGGTGAACGACAAGCGAGATGAACGCTGCCACCAAGAATTGCAAGATGGCCGTCTGCGCGAACACCAGCCAAGCCGGTTTGATAACCGGAGTCGCATATTGAATGTAGCCTATCGGATAGAACGGCGAGCCCGGGCCATTCTTCACAAGCGCGGCGATTATCCCTGGAAGATTGATGGCGAGGACGGCAAGCATTGCAAAAACACTCGCCCATACGCTCGATGCAACAAGTCTACCCAGCTCGCCCATCGGTGCCTGGATGATGAGCTTTTCACGTTTGTTAAGACGCGCGGCAAGGAACGAGACGGCAACGGCCGTTGCGACCCATAGCAAGTACTCCTTCGATCCGTCATAATAGGTGTACTCTCCATCCGATATCTGCAGAAACGGAAGTAGGGGAGAGAGCGGTGCCAAGATAAGACGTCCCGCGGCAAGAGGGTACAGAAGCGCGGGCATGCTTGATGAAGAGGTATAGACACCGTCCTCCCCCGCATTCACAAGCGCATCCGCATAGGATGCTGACAATTCCTGCTCAACACGGGTTATTCCCGACTCGAGGTATTCGACCCGTCCGTCGATGCCAGCCGCGCTCCTGAAGACGGGCAGAGCACAAAGAACCATCAACGCAACAACGACAACACAGAGCGACCTGGAGGAGAGAAGCGACCTAAAGATCGCCTTCGAGATTTTGAGCATATTCATCGCCAACCTTAACCTCATCCAGTCGGAACAGAGGGGCCGAACAAAATGCTCGGCCCCTATTACTTGCCGGCAAAGTCAATTTAACATAAACTGTTAAAAAGTAACCTGAGTTTTTTAAATTCTTCGGAGGTTATTATGAGTTCCGACAATCGCACTCCCCGGCTTCATTCCTTCCGCATCGCATGTGCGATAGCCTCTGCGACCCTTTGCGCCACCGCCATCGCACAAGTGGCGTTCTCCTTAAAGCCAGCAATCGAAGTGCTCGACAACCCTGTAATTGCAGACTCCCCCGCGTATCCAGCCCTTGCGATCTCGACATTGGTCCCTGCCGTCATCGGTATCGCTACGACCATCCTCAGCGCCGTTCTCGTGTGGACGATCAAGAGCGGAGACCCCTTCAAGAAAGGGTCTGCGACATGCTTGAAGGTGCTCGGCATTCTCTTCGTTGTTCAAGCTGCCACCAGCCTCTACGCCGGCTCACTCAAAACCTCCGTTTCGATGTTTGGCGGCGAGGGGGCCGTCGGCGCCCAAGAGATCGCTTCATCATTCGATTGGACCTCTCTGGTTCTCGGCATCGTCCTGTTCATGCTTTCCCAGCTCTTCTTGTACGCCCGAGAGCTGTACCTCGACTCCGACGAGATTGCGTAAGGAAACGCCATGCCCGTAATTGTTCGCCTCGACAAGATCATGGCCGAGCGAAAGATTTCCTCGAACGAACTTGCCGAAAGGATTGGAACCACGCCCGTGAACCTGTCCCGTATTAAAAAAGGGCATATTCGCGGCATTCGCTTCAACACACTCGAGCAGCTATGCCTCGCCCTTCGTTGCCAACCCGGAGACCTTCTCGAAGTCATGAGCGAAGAGGATGCCCGAAAGGAGTTCGGACTCGATTGGTCCGCCGAGGATTAGAGGGCGGTCGTACTCGCCCTGCACACGGGGATGCGAATCGGCGAGGTCTGCGGCCTTCGGTGGTGCGATGTGGATTTCGAGACGGGCCTGATCTCGATCAGACACTCGGTGGCGTACGCGAAGGGAATGGGTTCGTTCATCAAGAACGCCAAGACCCATGACGCCAGGGGTATCCCCATCGACCCGGTCGGCCTACTCCCCTTCCTGAAGGAGACCCACGAGATCGACTGCGGAAAGCTGCGCTTGCGCGGCCTTACCGGGGCGGTCGAGATCGGGGACTGCTACATCCTGTCGGAGCCGGGCGCGACCTTCGCGACGACAAGCTATATCCGCAGGGCGTTCAAGACGTTCTCGGAGACCAACGGCCTCATGGGCACCAACGACGAGCTGATCACGTTCCACGGCCTTCGCCACACGTTCGCAACGCAGTGGATCCGCCAAGGCGGCGATATCAAGGCGCTCCAATCGATCCTCGGCCACAAGGACGCCATGGCGACGCTCAACGTCTACGCCGACATCGAGCCCATCTCCAAAATCCATAACATGCTGCGCGCCACGCCGTGCCTTTGGCGCGGGCACCTCGGGCCGAGGGTCGATCCGGGTCCCATGTTCCAACAGAGGATCCAGGAGTCCATCGAGACGCTCCAGGCGTTCGGCTACGGCATCACCGAGCCGGACGACCGAAATATCGCCATACGCGACGTGAAGACGAACAGTTGGCTCTAGCTCACCGAGTACGCGGCAGTGCTGGGCCCATCCCAACTGAGGTCACGGTGGTCCGATAGGGGCGCCGCCCGCGGCATGCGCCGCGGAGCGGTATCCCCTACCGAAGGGCGGGGATGCCCTCCGCTTCCAGTTCGGAATCAGCCGTCGGAGGCGTTCGGCTGACTGCGGGAACGGCCTGTCCGCTCAATGTGTTCGGCTGAGATCGGAAATCAACCCAACACGAGCCGGACACGCGCCAGACGGCTCTTCCCCGTGCGGCCTTCCCCCTTACGCTCATGTTGCAGGCATGTAACGCCGCAGCGAGCGCGCCTTTTTTGCGCCAGACAGGTACAATGATGAACACTGTACCGTAGCGGAGCGCCCCGCGCGCGCCGCGACCACGCGAAAGGGTTTCCCATGGCCGAGATCTCGTCCTCCCGTATCGTCATCACCGTCCTTGGCAAGAACCGCCCCGGCATCGTCGCCGGCGTCACCCGTGTCCTGGGCGAGGCCAACGTCGACATCCGCGACATTACGCAGTCCATTATCGAGGACATCTTCACCATGACCATGCTGGCCGACACCGCCGAGTCCAAGCTCGACTTCGCCGAGCTGCAGAAGGCGCTGGCCGAGGCCGGCGAGCTTTCGGGCGTCAATGTGTCCATCCAGCGCGAGGACGTCTTTAACTTTATGTACCGCCTGTAGCGAACAAGCCGCTCGGGGCAGCTTGACGTCATATCGTCCAAGCGCGCGGCCCCAAAGCGGACCGGAGAGGAGCGCGCATGGCCTACGACGCCAAGAAAATCTACTACCGCTTCGACGATCACCTGAGCCGCCTGGTTCTGGATTACGAGGCGAGCCGTCAGATTTCGCCCGAAAGCGAAAACCTCTACCACGGCCTGCCGACCGCCCCGTACGACGAGGACCTGTTCGTAGAGCACAATGTCAAGCGCGGCCTGCGCAATGCCGACGGTTCGGGCGTGGTCGCGGGCCTCACTCGTATCTCGGATGTGCACGGCTACAACAAGGTCGACGGAAAGGTCGTGCCCGATCAGGGCAAGCTCACGCTTCGCGGCTACAGCATCGAGGATCTGGTCAACAATGCCCAGGCCGAGAATCGCTACGGCTACGAGGAAGTCGCCTATCTGCTTATCACGGGTTCGCTGCCCAACAAGGAAGAGCTCGACGGCTTTTGCGAGCGCCTGGGCGCTTTTAGGCACCTGAGCGACGAATACGTCCGCGAATTCCCCATGACCACGGTGTCGTCAAGCATCATGAATGTGCTTCAGCGCGCCGTGCTGCTACTCTACGCCTTCGACGCCGAGCCCGACGCTATTACACCCGAGCACGAAATCGACGTCGCCATTTCCATGCTCGCACGTCTCCCGCGCATCGCCGCCTTCGCACACATGGCCTCGGTCGCCAAGCTTCGCGGCTCCGAGGTTCACGTGCCGCACCCCACGCCCGGTCTCTCCACCGCCGAGACCATCCTACAGGTCCTGCGCGGCGGCATGGCGTTCACCCGCGACGAGGCCATGCTGCTCGACGTGATGCTCATGCTGCATGCCGAGCACGGCGGCGGCAACAACTCCACCTTCGCTTGCCGCGTGCTGTCGTCTTCGGCCACCGACCCGTATTCCGCCTACGCCGCGGCTATCGGCTCGCTCAAGGGCCCGCGCCACGGCGGTGCCAATGCCAAGGTCGTGTCTATGCACGAGGACATCCGCTCGCATGTCTCCAACTGGGAGGACGAGGACGAGGTCGCGGCCTACCTGGGCAAGATCCTCGACAAGCAGGCCTTCGACGGCACGGGCCTCATCTACGGCATGGGCCACGCCGTCTATACGCTCAGCGACCCGCGCGCCGAGGTCTGCCGCCGTTACGCGCGCTCACTGGCAGCCAAGAAGGACTTGGGCGAAGAGTTCGCACTCATCGAGCGCATCGAGCGCCTGGCACCCCAGGTCATGCGCGACCACGGCATGACCAAGCCCATCTGCGCCAACATCGACCTGTACACGGGCTTTATCTACAAGATGCTCGGCGTGCCCGAGACGCTCTTTACGCCGCTGTTCGCCGTCGCCCGCATGGCCGGCTGGTCGGCGCACCGCATGGAAGAGCTCTTCTGCGCGCACCGCATCATCCGTCCCGCGTATCGCCCGGTTATCGAGCCGCTGGAGTACAAGCCGCTCGCCGACCGATAGGACGCGGACCGTTATAGATCTTGAGCGTGGCCAGGAACCCAAGCCCTTGGCCACGCTTTTTTGCCAATAGAAAGGGCTGCATCAAATGATTGTGTTTTCCGATATGGACGGAACACTGCTGACGAGCGATAAGCAGATGAGCGACGCCACTTGGGCAATGCTCGACGAGCTCGCACGTCGTGGCATCGAGTTTGTTCCCTGCACGGGGCGTCCGCTGTCGGGCATCTTTGAGCCCATTCTCGCCCATCCCGCCGTACACTACGCGGTCTGTGCCAACGGCGCCAGCGTCTGGCAACTCGACGACGATGTGCCCACCGACGCCTCGTGCGCCACGCGCATCTTGAGCCGTCCGCTCGATTGCGGCATTGCCCACCGCATCCATCGCATTGCCGCCGGCCACGATGTGACCTTCGATATCTTCGCGGATGGACAGTGCTTCCTCCCCCGCTCGCTTTACGGGCGCCTGGATGAGTTCTGCGGCGGCGACCCCCACATCGCGGCTTCGCTCAAGCGCACACGAACACCGATCGACATGGATATCGACAGCAAGATCGACGAGGTCGAGACGCTCGAACGCATCGCCATGTACTGGCACGACCCGGCCGATCGCGACGCCATCGCGGCGGCGCTCGACACGCTCGGAGGCATTGAGATCACGCGTTCTTACGCCATGAATATCGAGGTCATGGGTGAGGGCGCCACCAAGGGGACAGCCCTCACGTGGCTATGTGAGCATCTGGGCGAGCGTCTCGCCGACGCCTGGGCGTTCGGCGACAACATCAACGACATCCCCATGCTGCAGGCAGCGGGCCACGGCATGGCCATGATCAACGCCGAGTCCGAAGACCGCGAGGCCGCCGACGCCATCACCGAATACGACAACGACCACGACGGCGTCGCCCGCACCATCATGGCCGCCCTCGCCTAGTCATTGGCCAGTCACTGGGGATGTTCTTAAATGACTAGTCGTTGGGGACACTCTTCGCAAAAAGCTGCAAGGACTGTCCCCCACTGTCGGCAGAAAAGGAACGTCCCCATCTGCCGGATTAGGAGAGACTCTCCAGCACGCGACGGAGCTCCTGCTGAACGGCGTGGTCGCGGTTGCAGCCTACGACGCGATCGGCCACCGCCTTGAGCGCGGGGCGCGCGTTTTCCATCGCGCAGCCCGTGCCGACAAAGCGAATGATCTCGTAGTCGTTCATCGAGTCGCCAAACGCCATGACCTCGTCGCGTCCAATGCCGTAATGCTCCGCGAGCTGCGCGATACCCGAGGCCTTCGACACACCAGGCTGCATGGCATCGATCCACGCGTTGCCCGAAGGCGCAAAAGTAAAGAGCTGACCAAGTTCGCGCTGTAGCACGTACGCACTGTCCATAACCGCACTGTCGTCGCAAAAGATACTCGCTTTGATGATATTTACGCTGGGATCGGGCAGCTCCCAAATGCGCTCGGCATTGGGAAGGTCCTTATCGACCTCACGCACGAACTTGCACTCGTCATCGAGCAGGAAGGACTTGGTTCGGTCAAAGAGCGCAAGATGCAGATTGGGAAACGTCCTGACGGCTTGGGCGAGCCTTCGAATCGCCAGGTGGGAATACACCTCACGGTCTACCATCTTACCGTCGGCGTAGACCTGGGCGCCGTTAGCGGCGACAAAGTCCATCTTGTCGCGAACGGGCGCAAAGAACTCGCACAGGCGATCGTAGCGACGACCTGACGATGCGGCGAAATGCACGCCATGCTCGTGTAGCGCCAGAATCAGTTCGTAGGTCTCGGGAGGCACCTGGCCGTTTTCGTCAAGCAGCGTGCCGTCCATATCGGATGCAATCAGTTTAAACATAGAAAAGCTCCCTTCGGGCCTGTTGGAATCGAACGCGTATCCGATTCCAACGTACCCAAAGGGAGCTCAAATAAGACTCCGCGGGCGTAAACGTTACAAGGACCTGGCAAATAGCTCACATATGCCAGAGGTCCTACGGTCGCGGCGTCAGCCAGCCCGCCAAAGAGTGTCCCCAACGACTAGTCGTTTAAGAACGTCCCCGATGACTAGTCGGCGTATAGCAAATAGCTCACACATGCCAGAGGCCTCATGGTCGCGGCGTCAGGCGACACGTCAAAGAGTGTCCCCGACGACTAATCGTTGAAGAACATCCCCGATAACTAGTCGGCGTAGGTGAAGGTCGTGACGTCGAACATGCCCTCGGGGCGAATGCGGAGCGTCGGGATGACCGGTAGGGGCAGGAAGATGATGCCCATGATGGGGTCGAGCGGCGGCTCAATACCCATGGCGCGTGCCTTAACCATAAAGTCGTCGTGCTGCGCGGCAACGTCCTCGGCCGTGCCTTCGCTCATCAGGCCACCGAGCGCCAGCGGAATGCGCGCCACGACCTCGCCGTTGCGCACCAGCACGTGACCGCCCTGGCCCACGGCCTCGACAGCAGCCATCATATCGGCGGCGTTGTCGCCCACCACGCACACGTTGTGCGAGTCGTGGCCGATCGTCGAGGCGATGGCACCACCCGTGATGGTAAAGCCGCGCACCCAGCCGCGACCGATATGCTTGCCGACAAGACCCAGGCCAGCGGGACCGTCGCCGTCGACGCCCTCGGCCTGCAGCGACACGCCGCGGCCATGGCGCTCGATCAGCATAATGCGGCGCAGGCCCTCGGCGCTCTCGGGGCGAGCCATGCCCGTGATGGCCTTACCCGGCACCACGTCAATCACAGCCTCGCCCGGCTTAAAGGCATAGTCGAACACGTCGAGCGAAAGCTTCGGCAGCTTAACGGAGGCGCGCAGCTCATCGGCAAGGGCCGCAACCTCAGCCATCTCGGGTGCGATCTCGCCCACAAAGGTGCCGTCCTGCGCCACCAGAGCACCGGCGGCATATACGCGATGCGGAGCCGTGGCAAACGTCAGGTCATTGAGCACCAGCAGGTCGGCACGCTTGCCCGGGGCAATCGCACCACGCAGCTCGTGCGGGTCGCGGCAACCGTGGTCCAGGCCAAATGCCTCGGCCGTGGACAGGGACGCCATAGAGATGGCAACCACGGGGTCGATGCCGGCCTCGATAGCCACGCGACAGGCATTGTCGATCATACCGGTCGAAAGCGCGTCGGAAGGAGCACGGTCGTCGGTCGCAAAACAGCAGCGACGGGCGCGGGCAGGGTTCTCCAGCAGCATCGGCGACAAGTTGGCCAGGTCGTGGCTACACGTGCCCTCGCGCAGCATCACATACATGCCGCGGGACAGCTTATCGAGCGCCTCCTCGGGAATCGTCGACTCGTGGTCGGCGATAATACCCGCTGCGGCATAGGCGTTGAGGTTCTCGCCGGCAACAAGTGGCGCATGGCCGTCGACCTGCTTGGACGGCGTCTGGTTAGCGGCGTCGATACGAGCGCAGGTCTCAGGATCGGCCATAAAGACACCCGGCAGGTTCATCATTTCGCCCAGACCAAAGACATCGCCCGGATACTCGGCAAAAAACGCCTGCATGTCAGCGGCGGTAATCACAGCGCCCGCTTGCTCATCGGGCAGCGCGGGCACGCACGAGGGCATCATGTACTTGATGGAAATGGGCGCGCGACGGCCGTCCTCGACCATAAAGCGCAGGCCGTCCAGGCCGGAAACGTTGGCGATCTCGTGGCTGTCGGCGATGGCAGTGGTGGTGCCGCGCGTCGCCGCCATGCGCGCATACTCGGCGGGACGGATGTTCGAGGACTCGATATGCAGATGCCCGTCGATAAAGCCGGGGGCGATATAGCGACCCTGGCAGTCAATGACCTCAGCCGCCTCGTAGGTGCCGGCGGCATCGTCGCGACCGTCGTAGAGCACGCCGACGATTACGCCGTCCTTGACGGCAACGCTACCGGGCGCCACACGCTGGCCATATACGTCGACAATCTGCGCATTGGTAAACAGCGTGTCGACGGGCACGCGGCCCTCGGCAGCATCGATCACAGACCTCATGACCTCAACGGACATACATACTCCTTTAACTGTAGAAATAACTGCGGAGCGGACGAGCCTTCACCGCAGCAAGCCAATAGCAATTGTATGCCCAAAAGAAGGTCCCGCTAACACCCCGTCCGCTTAACGGCACCGCCAAATGATCCCTCCGTCCCCAAGGGATCATCGTAACCAAAAAAGGCCGCAGTCGGGAATCCCGGCTGCGGCCTTTTTGGCACTTGTGAGGTCAACTTGCTCGTTAGACCAATTTAAAGCCTTTGCGCTTGCCTACGGAGAGGGTGTCGCCCAGTTTGAGGGCGCTGGGATCGATGTTATAGCTCTTGGGAGCCACGGCCTTGCCGTTGATCTTGACGCCGCCGCCGTCGATGTCGCGGCGGGCCTGACCGGCGCTGGCCGAAAGGCCCAGGTCCTTGAGCAGGCCAGCGAGGTAAATCTGGCCCTCGTCGTTGACGGTCAGCTCAACGTGCTTCTCGGGGAAGTCGGCAAGCTGGCCCTCCTTGAACACACGGTCGAACTCGGCCTGAGCCTCGTCGCCGGCGCCGGCACCGTGGTAGGTGTCGCACAGGTCGCGGCCTAGAGCGCGCTTGAGCTCGTAGGGGTCGGCGGAGCCATCGGCCAGGGCGGCATCGATCTTGTCGACCTCGGCCGGGGCGAGCGAGCTGGCCAGACGATAGTACTTGCCGATCATCTCGTCGGGGATGGACATGGTCTTGCCGAACATATCCTTGGGAGCGTCGGTCAGGCCGATGTAGTTGCCATAGGACTTGGACATCTTGCGCACGCCGTCGGTGCCCTCGAGCAGCGGCATGGTAAGCGCAATCTGCGGCTCCATGCCCATCTTCTCCATGAGCTCGCGGCCGGCGAGCAGGTTGAAGAGCTGGTCGGTGCCGCCCATCTCGACGTCGGCCTTGATCTGAACGGAGTCGAAGGCCTGCATCACGGGGTACAGAAACTCGTGCAGGGCAATCGGCGTCTGGGACTGGTAGCGCTTGGTAAAGTCGTCGCGCTCAAGGATGCGGGCGACGGTGAACTTGGAGCACACCTGCAGCAGGCCGGCCAGGTCCATCGAAAGGATCCAGTCGCCGTTGTGCACGATGGTGGTCTTCTCGGGGTCCAGGATCTTCATGGCCTGGCTCACGTAGGTCTCGGCGTTGGCCTCGATCTGCTCCTGCGAAAGCTGCGGGCGGGTGGAGTTCTTGCCCGAGGGGTCGCCGATCAGCGCAGTGCCGTTGCCGATGATGAGGGTGACGTTGTGGCCCAGGTCCTGGAACTGACGCATCTTGCGCAGGGGCACGGCATGGCCCAGGTGCAGGTCGGGGCTGGTGGGATCGACGCCGAGCTTGATGTTGAGGGGCTCGCCCTTCTCAAGCTTCTTGCGAAGGTCGGCCTCGGGGACGATCTGCGCTGCACCCGAGGTGATGATACGCATTTGCTCGTCAACAGACAGCATTGGGTATCCTCCTTTTGCTATAGCACCCTCACCGGATACGGCGGTGCTGGAAGTTCATAAACCCACTAATAATAACCAAAACAGCGCGACGCGGCACCTACGACAGGAAAATCCTCGTCCTGCCGCACGCGTCGATAACGACCGGCAAACGCGTGCCGTCACGTTCGACCAAAAAGCGCGCCTGCTGACGGCGCGAGCAGTCACGGCAACGGACCTGCCCCGTTGCATCCGTGGCGCAGGCGCCCTCGGCAGTCAGCAAGCAGTGCTCGCACACCATGAGCTCAGGACGGTCGGCATCGACAGGCCCCAAGACACCGGGGCAAGCGGCAAGTTCGGCAACACGCTCCGCATCATTGCCGAGCAACTCGGCCGACAAGCACACCCGCCCCGCACCGAGTCCGCGCAGCCAGGTAAGCGTGGCCCGATTGGCACAGAACACCGGCGCCGCCACGTCAAACGTTGTGCCCAGCTCGCGGGCCATCGCCACTTGTCCCAGATTGCGGCAGACGACGCGCCCGGCACGCTGCATAAGCGCCCGAGTCCGCTCGGCGTCGCCCGCGCGGCACACTTCGTCGAGCACCACCGTTGTATCGGACAGATCTCGCTCATCGCGCGGACCCACATCCATCAGCTCCCAGGCAAAGACCATACGAGCAAAATCCTCGCGCTTTGCCGGCCCCGCCGACCCCGCCAACTCCGTCGGCACATCGACATCTGCCAGAACGCCCTCAAACGGCAGCACCTCAACGGCACGCGCAACGGGCGCAATCGCATCCGCCTCGGCCCGCATGCGCTCCAACACCGCCGCCGTCTGATCCAACACGCCGGCGCTGCGAATCAGATAGACCTCGCAGCCCGCGTCCACCTTACGTTTGCAATGCACGACGATGCGCTCCCCCGCAGCGGCATCCACGGGGCAAGGCACCTGTGGCCAGCGCTTGGGCACATCGGGACGCGCGTCGGCACCCGGGTAAAATCGGATTTCGAGCGTATCGCCCGCCGCCACGGCGGCATCAAGCTCAACCGTCACCTCTTCGTGACCCACCGCCACCAAGTGGCCCACGCGCACGCCCTGGTTGATCGCGCGCTCAAAGCTCATGAGCTCGGCACCCGAACGACCCCGCAGGTAAGCATCGGTAAACCCACGGTTAAACGACCTTCCCAGCTCGCGTTCAAGCTCTTCCACGGCACCGGAGTCCCACGCGCCGTCGCACAGCATATCGAGTGCCCGACGCCACACCCTCACCACGATGAATACGTAATCGGGATTCTTCATGCGTCCCTCGATCTTGAGCGATGCCACGCCGGTGGCAACAAGCTCGGGCAGGTGCGCGATACCCAGATAGTCACGCGGACAAAGCAGGCGGTCTCCCTCGACGGCAACAACACTCTGCCCCGCCTCGTCCACTAGGTCGTACGCCAGACGGCACGGCTGCGTGCAGTCGCCGCGCATCGCCGAGCGCCCACGCCGCAAGGCCGAGAACTCGCACGCCCCCGAATAGCCGATGCAAATCGCACCGTGGCAGAATACCTCGATGGGCACGCCCGTGGCACATAGCGCCGCAATCTCGTCGACCGTCAGCTCGCGTGCCGTCGTCACGCGCTCGACCCCCAGCTCATCGGCGGCAAGCCGCACGGCACCCTCGCTATGAGCGCCCGCCTGCGTGGACAGGTGAATCTCGACCCCGGGAATCGCCGCGCGCAGCGCGCAGGCCAACCCGGCATCGGCGACAATCAGAGCATCGGCGCCCAGCTCCAGTGCATGAGCTCCCAACGCCACCGCGTCGGACAACTCATCGTCAAACACGAACACGTTGAGCGTTACGTACACACGCACGCCATGGGCATGCGCCACGGCGCAGCCGCGCGCAAACTCGTTATCCGTAAAGCCATGGGCGCTCACACGGGCGTTAAAGCCGCCCAACCCCGCATAGATGGCATCGGCACCCGCGGCGATGGCCGCAAGCATCTGGTCGAGTCCGCCCGCCGGCGCCAGCAGCTCGGGCAGCGCCGCACCGGCAGCATCCAATCCAGTCTCGTATTGTCCGCTCGGCCCCATCGTCCGAATCGCCATCGACAAACTCCTTACCAAGGTATGCATTCACTCTGAAAAATGCCGTCTTCCAGCATACACGAGGCCTCGCGCGCCCCGTTTGGTTTATCGTGTAATAACTTATGTCCATCCTGCCCCGACGGCACATCCACCGTCCGGCACGACATACCTGGAGGTCAATATATGGGTCCTCGCCAACGACAGGGACGCAGCCGTTCAAAGACGCATGCTCTGCCCATAATCCTGCTCTCGTTTTTGGGCTTTCTGCTGATTGCGGGCGTGGCATTTGGCATCGGCATGGTCGGCAACGTCAACCGCTGGCTGTCCGATCTGCCCGACTACACCGACGCCAACGCGTATCTGGTGAGCGAGCCCACCGAGATCGTCGACTGCAACGGCAACAAGATCGCGAGCTTCTACACGCAAAACCGCAAGTCTATCACCAAGGACGAGGTCTCCCCCTACGTGCTGCAGGGCACCGTTGACGTCGAGGACGAGCGCTTCTACGAGCACGGCGGTATCGACCTGTGGGGTATCGCGCGTGCTGCGGTGGCAACCCTCGGCGGCGGGCACGAAGGCGCCTCGACGATCACCCAGCAGCTTGTGCGCAACACCATCCTGCAGGAGGAGCAATTCGACTCGACCATTGAGCGTAAGGTGCGCGAGGCCTACATCGCCATCAAGATGGAGGACATGTACTCCAAAGACGAGATCCTCATGATGTACCTCAACACCATCTATTACGGCCACGGCGCCTACGGCATCGAGGCCGCAGCCGAGACCTATCTGTCCAAGAGCGCCGCCGACCTCACCCTGAGCGAGGCCGCGCTACTCATCGGCCTTCCCAACTCGCCTTCGCAGTACGACCCCACGGTCAATCCCGATCTGGCACTGTCTCGCCGCAACAAGGTTCTCGACAACATGCTGCGCCTGGGCCACATCACCCAGGAGGAGCACGATGCCGCACAGGCCGAGCCCATCACCCTCAACGTGACCGAAATCTCGGGCAGCGGCGTCGACGTTTACTCGCAGCCCTACTTTGTCTCCTACGTCAAGCAGCTGCTGGAGCAGGAGTTCTCGACCGACGTGCTCTTTAAGGGCGGCCTAACCGTCAAGACCACCATCGACCCCACGATGCAGCAGGTGGCAGAGAATGCCGTCCGCGAGCAGCTCGACACGCTCTCGCTTGACGGCCTGGACATGGGCATGGTCGTCGTCGACCCCAAGACCGGCTACATCAAGTGCATGGTGGGCGGCTACGACTACAACGCCGACGAGAACCACGTAAACCATGCCACGGCCAAGCGTCCCGTCGGCTCCACCTTTAAGGCCTTTACGCTGGCAACTGCCATCCAAAACGGCATGAACCCCAACGTCACCCTCAACTGCAACTCGCCGCTCAAGGCCAAGGGCACCACGACCGAGGTCCAAAATTACGCCAACCAGAGCTACGGCAACATCACGCTTAAGCAGGCGACGGCATACTCCTCCAACACCGGCTACATCCAGGTGGCGGAAGCCGTCGGCAACAGCAAGATCATCTCGCTCGTCAAAAAGCTCGGCATCGACCCCGCCAAGGACAACATCGAGGACGTTCCCGTCATGACGCTCGGCACCGGCTCGATCTCGCCACTCGAGATGGCCGCCGCCTACGCGACGTTTGCCAACGGCGGCTACTATCGCCAGCCGATCGCCATCACCGAGATTGATTCTCGTACCGGTTCGGTGCTGTACCAGCACACCGACAATCCCTCACAGGTGCTTACCGAGGGCGAGGCCGCCGCGGTCACCGATGTTCTGTCCGGCGTCATGAAGGGCAGCGGTACGGGTGCTGCCGGCGCCCTGAGTGTCAACCAGCCCTATGCCGGCAAGACGGGCACCACCGACAACACCACCAACCTTTGGTTCTGCGGCTATACCCCGCAGCTGGCGTGCGCCCTGTGGACCGGCTATTCCGCGGGCGAGATCCCCATCCAAAAGTACGGCACGGACCTGCTGGGCGACAGCACCAACCTGCCTGTCTTTAAGCGGTTTATGAACACCGTTCTGACCGGTACCGAGCGCGAGGAGTTTGCGACCGGAACGGCGCCCACCTACAAGAACAACA
>CATWID010000024.1 GCA_958350755.1 uncultured Collinsella sp.
GGACTTGCAGCGACGGACCTCAGGACGCTCTTACACCACGTCTGCGCGCGCCACCCGGCTCCAAGAGGTCGTGGACAAAAAGGGGCAAATATGAGTACTGTTGCCATTTTAGTAGCAGGCAAAACCACCCAAAATGGCGCTCATGCGGTAGCGCGCGACCCTTTCAGTTGACCAGAATAGCCGGCTTAGGACTTGGAGACCCGCTTTTAATGAGCAGATTCTTAGCTATGTTCATTATTTTCTTGGTCGTAAATGCTATCGGCCAGGCAACAGTACTCATATTTGGCATTTTTTGTCCACTCGCATATTACTAACCCCCTATAACAGGCAAAATACAGGCCGCAACCCATGGCAGCGGCCTGTTTGGAGTCCAAAAGAGGCGCTAAGCGCTGTAACCCATCGCCTGCAGAACAAACATGACGACCGTCAGCACCGTAATCACACCGATAGTCGCCCAAGTGAGCACATTCCACACGCGGCCGTTGCGGTTAGTGCCCATAATGTGACGGTCAGCGGCAATAACCACCTGGAACACCAGAACCACGGGCAGCAGCACGCCATTGATGACCTGCGAGGTCATCATAATCTGGAACAGATCGACGCCGGGCATAAGCACCAGCACGGCAGAGATGCCGATGATGGCCGTAATGATGCCGCGATAGACCGGGGCCTCGTCCCAGCTGCGATCGGCACCGCGCTCCCAGCCAAATGCCTCGCAGATAGCGCTCGACGTAACGCCCGGCAGCACGCAGGCAGCCAAGAAACTCGCCGCGACCAGGCCCGAGGCAAACAGTACCGTAGACCACTGACCCGCAATAGGCTCCAGCGCGCGGGCGGCATCGGCAGCATCGCTAATCTGAATACCCGCCGGGAACAGCACCGTACCGGTCGTGATGATAATAAAGCCCGCAATGATATCAGCAGCGATCGAGCCGCTCACGGTATCAATGCGCTGCAGCACGATATCGTCCTCGCCCGCGTTCTTATCGACCACGTTGTTCTGCGCCAAGAAAATCATCCACGGTGCGATGGTGGTACCGATCGTTGCGACCACGAGCGACACGTAGCTGGGGTCGTTTTGAATATTGGGGACGACCAAGTCGACCGCGACCTCACCCCAGTTGGGGCCGGCCATAAACGCGGCGACGATGTAGGTCACGAACACGCAGCTCACCAGCAGCAGAATCTTCTCGATGCGCTGGAAACTACCCGACATGGTAAGCATCCACACCAGCAGCGCCACGAGCGGCACCGAGATGCTCGCCGGAACGCCAAACAGGGCAAGACCACTCGCGATGCCCGCAAATTCCGAAATGGTCACAGCCGTGTTGGCGATCAACAGCGCCGCCATGGCCAACACGCTCTTGCGCACGCCAAAGCGCTCGCGAATGAGCGATGCCAGGCCCTTGCCCGTGACGCAGCCGCAGCGCGCCGCGGTCTCCTGCGTCACGATGAGCAGCACAGTCATGACGGGAAGCATCCAGAGCATCTTATAGCCATAGCTGGCGCCCGCGCTGGAATACGTTGCAATGCCGCCGGCGTCATTGCCCGAAAGCGCCGCCAGCAGACCGGGACCCATAGCGCCAAAGATGGCCGCGATGGTCAACTTTTGCTTGGTGCCCGACTTTTGCTTGGTATTTTGCACGCGACCACCTAACCCATGACCGACATGGTGAGCAGCACCGCAGCGACGCAGTACGCTACGCACGAGATCATGACGGCAATAACGTTCATGGCGGTGCCCGACGTGTTGAGGTCATGCTCGTCACGCCAGAACAGCACCATCAGGTAAATCACGGCGCTCATGTTGCCAATCAGACAGACGATGGCCGCGATGTTAAAGCACCCGGTAAAGAGTTGCTCCTCAAACATGGACGCATCGGGGAACGCAGCGGTGCGCACCAGCTGGGCGCACAGGTAGGTCACGAGTGACAGAATCAGGCCCATGCCCGTGCTCTGGAAGAAGAACCCCAGATACGGCTTGGGCTCATCGTCGTGACCGTCATACTCCAGGAAGTAGTTCTTGACGAACGACACCATGCGCGAGGCCGCCAGCAGCACGAGCGGCATGGCGCACATGGGGAACACCACCAGATGCGCGGAGCCGAGCGCCGTTCCCAGCACGGTCGCCATGATGCACGACGCGATGCCCCATACAACAACCCAGTACTGGCGATGCACGAACCAGCTGAGCACGTTCGTCGAGTCGTCCGACGCGCTATCGCCCGAGCCGACACCGGCGATCTGCAGGTCCTCCTGATGCTCCTCGGCAATAACGTCCATGGCGTCGTCGAAGGTTACGATACCCAGGATATGACGGTTCTCGTCGCAGACAGGGATGGCAACCAGGTCGTACTTGGTCATCTCGTCCGTTACGTCTTCCTGGTCCTCGTCGGGCGACACATAGACCAGGTCGCGATAGGCCAGCTGACCCAGCGTGGCGTCGCGGTCGGCTACGATCAGCGTGCGCAGCGAAAGCACGCCGGTCAGCATGCCGCTCGGATCCTCGGTATAGACGTAGTAGACGCTCTCGAAGTCCTCGTCGAGCTCGCGAATCGCCTCGATGGCGTCACCGACCGTTGCCGTGGCGGGCAGGGAGACAAACTCCGAGGTCATGATGCGGCCGGCGGTGTTGTCCTCATACCCTAGCAGGTTACGAATCGCCTTCTCCTCCTTGACGCCCATCAGGCGCAGGAGCTTCTCGGCCTTCTCATAATCGAGCTCGTCGATCAGGTCGGCTGCATCGTCCGGGTCCATCATGGCCAGCATCGACGATGCGTCCGTGTCGGACAGGCCCTCGAGCATCTCGGTCATGAGCTCGTCGTCATCGAACTCCGAGATGGCCTCGGCAGCCTGTGCGGTATCGAGCTGCGCAAACACCTGCGCGCGTAGGCGCGGGTCGAGCTGCTCGATAATGTCGGCGATGTCGGCAGGGTGCAGCTCGCCGAGCGTCTTGTGCGACACCGAGAGTTGGATGTTTTTAGTCGAGCGGTCGAGCAGGTCCATGTAGGACCAAGCGATGATGTCCTCGCTGAGCGGCTTGCCCAGGTGCTTCATAAAGCCCTCGACGACGTGCTCGAGTGCGGGGCTGATCGCGCGCAGCAAGCCGCGGGCGCCAACCTCGGCACCCAACAGGCGCAGCTGGTTTTCGCCCGACATGGAAAACTTGATGTCGTTGACGCGCACGACCTTCATGCCCTGCGTGTCGACGATCTGCTTATTGAGCACGTCGCGCGCCAGCAGGAGCTCGGTCGGCTGCAGGTACGAGAAGCGAATATTGGTGGCAGACGTGTTGAGATACACGCCCGTCTCGTCGATACGGTCGACCCATTTGCGCCAGCTGATCATAAACGGCGTCTTGCCGGGGCCGCGGAACGCGAGCGACGTCACGTGCGGAAAAACTTCGCCGGTTGCAATGCCAAAATCGTTGACCACGCCGAGCTTTTCGCCGTCGACGTCCAAGACTGGCAATTTGAGCATCTCACTCAGATAATTCAATGGTGCTCCCCATCATTATTCCTCCGGACGCGGCCGCGCGTGCGGCGTCCGGGGGCTTCTGGATATGTATACGCATGCGCGGGCGGCACGCCGCTCGACGCTTACACCCCGTGCATGCGCAAAAAGCACCTGCATGGGGTCATCGACTGTATGGTCGAGGTTTGGATTTCACCTGTAACCTTTCTCTTGACCCTCATTAACCGCAGTAACTATAGCATCAGCATCGCCCTGCGGCATCGAATTTATGCGCTGCACATTGCAGGCATACCAAACGCTGACGCATCCGTGACATAGTCATTGGGGACGTTCTTCAATGACTACCCAATAACTACTCTGTGGTGTCGTCGTCCTCGGCAAGTTGGGGGAACACGGCGTCCTTGGGCATGGTGGCCTTCGTCAGCGAGGTGAGCTTTTTGCTCAGCGACGTGTCCGTCTTGACCAGGTCGCTGAGCGTCACGATCTTGTAGCCGTCGGCGACAAGACCGTCGATAATCTGCGGCAGCGCCTCGAGCGTCTGCTCGGCGCATTCGTCTCTATCGGTGAGCAGCACGATATTGCCCGGCGTCACCGAATCGAGCACCGTTGAGACCTGCTCGTCGGCACCGTTGAGCAGCCAGTCGCCCGAGTCAATATTCCACGAGACCACGGCGGAGACCAGGTCCATCGCATCAATCCAGTTTTGCTCGTCAAAGGCAGCGTAGGGAGCACGCAGCAGCATCGTCTTCACGCCGGTCGCCGACTTAATCGCATCGGTGCCTTTCGCGATCTGCTCGCGTACCGCCTCACGGTCCTGACCCTTGAGCGAATCGTCGCTGTAGCTGTTGGATCCGATCTCGCACCCGGCATCGACAATCGCCTTGGCCGTGGCAGGCGAGGCCTCGGCCGCATCGCCCGACAGGAAGAACGTCGCGGTGACGCCCTTTTCCTTGAGTACCTGCAAAATCTGCTTGGTCGCACCGCTCGGACCCTCGTCAAACGTCAGCGCCACGTACTTTTCGTTGCCCTTGGGCGCCACGCTGGCGCACGCAACGACGCAATCGGTGGCGGGCACAACCTCGCCGCGGTCCTGCGTCTTGCCCGACTGCTCACCGACCCACACCTCGGAGCGGCCCTGAACGCCCCACGTCTGCACATACTCGATAGCGCCCGTGCCCTCGACCTTGAGCTTGGGCTCGATAACCGTAGCCTGAATCTCGTGCTTCTCGTAGGTGTTACGGCCGTCCTTGACCGTCACCTTCTCGCCGCCCTCAAGTTCGCGACTATCCCATTTGCCTTGCTTCACGCGCTTGCCGTCGACCTTCACCGACAGCTTTTCGCCGCCATGGCGGGTCAGCACGCTGTCATCGACGGCCAGCAGGTCGCCTGCGTCGTAGGTGTCAGTCAACTCCTGGTCGTCGATGAGATTCTGCAGCGTAGAGCCGACGCGCACCGCGGTCTTCTGGCCGTTGAGCTCCACGTCCACGCTGCGGTTGACGTAGCCCACGACGGCAGCGATAAACAGCACAAGTGCGCAACCCACGGCGATGAGCGCATAGGGCAGACGGGACGGTCGGCGCGGCGAGCGCCCGTTGCCGATGCGCGCGCTGCGGTCGCTAAACCCGCGGCTATGGTTGAGGTACATCGCGCCGGGCTTACGGCGACGGCGGCGCTGACCGCTGGGCAGCTGCCCCAGGTCGCGGCGCGCCGTCGGACGCGCACCCGAGCGCCCGTTTAAGTTGGATCCATTTTGGCGCATGTGCCCTCCCCCATAAACACAGCAAGCCGGAGCAACAGGTCTCCGGCTTGCCTCCCATCATTTGGTACGTCGCTATTTTGTAGCTTTTGACGAGCCTCCGCTCGCCTTTTGGTATTCGTCCTTAAAGGCCTTGAACATGCCGCGCGTCTTGCCGAGCTGCTTGCCCAGTGCGCGGCTGCCCTTGTCCACGGCAACCGATCCCTTATCGTCGAGTACCTTGGCGCCCTTTTTGACCTTATCGCCCACCACGACGCTGGCCTCGGCGGCCTTGGCAGCCGCACCGCCCGAATACCCGAGCGACTTGACCTCGTCCGAGACGACCATCGCGCCGTTCTCGTAGCCGCGCAGCATCGTCGGTGGCACCTGCGTGTCGCCCACCAGCACGCTCGAAGCGGCACCGGCGGTCACATAGAATGCCTGCACGACACCCGAGCGTGGCTTGAACTCAACGTCCGAGCAGTAGCCCACGACATCGCCCGATTCCGTGCGCACGTCCATGCCAACCCAGATGATGCAATCGTCCAGGTTGATGTCGAGGCGCTTGGCGGCGGCAGCATCGTACGTGTCCTTGACGTCATCGACCGCAATGGCACCCTCGTAGACACCAATGGCGTCGAGCGCTACGAATCGGTCGGGGCGCTCGATCATGCCCGCGATATCGGACTGGCGGACCATAAAGCCGACCACGCGCGTACCGCCCGGGGTAAAGACCGGAAAGTGAATCTTTCCGAGCTTTTTAGGGCTGCGCGGCGTGCCGTCCTTTTTGGTGCGCTTGTCCTCGGTAGGCTTGCGATAAATCTTGGCGCCGACAAAATCCCCGGCGCGCATTATGCCTCGGTCGAGGGCTCCGCAGCCTCGGTATCAGCCTCGACGGCGTTCTCGACCACGACGTCGGCGGCAGGCGTCACGTTGCCACCCGAAATGGCGTCGTTGAGCTGCTCGCGCAGCTGGTCCATGCGCTCGCGGGCCAGGTCGACCTTGGCGCGCAGGTCGTCGGTCTTGGCGTCGACCATCGGGCCAAAGTCATTCACCGCAGCACGGGCCTCCTCGGCGCTGTGCTCGTAGGTGTCGCGCATATTGTCCCAGGCGTCGTTGGCGATATCGGCAGCCATGGCGCGGGTCTCGGCGCCCGAGCGCGGAGCCAGAGCAACACCGATAATAGCGCCGGCAACAGCACCAAAAAGTGCGCCGGAGACAAAGCTGAAAGTCTTTCCCATGATCATTCCTCTCCTGCGGGCACGTCGGTGCCCACCGTTTGAATGCTGTCCATTATACCCGCAGCGCATCACTTGCCGCTCCGCTCATCTGCGTACGGCAAAGGCGCAGGTACGTGATGGTGATAAACGCGTAGGCCTACTCCTGAGGCATAGCCGGCATGGCCACCGTGGCACCCGGGTCCTCGCCGGCGCCGTCCACGAGCGGCAGACCGCCCTCATGCGCAGGTCCCGCCGGAACCGTCGCCGCACCGCCAAAGACGGCAGCGGAGGCCTCGTGGTTCTCGGCAACCGCGCCCTCGGTATCAATCGCCACCTGGGGCTCGTCGTCAAAGTTGGGGACGCCCTGGGGCTCGGTGGGAACGGGCTCGGCGGTCGCATCGGCAACGAGCTCGGCGTCGACCGGCACATCGCCCTCGTCAGCGCCCTCGTCCTCGGCAGCATCTTCGCCGTTCGCAGCAGCGACGGCCTCGTGAGGATCCTTGCCCTCGGCCTCGGCGCGCATGCCCAGCACCAGGTTGCGCAGGCCCGCGACCGTGCCTTCCACGTCGGGGGCAGGCTGGTCGGCGTGCAGGTACGCCCAGTCCATCATAAAGGTGGCCGACGACAGCGCACCGATGGCCAGTGCGTCGTCGGGGCACGAAAGCTCGACCTCAAAGACACGCTCGTCATGCTCGCTTACGCGCGTGCGGCCGCACGAGATGCTACCGGCAAGACCGGTCTCGTTCATGAGCTCGACCGTCACGTGCTCCAGCAGGTGGCAGAGCTCGGTCTGACCCATGCAATCCTGGAACTCGCGGCCGGAATCACCCAGGCACAGGTGCTTGGCAATCGCCGGTACCAGGTAGTACACGCGCGCCGTGGCCTCGATGTCCTCCGAGGTCATGAGCGGCATGCCGGGGTTCACCAGCACATGCGCGCAGATCTTGTCCTCGCTGACGGTGACCTTAAGGATGTTGAACAGGCCTGCCATAACTCTCCCCTACTCTTCCTTGTCCTACTCGTCGCCATCGTGCGGGTCCACAGAGCCCGCACCCGACGCCGCCGGCTTCTCTGCCGAAGACTCGGAATCCTTCTTATCGGTTTCGGCCGGAGCGATCACGCGAATGAGCGAGATGCGCTGGCCACGCATCGACTGCACTTTAAACTTGTACCCCGCGACCTCAAACACCTCTCCGATGTCGGGCACCGAGTCGCAAAGCTCCAAGATCCAGCCGGCGATGGTTTCATAATCATCGCTTTCCTCGAGCGGCCAACCAAGCTCAATCGCGTCATCGCACGAAAAACGCCCATCAACGAGCCACTCGCGGCGCGAAAGGCGCGTGAGATACTTGTTGTCGGGGTCGAACTCATCCTCGATCTCGCCCACGATCTCCTCGACGATGTCTTCGATGGTGATGATGCCGGCCGTGCCGCCGTACTCGTCCACGACGACCACGATCTGGTCGTGCGAGGTCTGCATCTCGGACAGCAGCGGCAGGATGTCCTTGGTATCGGGCACAAAGGTGGCGTCGCGCAAAAAGTCGGCAATGGGCTGGTCGCCCTTGCCGTCGAGCGCGGGCTGGATCAGGTCCTTGATGTGCGCGATGCCCGCGACATTGTCGGGGTCCTCGTGATAGACGGGGATGCGGCTGAAGCCGGTCTGGCGCATGGTGGACAGCACGTCGGCGACTGTCTCGTCGTCCTCGCACATGGTGGTGTCCACGCGCGGCACCATGACCTCGCGAGCCACGGTGTCGCCCAGGTCGAAGATCTCGTGGATCATGCGCTTTTCCTCGTCGAGCAGGTCGTCCTGCTCCGAGACCATGTACTTGATCTCTTCCTCCGAGACGTTCTGGCGGTCATCGGCGCTCTTGATGCGCAGGATGCGGGCCAGGCCGTCGGAGCAGGCACCGGTCAGCCACACGAGCGGGCGGGCGATCTTTTGGAACACGGAGAGCGGCCCCACGACCTGTTTGGATACGCCCTCGGCGTTGGCCAGACCAATGCGCTTGGGGACGAGCTCGCCGATCACGATGGACACGAAGGCGACCGCGACGGTGATGATGACCGGCGCCAGGCCACGCGCGATGGCGGAGAGCGGCGCGATGCCAAAGCTCATGAGCCACGTGGCGAGCGGGTCGGACAGACTCGTCGAGGCGACGGCGGACGAGGCGAAGCCCACGAGCGTGATGGCAACCTGGATGGTGGCGAGCAGCTGGTCGGAGTCGGCAGCCAGCTTAATGGCACGCTCGGCGCGCTTGTCGCCTTCCTCGGCCTCGTGCTCCAGCACGGCGCGCTTGGCCGTGGTGAGCGCCATCTCGGACATAGAGAAGTAGCCGTTGATGAGGGTCAAAACGAGGGTGGTGATAAGGGAGATGGTTATGTCCATCGGGAGTTTCTCGAACCTCCAAGATTCGGGACGTCAGGTCAAAACGTTGATGGCGGATAGGGCAGTTGCACCAGGCGGACACCCGGACGGGCCCGCGGGCGCAGGCGCGATCGCTAGATTACGAAGAGGATCACCGCCATGAACTGGAAGATGCTGCCGGCGAGTACCCACAGGTGGAACACGCTGTGCAGGTAGCGCACGTTTTTGGCGATATAGAACGGCACGCCCACGGTGTAGCACACGCCGCCGACGGCGAGCAGGGCGAGTGCCACGGGGTTGAGCAGCGACACAAGCTCGGGCAGCTTAAAGACGACGAGCCAGCCCATCAGCAGGTAGACCAGGCCGCATACCCAGTGCGGTTGACGCTCGCGCATAAAACACTCCAGCGCGATGCCGATGATGGCGATGGCCCATACGGCAAAGAACAGCACAGCGCCGCCGTCGTTTGCGAGCGTGATGAGGCAAAACGGGGTATAGCTGCCGGCAATGAGCAGGTAGATGCAGCTGTGGTCGATGATGCGAAACACGCGCTTGGCGCGCGCGGGCTGAATCGCGTGGTAGAGCGTGGAGGCTAGGTATTCGAGAATAATGCTGACGCCATAGACAATTGCCGCGGCCATGTGGGCCGAGCCTCCGCCGCGCAGGGCGGCGAATACGATCAGGAGCACCAGGCCCGCGATACCCAGCAGGCAGCCGACACCATGGGTGACGGAGTTCATGATCTCCTCACCCACCGTGTAGTGTGGAACGGCCGCGGTCTTGGGTCGCGGCTTAGAACTGTCGCTCGAATCGGACATGCCGGTTACATCCTCCAATGTAAAGAGTTCTCAACACTATATCAAAGCGTCTGGGTACGTGCGAAATTTGCACCTTACGTGACCCTTTGTTTACCCATTCTTTGCTTGTTGACGCATCAACGGCGAACATCCATAATGCGCTTGCATTAAATGTTGATGTATTAACATCTTATAGGAGAATACCGCATGGCTCAAAACGCACACCCCCATCGAAAGCTCAAGATAGCAGGCATCGTTGCACTGGTGGTTGTCATTGTGCTGCTCGGATTTGCCGGCAACTTTCTGTTTGACTTCGCGCTGAATCCCCGCGCGCCATACACCATGAAGATGATGCAGGACGGCAAGGACGACAAAGAAAGTGAGCAGCCGGATGCCGAGGACACCGAGGCACGGGCATGGTTTAAAAAGAATCGCGAGAGCAGCAGCCTCACCGCAGATGACGGAACCGAGCTCTCCGCTTGGTATTTTGCCGCCTCGGAGAACACCCACGATTACGCCGTCTGCCTGCATGGATATACCAACGAGCCCATCGGTATGTCCCGATACGTCAAGCGATTCCACGACCGCGGCATGAACGTGCTCGCACCTGCCGCCCGCGCCCACGAGCGCTCCGGCGGTGACTACATTGGCATGGGCTGGCCCGAGCGACTCGATGTCGTCGCGTGGATCGGGCGGATCGTTGCGGCCGATCCCAAGGCGCGCATCCTGGTCTTTGGCGAGTCGATGGGCGCGGCGACTGCCATGAACGTAGCGGGGGAATCTCTGCCCGCAAATGTGAAATGCATTATCGAGGACTGCGGCTATACAAGCGTTTGGGACGAGTTTTCCCTGCAGCTCAAGGACGTGTTCGGCCTGCCCAGCTTTCCCTTGCTCGATGTAGCAAACTTAGTGTGCAACGTGCGCGCAGGCTACGACTTTCATAAGGCGAGCAGTGTGGACCAACTCGAACACGCGACGGTTCCCATGCTGTTTATCCACGGCGACCAGGACACCTTTGTGCCGTACGACATGCTCGACCAAAACTACGACGCGTGTGCCAGCAAGGTTAAACAGAAGCTCACTATCCACGGCGCCACCCACGCCAAGAGCGCGCAAGTTGACCCCGAGCTCTACTGGAACACGGTCGACGACGTCCTCGACAAGAATTTTTAAGCAAATAGTACGGTTTACTGGTCTATCTGGCCCCTAGCACTTCCAAAAAGCCGCCCGTGGGCGCTGTGCTCACGGGCGGTTTTTACTAACGTTGCGCTACAAAAGCGCTTGATATGTCCAATAGCTAGGCGCTATTTGACCTCGATGAGCTCGTACTTGCTCGTGCCCAGGCCGATCTTCTCGGCATGCGCGATGCACGCGCGCCAGTCGGTGTCGGGATGCGTGATGCAGAAGGGATCCTTGGCCTGCTCGCCCTCCAGATGCTCGTGATTATGCTCCATCTTGGCCGCGCTGTCGGTAAGCTCGGTGTTAGGCAGCGGCTCGGACGCCAGGACGGCGTCGGCGCAGGCCTGGTCGATGGCGACCGGGTCGAAGCTCGCAAACATGCCGATGTCGTTGACGATGGGCGTGTCGTTCTCGGCATGGCAATCGCAATTGGGGCTGATATCCATGGCAAGCGAGATATGGAAGCTCGGGCGGCCGTCGACAACGGCCTTGGTGTACTCGGCGATCTTACAGTTGAGCACGTCGGCCGCGGCGTCATAGCCGGGCTTGATGGCGTCCTGGTTGCACACGCCGATACAGCGGCCGCAGCCCACGCAGCGATCGTGGTCGATGGCAGCCACGTGAACCGTGCGGGTGCTGCCGTTGGCAAGCTCGCGCTCATGCGTACCGTCAAACGTGATGGCGCCGTGCGCGCAAATCTTCTCGCAGGCACGGCAACCTACGCAGTTGGTGGTATCGACGCTCGGCTTGCCGGCGGCATGCTGCTCCATCTTGCCGGCACGGCTGCCGCCACCCATACCCAGGTTCTTCATGGCGCCGCCAAAGCCCGCCTGCTCATGACCCTTAAAGTGCGTAAGGCTGATCACGATGTCGGCATCCATGAGTGCCTGGCCGATCTTTGCCTCGCGCACATACTCACCACCCTCGACCGGGACGAGTGCCTCGTCGGTACCCTTGAGGCCGTCGGCGATGATGATCTGGCAACCCGTGGCATACGGGGTAAAGCCGTTCTGGTAGGCGGTGTCGATGTGCTCGAGCGCGTTTTTGCGGCTGCCGACATAAAGCGTGTTGCAGTCGGTGAGGAAGGGCTTGCCGCCCAGCTCCTTGACGACATCCGCGACGGCGCGGGCGTAGTTGGGGCGCAAAAAGCTCAGATTGCCCAGCTCGCCAAAGTGAATCTTGATAGCGACGAACTTGTTCTCGAAGTCAATCTGCTCAATACCGGCGCGACGGATGAGACGCTTGAGCTTGTCGAGCTGGCTCTCGCGAGCATGCGTGCGCAGGTTGGTGAAGTACACCTTAGCGGGTGCTGCGGGTGCAGTTGCGGTCATAGATCTATCCCCTCGGTCTATATGGCGTTACAGACATAGAGGATGGTACCCGTTAAAGTAGGGTCGAAGTCAAGCGCAACGCCGAGTCGTTAGGCACTCATTGGGGACAGACTTAAATGAGTACCGCCAGGGACAGTCCTTGCCAGCCCGGCCAGCGAGCCGGCGAATCGTCAAAGACTGTCCCCGATGACCAGTCATTTAAGAACGTCCCCGATGACTACTCTTGCACCTTGAGGGCCTCGGCTAGGCTGACGCGCTTGATAGAGCGCGTGTGCAGCAGCGCCACGACCAGGTAGGTCGCAAAGCCAATGCCGACGCATGCAGCCATGGACCAAGCGGGCACGTAGATCTCGATATTGCCGTTGTAGGCGAGCAGCATCGAGCGGAAGATGGCCGTGAGCGAGCCAATAATGACCGGCAGGCTCAGCACGAGCGACGCCGCCACGCACAGCGTGATCGAGCGGATGTACAGATGCGAGATCTCACTATCGCGATAGCCAAAGACTTTCATGTAGCTGATCGAACGGGCGCTGTGGTCGATCACCGCTTTGGTCAGCAGGTACATAAACAGCAGGAAGATAAACACCGCGAGCCCGACCATCATGCCGATCATTTTGCTCATCATGCCGATGAACTGGTCACCCACGGCGCGCATGTCGTCGGGCGTGGTGTCGCCGGCAAAGTAGCGCGCGTCGAGGTCGAGCTTCTCGTCGCTCACATAGCCGTTAAAGTAGGCGGCGTCGTTGTCGAACAGCTCGTTAAAGTCGTCGATACTCATATAGATGTTCATGTCCGACTTGGAGCCCCAGGCACAGTCCTTGCCCGCGTACTCAAAGGAATAATGCTCACCCTCGTACTTGTCGCTGAGCGTGACCTTCTGGCCCTCGCTCCAGCCAAACTTATCGAGCAGACCGCCGCCAAAGACGACGCGGCCATCGCCGATGTTGAGGCCCTTCCAGTAGCGCGAATCGGACGAGATGCCGTAGACAGAAATCGTCTCCTCGCCATTACCGTCGCCACGGTCGTACTGCAGCTGGTAAACGGCATATTTCTCGGCCTGCGCGATTGCGCCCGCGCCGTTGTCGGTCGTATTGACCGGGTGGATATCGTCGTTGTCAGTGTCGATCTTAGAGGCCTTGTCGATCAGGTCGATAGCCTCGTCGCGGTCGCAGCCAAGGGCATCGGCAAGATCGTCAAGGCGCGCGTAGAGCGCATCCTTCTTGTCCTGGACCTTGGCAAGCGCATCCTGCGCTGCGGTCAGGCTCTCGGCAGACGGAGATGCGGTCGCGGCATCGGCTGCCGTCTGCGCCGCATCGGCCGCGCCGTCAAGCTCGTCATCGGCATCCTGGGCGGCAGAAAGCAGCGCGCCGTCAACCGACTGCAAGTGCTCGAGTGCCGACCACTGCTCGCGCTCCTCGGCAGTGCCCTCGAGCTCCAGCGGCGCCTTGAGTGTGTACTGATGCTCGGCGACCAGGCTCGTCTCGAGGTTGTCCGCATAGTGCGTCATCGTGGGCAGGATCGCCAGACCAAAGAGCAAAAGCAGCGACCCAAACGCGATGCCCACGAAGAGCGTGGCGAAGTTGCCCAGATTGCGCAGGAAGATACGCAGGCGGAAGCGGGAAACAAAACCCATGCGCTCCGGCAGCTGCAGGCCGCGCTTGGTGCCCGATTTGCCGCTCGCCTCGTGACGAAGGAACTGCAACGGCGTCTTGCCCATCTTGCGAAGCAGACCCACCAGCGTGATGAGGATGAGCGCAGCGGCGGGGACCACGGCACACTTCACGAAGATCTCCCAGCTCCAGTACACCTGGAAGGGCGGCAGGCTGTACGAGCCGTAGTAGAGACCGCGCATGGGCTCGGTAAAGAACACAACGCCGAGCGCAGTGCCCAAAAGCGCCGCGAGCACGCCCACGATGGCGGGAAGCGCGAGGTAGTGCAGCACGATCTCGCGGCGGCGATAGCCGCTGGCGAGCAGCGTGCCGATGATGGCGCTCTCCTCCTCGATGGTGGCGTCGGTGAGCACCACAAAGACAAACGCCATGATCACGATGATGATGTCGAGCAACGTCATCCACATCATGGAGTCGCCGTCCACGTCGTCGCGCGCATAGCCAATGCCCTGATTGGAATCGGCATCGATCAGATCGTCCACGCGCGCATCGGCATCGGTCAGCGCCTCGACCATATCCTGCTCCGCATCGATGCGATCCGCGGTGGGGAGATCGCGGTCGGTAAAGGTAAAGGAGTAGGTGTAGGCAGGCGCGCCGCCGGCATCCTCGAGCGCGGTAAAGCCGGCGTCGCTGACCTCGGCAACGCCATAGGTAATGGTGTTCACCGTAAAGTCCGAATTGTTGAGGAACAGCGCCTGGCTATCGGGCTGCGTCATGATGCCGCAGATGGTGTAGGTGCGCCCCTCGAGCTCGACCTTATCGCCGATGGCGAGGTCGTTATTGGTGGCAAAGACGCGGTCGATAGCCACCTCGTTGTCCGCCTTTGGCTGCTTGCCTTCGCAGTAGGACGCAATGTCGACCTTGGTGCGATGCGCGTAGGTGCGCAGGGTGCGCTTGGTGCCATCGTCGCCGGACGCCTTTTTGATGATGGCGTCGATAGAGAAGTTCTTGCAGAGCATAACGCCGCCGACGTCCTCAGCCGCGTCTTCGGCAGCCTTGAGCTGCTCGTCGGTGGCCTCGAAGGAGGTAGTTACGCGGCCGTCCTCGATCGTATATGCATCGCGCATGTCGTCAATGAGGCAGCCGATGGAATGCGCCGCGAGCAAAAAGCCCGACGTGAGGGCGATGCTTCCGCACATAAGCAAAAAGATGCCCAGGTACTTGCCGATATTGCGGCGCAGCTCGCGCGGGAGACGTTTTGCGAGAGGTGTCATGACGCCGCCTACCAATCGAGCTCGGCGGCCGCGACGGGTGACTCGTTGAGCTCATCCTCGACGATGCGCCCGTCGCGCAGGCGCAGCACGCGATTTGCCATGCGCGCGATGGCGGCATTGTGGGTGACAATGATGATGGTGCAGCCGTAGGTGCGGTTGACGTCCTCCATGAGCTGCAAGATTTCCTTGGACGTCTTGTAGTCGAGCGCGCCCGTGGGCTCGTCGCACAGCAGCAGGCCCGGATTTTTGACGAGCGCACGGCCGATGGCGCAGCGCTGCTGCTGGCCGCCCGAGACCTGGCGCGGAAACTTGTTGCGGTGCTCGTAGAGGCCCAGCGAACGCAGCAGATCGTCGATGTTGAGCGGGTTTTTGGACAGGTGCGCCGTGACCTCGATGTTTTCCTTGATGGTAAGGTCGGGCACCAGGTTGTAGAACTGGAAGACAAAGCCCAGCTCGCGGCGTCGGTACTCGCCCAGATCGGCGGGCTTGAGCGCCGTGAGGTCGCAGCCGTCCACCATGATGGAGCCGCCGTCGGCATCCTCCAGGCCGCCGATCAGGTTGAGAAAGGTCGACTTGCCCGAGCCCGAGGGTCCCAGCATGACGCAGATCTCACCGCGGTTGATGGACGTGTCGATGCCATCGAGTACCGTCAAGCGCGCATCACCGTCGCCATAGTGTTTCTTGAGCCCTTTGACCTGGACATACGCTTGCTTTGTCGCCATGCTATCCCCCGTTGTTAGCCTTCAGCTACTTTTCTAGGGTAATAGTAAACCCAGGCGAACTATTTTTAAGCGACAGGCGCGATTTTTTCCAAACCAGTCATTGGGCACTCATTGGGGACAGACTTATATGACTGAAACCACTCATTTAAGTCTGTCCCCAATGAGTGCCGGGACTGTCCCCAAGTGCCAGCAGGAAAGGAACGTCCCCAAGTGACGGGTTACGGCTAGGCGTGGGATTTGGCGTGTGCGAGGGCTAGGCCTACGGCGGCGATGGCGGCGGCGAAGAGCACGGTGACGCCCAGGTCACAGACGATGTCGCCCAACACGGCAGACGTCAGGTCCGAGGCAAGCGCCTTGCCGATTGCGTCGTTCACCCAATACGTCGGCACAAAGTGCGCCACCGTCTGCACGGCCGAGCCCATGAGCGACAGCGGCATCCAGGCGCCGCCCAAAAACGTCATGAGCATGCCGAGCAGGTTGCCCACACCGTTGAGCAGCTCCTCGCGCGCGCCCAGGCTCGACAGCGTAAAGCCAACGGCCAGCGGCGTGCACGCCAGGGCAAACGTTGCCGCCAGCGCCAGGCACACGCGGCCCACGCCGACCTCGGCAACCGCGCCGGCAAAGCCCACGACGCCCATCATGCTCGACACAAGCCAGATGCAAACGGTGAGCACGGCGGCGGCCGCGAACACAGCGAGCGAACGCTGGCGCTCAGAGACCGGGCTGGCATCCATGCGGCGCACGCGCTCGGGCTCGTTCATGCCCGAAAACACCAGTCCCACCGACACGATGACCGACGAGATGATCGCGTACGCGCCAAAGTTGAAGTACGACTCGAGCGTGGTAGCAGCAGTCGAGTCGACCTTGACCTGCTCGATCTGGACCTCCGCGCGCTTTGCGGCCGCGTGCTCGGCGGCCCTTGCGACGTCACCGTTGGAGGCAGCGGGTTCAAGCGCCGCCGCAGCGCCCGCGAGCGAGATCCAGCGCGAGGCCTCGGCGGACGAAAGCGCCGCCGCCATGGTGCCGGAACCATAGGTCACGTCGAGCTTGGGCAGGGCCTCCCCCGCACGGGCGGCTGCAACAAGATCGTCCTCAAACCCCTCCGGGATAAAGAACACGCAATCGGCACTGCCCTTGGCGCTGTTGCTCTTGGAGAGCGCGTCGGCAAGGTCGTATGTGTCGTCGCCGACGCCCGTGACCAGGTCAAAGCGTGAGCCCAGGTGCTTGGTAAGCGCCCGCGAAAGGTCGCTATTGTCGCGGTCGACCACGATCACGTTGGTGTCGTAGGGCTTGTACTCGGTAAGCTGCGACGAGTTCCAGCTCACCGAAGCCGCGATGAATACGCCCATGAGCGAGATGAACACCGTATAGATGAGCAGGTAGAACGGGTGCGCCAGCGCCATGCGAAGCGCGGTCTTAAAGGTGCTCATAGCGGCTCCTTCCAAAGATCAGCGTAGCGGCGGCGACAAACACCAGGGCCATCAGGACGAGCGCGCCGGCGCGAACAGCGAAGGGCCCCAGGTCCTCAAAGAAATACAGGCGATTGAACATGTCGCAGATGAGCTTGACGGGGTTGAGCCAGCACTCGACCGGACAAGCGCGGGCGACGTCGTCGGCAAGCGCCATCGCCGGCTCGCCGTAGAGGCCGGCGAACAGGGCGCACGTGGTGGCAAAGCCCGTGAGGATGCCCGACTTGGATGCCTTGCCGCCCTTAACGGGAAGCGTGCCCACAAAAAGCCCCAGGCCCGTGGCGGCAAGCGCGGATGCAGCCCCACCCAGCAGGCACAACCCCTCGCGCCCGCCAAAGTCGACGCCCACGACCAGGCGCACGTAGCCGATCGCAACCGCCATCGATGCAAAGGAAACCAGCCACGAGCCGACAAAAATGCCGGCCAGCGACGCCGTCTTGGAAAGACCGCCCACGCAGCGGCGCGCGCCGAGGCCGGACAGATTGGGCTGCAAATCGACGACGCTCAAAGCGGCAAACTCGGCAGACATCATCGCGACCAGGCCAAAGAGCGCGTAATAGTAGATGACCGTGCCATCGGGCGTGGCACGAGTCAGGCTCACGCGGCGGGTTCCGCCCTCGAGCGACAGAGCGCGCGCAACCGCCTCCGGGCCGGCAAGGGCGGCCGGGTTGTCTTGGGCAATCTGGGACATGAGCTCGGCATTTTGCGTATACGAGCTTGCCACCGTCTCAAGGATGCTGCGGTCGGTAAGCACCGTCGACGCACGCGAGCTGTCATAGCTCGAAAGCAGCGTGAGCCTGGGCGTGCCCGCGGCATCAACCGTATAGATGCCCGCGACCTCGCCGGCCTTGAGCGCTTTGCGCGCGGCAGCCAAGTCTTCGTACTCGCTCACATCGAGCAGCTGATCGTCGCCTGCCTTGGCAAGCGAAGCTGCCACATCCTTAAAGGTCGAGGCATCCCAGGCCTCGTCCGCCACGACGGCAACCGGCACCGGGTCGACCGTGCCGTCGGAGCTGAGGTTCGCAAACATAAACATGAACATCGTGGAAAGCGCGATAGGAAAGAGAGCGCCCCAGACCCACGTGCTCGGCCGGCGCAGCAGCGTCTTGACCGTGGTGATGATGGTGTTGAACATGGCCGCCCCCTAGTCGCGCAGCTCGCGGCCGGTGATCTCGAGGAATACGTCGTTGAGGGTCGGCGGTTCGGAATAGATGCGGCCGAGCGGCACGTCATGCGAGCGCAGCGCATCGAGAATGTCCGTCAGGTTGTGCGGGCTCGCTTCGCACGAAAACGTGAGTTGTCCCGCCGTTGCCGAAAGGTCCAGAACGTGCGGCAGGCTTGCGACGGCACCGAGCGCCGCCCTCGGAACCTCGCCGACCTCGATTACAATCTTCTCGCCCATCTGAATCATGCGCTTGAGCTCGTCGTTAGTGCCCTGCGCCAGCACGCGCCCACCGTCCATGATCATGATGCGACTGCAGATCTGCTCGACTTCCTCCATGTAATGGCTGGTATACACCACCGTGGCGCCCTCGTCGCGCAGGCGGCAGATGCCCTCCAGGATGGCGTTGCGGCTTTGCGGGTCGACCGCCACCGTGGGTTCGTCAAAAAAGATGAGCTCGGGCTTGTGCGCGATGCCGCAGGCAATGTTGAGACGACGCGCCAGGCCGCCCGAGAGCTTGCCGGGGCGGAACTTGGTAAAGTCGCCCAGGCCGACAAAGTCGATCGCCTCGTCCACCAGCGCGCGGCGGCGCTTGCGGTCGTTGACGTAGAGACTGCAGAAATAGTCGATGTTCTCGCGCACGGTGAGCTCGTCGAACACCGCCACCTGCTGAGGCACCACACCGATGCGGCGCTTGAGGTCGTAGCGGGCGGGCGTCATGCGCTCGCCGAACAGCTCGATGGTGCCTTTGTCGTAGGCGAGCAGCTGCAGGATGCAGTTGATGGACGTGGTCTTGCCCGAGCCGTTGGGGCCCAGCAGGCCAAAGATCTCGCCGGGGGCGATACTCAGGTTAAAGTGGTCGAGCGCAATAAGGTCGTCGTAGCGCTTAACGAGGTTTTCGACGTGGACGATGTCTGTCATGAGGCGGCCCTTCTGTTGCTTGCGGCCCGGTACGATTGCATCATCGCAGGAGCTGACGGCGCGCACCAGTGAACTTTGTCACGAGTGCGGGGCGGTCGCGTAGCCTGCTGACGCGACCGCCCCGCCGCGTGGGAGGAATGTCACGGTTGCCCCGGGCGGCGCCTCCCCCGCGCGCGGCTTCGCGTACAATACCCGTATGAACAGGCTTTTCGACAAATCGATCGTGCTGGCGTGCTGCATTGCGGCCGCCACGGGCCTTGCTGTGGACGCTCGCCTGGTCGCGGCGTTTTGCCTTGGCGTTATTGCCACCTCGCTGGCCGAGCTCGCACAGAAGGAACGCACGAGCCGCACAAGCGAGGCCGCGAGCTACGCTTACATCATCGCGGCTGTCTTCGTGCCGCCGTTTGTGCCGTTTGCGCCCCTCGCCCTCTATGACATCGCGCGGCGCGGGCGCCGTGAACGCGTTTGGGTCGCGCTGGGCATTGGCGTCGCCTTTGTCTTTGCACTCGTCGCGGACCTTCGCGCCGACGCGCTTGCCGCTCGAACGCTCCTGCTGACCGCCATCCTTTCAGTCGCCGCCACCCTACTGTCACTGCGTACCGCCCAGTTGGAGCGCGAGCAGCAGCGCATGCGCCGCATCCGCGACGAGCTGCAGGAACGAGCCCTCGCGCTCGAAGCGCGCAACCGTGACCTTGCCGACCGCCAGGACTACGAAGTCGAGCTCGCGACACTCGCCGAACGCGCCCGCATCGCGCGCGAGATCCACGATAGCGTTGGCCACCAACTTACACGTGCCTCGCTGCAGACCGAGGCCCTGCGCGTCGTGCACGCCGACGAGCCCAGGGTTGCCGCCGATTTCGCCGACGTCAAGCACACCGTTGACGAGGCGCTCCAACTTGTGCGCGCCAGCGTCCACGCGCTCAATGACACTGCCGCCGACCTCTCCGTACAGCTCGAGTGCATCGTGGAAGGCGCGTGCTCAGATGGCGGCCCGCAGATTGAGCTTGAGGTTTTGGCCGAGCATGCGCCCGCCAACATCACCAACTGCTTTGCGGCGGTCCTGCGCGAGGCGCTCTCCAACACCATGCGCCACGCCCGCGCGCAAAACGTTGTTGTGCGATGCTTGGAGCATCCATCGTTTTACCAGCTCATCGTTACCGACGATGGCACGGGCGGGACCCAGACGGGCGGTCGCGGCATCGCCGAGGGCATGGGGCTCGGCTCCATGCGCGAGCGCGTCGAGGCGCTTGGCGGCACCTTCACCGCCGGCCCGCGCGCCGGCGCCGGCGGCTGGCGTGTGTTTGCCACCGTTCCCAAACAGCAAGGAGATGAGGCCCGATGAGGCTCATAGTTGTCGACGACGACCGTTTGGTGGTCGATTCGCTCAAGATTATCCTGGGCGCACAGCCGCAGATCGAGGTGGTGGGTACCGGCGCCAATGGCGACGACGCGGTCGCGCTCTACGCCGAGCACGCGCCCGATATCGCGCTACTCGACATCCAGATGCCGGGGCGCGACGGCCTTTCGGCGGCACGCGAGATCCTCGAGCGCGACCCTGCGGCGCGCGTGGTGTTTCTGACAACATTCTCGGATGACGAGTACATTGTGTCGGCGCTCAAACTGGGCGCCCGCGGCTACCTGATCAAAACCGATGTCGCCGCCATTCCACCGGCACTGGCGCAGGTCATGGACGGCAAACGCGTGCTCGAGGGCAAGGCGATCGAGGACATCGATTTTGACGGGACAGGCGCCGATGCCAGCACGCCTCGCCGACCCGCCGCCTTTGCCAGCCTGACCGACCGTGAGTTCGAAGTCGCCGAGCTCATCGCCCGCGGCCTCGACAACAAGGAGATTGCCGCCGCCGCTTACATGGGCGAAGGCACCGTACGCAACCACATCAGCTCGATCCTTGCCAAAATGGGCCTACGCAACCGCACGCAGATCGCCATCGCCTACCTGCGAGGGTAATTGCCCAACAACCGACCACCCCGGCATAGCAAAATGGCTGCTATCGATTTAATGCCATTTCAAAACTATGCCGGTTTACTACGATGAATCGCCCACCTTCGACCACGGCAAATTGCACGCTTCCAAAACCGCAGGTAGAACGCTTGCGATATTTAGAAAAATGCAGTCATGGTCGGGAATGTCGAGTTCATCGTAGTAAACCGGCATAGTTTTGTTCGGGCGGCCCTGCGCGAGTGCCTCCGCAAGCCTTGCGAGACCAAAATGATCTGCTTTCTTCCGCCCGCGGAGATCGGCTGACGGCGCCCGCCACGAAATGGGCCCATCTACTACGTTTGACCCGATACCCCTGACCATAGCCGCGTTTCATGAAAAATCGCAGGCGTTCTACCTGCGGTTTTCATTTCACATTACTTGCCGTGGTCGAGGGCTGCCGCCTAAACATAGTAGATGGGCCCATTTCGTGGCAGACGGGTCACGCGGCAGCCCTCGCAAGGCAAAAATGATCCGTTTCCCTCTGTCCACGGGAGATCAAAGGCTGTTACTGATATGGTGCCATTTCAAAACTATGCCGGTTTACGGGGCTAAAGTCGGAGCCCTCATCCATACCCCCTATTTTTGAAAAACAGCAAGCAGTCTACCTGCGGTTTTATTATCTTGGTTTTCGATATGGTCGGAGGTTCGCTATCCAGTCCCGTAATCCGGCATAGTTTTGTTCGCAGCGGCACAACCGCGCGCTCACGCGCGGGGCCGGCGGGGCATTTTTGCCCCGCCGGCCCCTATTCCAGTTCTACCCCTGCGCTACTCCGGCTTGGTTTCTACTGTGGGAGTCTTGTCCGCTGCGACTGGGGTGCGGGCGGTGTCCATAGTCAGGCAGTGCTTGGGGCAGCTCTCGATGCACTCACCGCACACCACGCAGGCATACGGGTCGATCGACCACGTTCCACCCTTGCGATCGACTGCGAGCGCGCCCGCCGGACAGCGACGCGCACACATGCCGCAGCAGATGCACGCGTCCATGTCGTTGACGATATGCCCGCGCAAGCGCTCGGGTGCCGCGAGCTTCTCCTGCGGATAGCACACCGTTACCGGCTGCTTGACCATAGAGCCCAAGGCCGTCTTGGCAAATGTCAGCAAACTCATGCCGCGCCTACCTTTCCGTGCAGCTAATGCAGGGGTCGATGGTCAGGATAATCATGGGCACGTTGGCAAGGAGCACGCCCTGCAGCGCATGTGTCAGACCCGCCAGGTTCTGCGACGTCGGCGTGCGCACGCGGAAGCGGTCCAGGTTCTTGGTGCCGTTACCGCGCACATAGTAATACGCCTCGCCTCGCGGCTGCTCAATCACAACCTCGCCGCGTGCGCCGTCGGCCGGCGTAAGCTTGGTGCGCCCGCCGATCCCGTCGTGCGGAATCTTGCCCACAAGCTCCTTAATGATGTCCATGGCCTGCGTGACCTCGGCACAGCGCACCTGGCAGCGGGCATAGCAATCGCCATCGGTGGCGACAACCGGCTCAAACGCAGCCAGGTCCGCATAGGCACCGTCGCTAAACATGCGCACGTCGTAGTCCACGCCCGAGGCGCGCCCAAACGGGCCGACCATCGACAGATCCAGCGCGTCCTTCTTGCTGATCACGCCCACGCCATGCAGGCGCTCGCCACAGCTGACGTCGTCCAAAAACGTATGCACCAGGGCCTCGTAGTCGGGACGCATGGCATCGAGCGTCTGGACAATGCCAGCCAGCTCGGAGTCCTCAATGTCGTGCTTTAGGCCGCCGATCTCGTTAATCGAAAGGATCACGCGGCCACCGCACGTGCTCTCGAAGATCTTGAGAATCTGCTCGCGCAGGGTCCACGACCGATAGAACAGCGCCTCGAAGCCAAAGGCATCGGCGAGCAGGCCCAGCCACAGCAGGTGCGAGTGGATGCGCGAAAGCTCGTGCAAAATAGTGCGGATATACTGCACGCGGCCGGGCACCTCGATGTCGAGCATGCGCTCGCAGGCGCTGGCATAGCCGTAGCTGTGGCCCACGGCGCAAATGCCGCAGATGCGCTCGGCGATGTAGCCAAACTGGTGCATGTCGCGCTTTTCGGTGAGCTTCTCGAGTCCGCGGTGCACAAAGCCGATCTGCGGAATTGCCTCGATGACGCGGTCGTCCTCGATCACCAGGTCCAGATGAAGCGGCTCGGGCAGCACCGGGTGCTGCGGGCCAAACGGAATTACGGAGCGATGAGCCATGGACCTTACGCCTCCTTTTTCTGCTTGTCGCGGGCGGCCTTGGCGGCAAGCGCCGCACGGACCTTGGCCGCTTTCTCGGGATCCATGGCGGCGAGCTTTGCCTCCATCTCGGCGGCCTTGAGCGCGGCCTTCGCAGCGGCATCGTCATGCTGGGCATCGGAGCCGGCAGCAGCAGCGGGCTGAGCAGCGGCAGTGCCCGCAGCATCGCCGGCACCCGCGGCACCCTCCCCCGCAGCAGCCGCAGCCGCGGCGGCCTTCTCGGCCGCGGCCTTGCGCGCCTTGGCCTCGGCGGCCGCGCGGACTTTCATGGCCTTCTCGCGCGCAGCCTTCACCTCGGGCGTGATGACGCTCATGGGTTCGGCAGTCGAGACCTGGTAGAAAAAGCCCTTAAAGTCGATCTGCATGTCGGTGATGGCAAGACCAAACAGGTCGTGGGCCTCATTTTCAAACGGGAACACCGCGGGGTAATACGAGCTGATGGACGGAATCTCCTGGTACTGGTCGATGCCCTCGACCACCAGGTTCTCGATCGCATAGCTGCCGTCCTGCGCAATATGCTCCTGAGCAGCACGGACGTTGATAAACGTATAGACCAAGCGATACGAGCCGTCGTCGACGTTGCGCTCGGCATGCATTTGCACAAAGCGCGCGCCGACGCCCTTGAGCGCCTGGACATGCGACAGGAGCTTGTCGATCCCGACGGTGGTATAGATAGCCTTTTGCATTACTCGGCCTCCTTTGCAGCGGCGGGCGTCTCAGCAGGTGCGTCGCCAGCGGCGGGCGCAGCAGGCTTCCCGGCAGGCGCGTCACCGGCACCGTCAGTCCCGGCCCCCGCAGCCACAAACCCGTCCTCGCCCAGCTCAACGCCACCGTCCCAGGTAGCGGCACCGCCCACGGTGAGCGGATCGCCACCGGCGCGCATCACGGTCTCCTTCTGGTCCAGGATGCCGCACGCCTCCACGATGGCATCGATCACCGTCTCGGGGCGAATGGCGCACCCGGGCGCGTACACGTCCACGGGAATCGCGCGGTCCACGCCGCCGATCACGTTGTAGGCATCGCGGAACACGCCGCCCGAACACGCGCAGACACCGCAGGCCACCACGCACTTGGGCTCGAGCATCTGGCTGTAGATCTGGCGCACGACGGGCAGGTTCTGGGCATTGACCGACCCCGTCACCAAAAAGATATCCGCATGCTTGGGGTTGCCGGTGTTGACCACGCCAAAGCGCTCCGCATCGAACAGCGGCGTGAGCGAGGCCAGCACCTCGATATCGCATCCGTTGCAGCTCGAGCCGTCGTAATGAATAACCCACGGCGAGCGCGACATTTTATGATCCATGGATGCCGCCTCCTAAATAAACACGTCGACGAGGATGGGCATAAGGTTGAGCAGGCCAAACACCAGCGCCACGCCCCATCCGAGCTTAAAGCAGCTGCGCCAGGTACTGCGTGCGAAGGTGTTGTCGATAAGCACCTCGACAAAATACGTCGCGGCCATAACGACCAGGGCTACGACCCAGCTCACCGGGTTGTCCCAGACAAAGAACATGCCCACCCACATCAAAAACAGCACGGTCTCGCACCAGTGCATAAGGGTCATCTTGGCCAGCGTGCCGCCGCTCATCTCGGTGGCGACGCCCTGGACAATCTCCTGATGCGCGTGATGTGAGTACGAAAGGTCAAACGGCGACTTGCGCAGCTTGATGGTAAGCACCGCGAGCAGTGCGAGGAAAATGGGCGCGCTGTACACGATGATGGGGGCCGACTGCCCCGTCACGGCGATGGAGTCGAAGCTGTCGGTGGCAAGGTACAGGCCCACACTCATCAGCAAAACGGCGGGCTCGTAACTCATAACCTGCAGCAGCTCGCGGTCGGCACCGACCTGGGCAAACGGGCTTTGCGTCGAAGCGGACGCCAGCACCACAAAGATCGCGGCGAGCGTAACCATAAAGGCGCACAGCAGCGTATTGGAGCCCGACACAAAGATGCCGCCGCCCACGACGGTAAAGATGAGCGCGCACGCCATGTAGGTATCGTCCATGGTGTTTACGCTGGCGGGGGCCTTGCGCAGCAGCTTGGCAACGTCGTAGAACGGTTGCAGCAGGCGCGGGCCCACACGGCCCTGCATGCGAGCCGAAAGCTTGCGGTCAACGCCGTCGATCAGGCCACCAACCAAAGGCGCCAGCAAGGCAAACGCCACGGTACCAATAAAGATGCCCACGACGCCCGAGCCCTCGAAATACTTACCGCGCAGCACCGAGGGCGCACTCATGGCAAGCCGCTCGGGCCCAATCCACGCGCAGCACAGCAGCGCAAACAGGATGATGCTGCAGCACACGACGCTACCCGCGGGGCCGATACGCTTCTCGCCAAGGGCATCCTCCGAGTACCAATTGCGCTTTTCGGCCTTCACCTCGTGTCCCATCGAGCCGCGGAAATGGCGATATTTGTCGGTTCCCACGCCCGAAAGATATACGTTTACGTGCGGTTTGTTGCTCACACGGAATGAAGTCAGCAACACCACGGCGATAAACGCCACGATAACCACCATCAGATACATGGCATCCTTGCCAATAACGTGCGGCACGCGGCCAAACACCATAGCCAAGTAAGGCGACACCAGACCGCTCGAGATAACCGGGAACGCCACGCAGCACAGAATCAGCAGCGCGGCGATGGTGTTGAGCGCCGCCCACTCGGTCTTATGGACATTGACTTCAACGTTTTGAGCCGTGGGATCGACGCCCGAAAGCTTGGCAAGCCACTTGCCCCAGAAGTAAAACGTCGCGGCCGAGCCAAAGGCAAGCACCATGATCATGAGCACGTTGCCGGTCTGCGCAAACGCCACCAGGGCGCCCCACTTGGACACGAGCATGCCAAACGGCGCCACAAAC